>CAZQAP010000117.1:0-9783 GCA_964591365.1 uncultured Planctomycetales bacterium
TTTCCGGAGAGTGGCTGGCAGGAGAAGCGGAAACCGGTCGTGGGGAGGGGAGGAACCCACACGAAATCCGGAAGCCCCCCTCAGGAATCTCCCACCTCGAGACCGGCTTGGCGCATCACCTCCAGGGCGTTGCTCACCTCCAAGGGACCGGGCCGCAGCCGGTAGTCGAAGGCCATCCTTCCCGCTTCGAGGAAATCCCGGAAGTGGACCACCCGGTACCGGGCCGGGTCCTCACGGGCCAGGCCGGCAAGTTCAAGATCGTGGGTGGACAGGAGGACCACCGCCTTTCGATCCACCAGGGAACGCAGAACGGCCAGAGTACCCGTGTGCCGGTCCCGGAAGTTGGTGCCGGAAAGGACTTCATCCAGGAGCACAAGGGTGCCCGGCCGCCGTTCGGCGAGGTCCAGGCACTCCTTCAACCGGCAGACCTCGGCATGGAACAGGGAATCGCCCCGAGCGAGAGAGTCCTCCACCCGCATGCAGGTCGCCAATCCGGGACTGCGGACCCGAAAAAGCTTCGCGGGCGCGGGAAGCCCCAGCCTGCCAAGCACGAGGCTGGCCCCGACAGCCCGGAGAAAAGTGCTCTTCCCACTCATGTTGGATCCGGTGACCAGGAGAACGGTGCCCGGCTCCTCGAGAAGGAGGTCGTTTCCCACCCTCTCCCCGGGCGGAAGGAGCGGATGGGCGAGGTCTTCGGCCTGGAGAAAGGGCCCGTCCTGCGGCTGCTCGAGCAGGGTCTCCTCGGGCACCGACTCCGAGTAACCCGCCAGGGAAGCCAGCGCTTCGAACCGGGAAACGGTCTGGAACCATCCCGCAAGGAAGGGCCCCCGGGTCCTCTTCCAGCGCTCGAGGGCACGGAGGACGTGCAGATCCAGAAGCCAGAGGATGTCGATGGTGAAGAACCATGCCGGGTTGCGCCGCTGGGACAGGCGGGAGACCAGGGCGTCCAGACGGACGATCTCGCGGGAGGCGAAGAAGCCGCCCTCGTGCAGACGGTCCGCTTCCCCCTGCAGGACCGTGGAGGAGAATTCCTCCCCCTCCAGCAGCCGGAAGACCTCCGACCAGGCCTTCAAGGTGCGGCGCACCCGTTCGAACCGGTTCAGGATGCGCTCCATGCCTGGAATCCGGACGAGTAGCCAGAAATTGGCCAGGTAGAAGGGCAGGCAGACGTTCCAGGGGAGTTGGAGCACGAACTTGAGCACCAGCGCCGCACTGGCCAGCACCATCAAGGTCCAGGCGGAAACGAGTCTTCCCTTCCCGAAGTGCGGCAGGTCGTCTTCCTCCGCCCAGGCCGCCAAGGAGCGGGTTTCCGCATCGAGGAGCGCGCGGGTGACGGGATCCCGCCCGCCCGCCGCACGGACGCAGCGGAACTCCACCTCCAGCGCCTCGCGGAAGCCGGCCCGCGAGACCAGTTCGGAAACCGCATCCTGCCGCTCCGCCAGGCCGGCGCCGGCCGGCGCGCCCTTCAGGAAACGCGCCAGCTCATCCCGCCCCGAAACGGTGTGGCATGCGTTCAAGCGGTGGAAGAGGGAGGCCGGCCCGAAAAGATCGAGATCTCCCGAATACGGGTGTGCGGGATCCCGGTACTCCGCTCCGTCCGCCTGCCCGAATTCCACTTCTCCGTCCAAGCGCTGGAGGCGTTTCTCGAGCCACTGCAAGGTGAATCCAAGCCGGATCCGCCGTTTCGTCCGCTGTTCCCTCAAAAAATACGCCCCCAGGAGAAGCAGCAGCCAGCCCAGGGCGCCCCAGACCCAGGAAAGTTCGAACCACCGGTCCCATATGAAGGAGAGAAAACCCAGCCCGCCGAAAAGAACCGTCATGGCCAGCCGCCCTGCGGAGCGCTCCTTCCGGCGGGCACGATCGAACCGGGCCTTGATCTCCTCCTTCCGCAAAAGGATGGCCGCCCGGTTGTTTTGTTCTCGTCCCATGGGTGCTTGCACGCGGAGCGGCGCAAGCATGGCCCCGCCCGATCCCGAGGTCCAGCTCCCCGCGGCGGTCCCCGCGCACAAGGCGGGCTATATTGCCCGGCGCCATGCCCCGCCGCCCTCGAATCCCCCGCTCGATCCCCTTCCTTCTTCTTCTGGCCGGCCTCCTGCCGCTCCCCCTTGCCGCCCGCCAGGCGGGTGAACGGAAGCCGCCCGCTCCTTTCCACCCCATCCGCTTCGGCGACCCCGCCGGGACGAAGGCTCCCGAACCCTTCTTTCCCGATGCCTCCCCCGATCCGGCCATCCCGACTCCGGATTCGCTGCTGGGGCAGCGGCTCGGAACGAGGCTTTCCCATCACGCGGAAATCCTGGACTGCTTCCGCCGCTGGGCGGAGGTTTCGGACCGGGTCGAGGTCGCAACCTATGCCACGACCTATGAGGGCCGGGACCTCATCCGGGCGGTCATCACCTCCCCCGCCAACCTGGCTCGTCTCGATTCGATCCGGGCCGGCCTGGCCCGGCTGGCCGACCCGCAAGGGCTTTCCTCCCAGGACGCCGAACGCATCGTGGAGAAGACGCCCGCGGTCGCCTGGCTGGGCTACAGCATCCACGGGGATGAGCTTTCCGGCTGCGACGCGGCCCTGGCGCTCGGCTACCACCTGATCTCCGACCGTTCCGCCGAAACGGCCCGACTTCTGGACCAGGTCGTGGTCGTCATCGACCCCGTCATGAACCCCGACGGCCGGGAGCGCATCATCTCCCAGGTGGAGCAGAGCGCGGGGTACGTCGCCAACCTGGACGACGAAAGCATGCAGAGAGGGCGCTGGCCGTGGGGAAGGGGAAACCACTATCTCTTCGACATGAACCGCGATTGGATGGTGGGCGCCAACCCCGAAACGCGCGGCCGCTGGCGGGAAATCCAGGCCTTCCACCCGCAGCTCATGGTCGATGCCCACGAAATGGGATCCCAGGACACCTATCTCTTCTACCCCCAGTCGGAACCCCACAATCCGAACCTGCCTCCCGCTCTCGCCCGCTGGCACAAGGTCTTCGCGGCCGATCAGGCCAAAGCCTTCGACGCACGCGCCTGGAGCTACTACACCCGGGAATGGGCCGACGCCTGGGCGCCTTTCTACTCGGACGCATGGGGTTCCCTGAACGGTGCGGTGGGCATCCTCTACGAGCAGGCCGGCACGCGGGGGTTCCCACTAAGGCGCGCTTCGGGAAAAGTGCTCACCTATCGGGAAGCTGTCCAACATCACGCCGTCAGTTCGCTCGCCAACCTGACGACCCTCCAAGCACACCGCGAGGAGATCCTGGAGGACTACCTGGCGGAACGGCGGGCGCGGATCTCCCGCCGGGCGCCCGGGAACTCGCGGCAGTTCGTTCTCGTGCCGGGCATGAACCGTTCCCGGGAGCTGACCCTGCTCGACCTCCTCCAGGCCCAGGGAATCCGGATCTGGAAGGCCCCCGGACCGTTCACCGCCCGAAATGCGGTGAACTGGCTGGGAAGCACGGCCGCGCACAAGGAATTCCCCGCCGGCTCGTTGATCATCCCCGCCCGCCAGCCGCAGGGGGCCCTGGTGAAGGCCGATCTCGAGTTCGATCCGCACTTCGACGCGAAGGTCCTCACCGAGGAGCGAAGGCGCCTCGAGCAGGAGAACACTTCCATGATGTACGACATCACCACGTGGTCGCTGGGCAGCGCCTTCGACCTCGACGTCTGGTGGTCCGATGCCACGGCGCTGGGGGACGGGCCCCTGCAAGGTCCGCCCGGATCCTGGCTGGAAGTCCCGGCGGAAAACGGCAAGGGGGAGGGACAAGCGGTGGCCTGGGTCGTGGATGGCAGCAGTGATGCCAGCGTCGCTTTCGCAGCGCGGGCCCTGCAGGGGGGAATCGCCGTCCATCAGGCCGACCGGGAGTTCTCCGCAGCCGGCCGGACTTTTCCGCGGGGCAGCCTGCTCGTCCGCCGCGGGGAGAACGGCGACGGGATCGAGGCCGGTGTCGCGCGCGCCGCCCGGGATTCCGGAGTGCGGCCCTGCCCCGTTGCCACGGAAAGATCTCCGGACGAGGGGCCCGATCTGGGCGGCCAGCACTTCCACCTTCTTGCCGCTCCCCGGATCGCGCTTCTGGGGAACTCGCCGATCTCTCCGGACACCTACGGTCACATCTGGTTTCTCCTTGACCATGAGATCGGCGTGCCCTTCTCGATTCTCGACGTCCAGACCCTCGGAGACTACGACCTGCGCCGCTACAACGTCCTGATCATCCCGCCGTCCCGCGGCGGCCTTTCCAGCGCCCTTGCCCCCCGCCGGGTCGGCCTGCGCACGTGGGTGGAGAACGGCGGAACCCTGGTCGCCTGCGGCTCCTCCGCGGCGGCCCTCTGCGGGAAGGATTTCGGACTGGTCTCTACGCGCCTCCGCCGGGACGTTCTGAAGGAACTGGGCAGCTATCGGCGGGCCGCACAAAGAGAAAACGAATCCCGCACCATCCGGGTGGACGAAGAAGCCGTCTGGGAGGCCCCGAAACAATCCGCACGGAAGCCGGCCGAGGAAGAAAACAAGGAGCCTGCGGTCGACAAGGAAGAAGATGCCTGGGCCCGCCGCTTCTCTCCTCAGGGAGTCCTCCTGCGGGGACTGGTCGATGAGCGTCACTGGATCACTGCGGGCACCGGAGCGGAGATGGCCGTCTTTTACGCGGGTTCCAGCGTCTTTCTTTCCAAGGATCCCGTGCGGACCCCCGTCCGGCTCGCGGGGGCGAACGGCCTGCGGCTTTCGGGCCTGCTCTGGCCGGAGGCGCGGGAGCGGATCGCGGACTCCGCCTGGCTGACGGTCGAACGGGTGGGGAACGGCCAGGTCATCCTGTTCGCCTCCATGCCGGGCTACCGGATGATCTTCCGGGGAACTGGGCGGCTTCTTGCGAATGCCGCCATCTTCGGCCCAGGGCGGGGAGCTTCCCAGCCCCTCCCCTGGTAGAGGCCTTCACTCCTTGGCGCGAAAACAGCGTTCCATCCAGGAGCCGATGGCCTGAATCTCCTCGGGGCAGACCTGGTGCTCCATGGGATAGGTGTGCCACTCCACCCGAAGGCCCAGACTTTCCAGCCGCCGGCGGGTCCTCTCCCCATGGCTCACGGGAACCATGGGATCCAGATTTCCGTGGGCGAGGAAGACGGGGGTTTTCCGGTTGGCCTCCAGATCTCCGGCTTGAAGGGAATCCCCGCCGATGAGGTAGCAGGAAAGCCCCATAATCCCGGCCAGGGTTTCGGGGTGCCTCAGCCCCAGATGCAGGGCCAGGACTCCGCCCTGTGAGAATCCCGCCAGGACCACCCTGCCGGCTGGAATCCCGCGGGCCTCCTCCTTCGCCAACAGCCTCCGGATCCGTTCTTCGGATCGGCGCACCCCTTCCATATCGATCCGTCGATCGAGATCCGGCTCCAGGATGTCGTACCACGCCGGCATGCGAAACCCCATGTTGATGGTGACGGGAATCGAAGGCGCCGTCGGGAAGACGAACCGCACCGCCAGATCCTCCCCCAGGCCGAGCAAGGGCACGATGGGTTCGAAATCGTGGCCGTCCGCCCCCAGCCCATGGAGCCAGATGACCGAGTGCCGGGCGGGAAGAACGGGCTCGATTTCGACGCAAGGAAGGATCCCGCCTTCCTTTTCCCTAGGACCGGGCGCCATGCTCCTCGACCCACTTGCGGGCATCCTCCTCCGAAAGGGCATAAGCGGCGATCTTGCCGGCCCCTCCCGCATCCTTCTCCCGGATGACCCAGGCGTTGAAATAAACCACCGTGCCCGGCATCTTGAGCCCGAACGCATTCAACTCCTTTCTCCGGACGAGTTCACGTCCGAGGAGAAAGCCGGCCAGTTCGAGACGGGGGGCCTCGAAAGTCTTCTTCTCATTCAGCACGGGGAGATCCTAGCAGACTTGCCCCGGGGTAATCCCGGGTCAAGGCATGATAGGCACGGCAGACGCGGCGAAGGGCAGTCTTGATGTATTCCTCGTGCCAGTCCGTTTTCTCCAGGGCATCCATGACGTGGACCGCAAGGAAGGCAGCATCCAGGACCCCCCGGCTGAGCTGGCACCATTCGTAGGTGCGCAAGTGCTGGAGGACGGGACGTTGTCCGTCGGCGCGGACGAATTCGGCCAGGGAAAGGTTTTCGATCTCGGGAAGGGCGCGCTTGAGCAGGGAGGCGGCATCCGAGTGGGGAATTCCACGCCCCGCCCACTCCCAGTCCAGGACCTTGATCCGTCCAGGATCCAGCCTGTGGATCAGGATGTTGGCCTTGTTGAAATCTCCGTGGATGGGACTGAGTTCGAATTCGGAAAAGGGATCCTCGGCGAGAAAAACCTCGGCAATCCCGGAAAGAAGGCAGATGGAGGATTCCACCACCGGGTCGCTGCAGATCGGAAGGTACCTCTCCAGATGCTCCCGGCTGAAGGCCAGCAGTTTCAAACAGGCATCTTTGTCGTACTGAATTCCCTTTTCGGCGCCCCCGTTCCCCTGCCACCCCTCCATGGCTTTCTGGAGGGCGGGAAGAGAAGCGGCCGCCCGAAGCGTGTCCTGAGGGGCAGGCGCGCGCCGGAACTCTGTGGAAAGATCCTCCAAGAGGTACTGAAAGTGTTTGCCCGGCTCGACTTCCGAAAGGAAATAGACGTCTGGAAGGAACTGCGCCAGTTCCTCGCCCGGATTGGAGTAGACGTGGAACTCGGGAGGGCCGGGAGCCAGGGGAAGGTCTTCCAGAGCCGGGATCCCTTCCAAGTTGAAGATCGCGTTCTTGAAGATCAGGCTCCACGGGCGTCCGGTGGAGGTCTGAAGATGGAGCCGGAACACCCCGGCCTGCCGCCAGCCGGACAGCTGGGTGAAGGAGACCCGGCTCAGCCGGTCTCCGAGCTCCCGCAGGCAGACGTCATCCAGAATCTCGAACTCCAGATCCTCGGGAACCCCGGAGACCCGGAGCGCCGGCATGGCGTGCCGGGTCCGGCGGGAGAGGAATCGCAGGCCTCGCCGGAAAACGCTGGGCTTTCGAGGGGTCGTCACCGGTCCAGGATCGCCTGGGAGAATGGGCGGAAAACCAGTGGCCAGGCTGGAGTTTCCGGGTTCCCCGCCCAAGTCTCCCCTTTCTGGTCATCGGCTTTTCGCCGCTCTTTGAACATCCCATTATTGCGCAATTCCGGCCCGAAAGCCCTCAAGAAAGGAAAAACCCCTCAGGACGGGGGACCTCCCCGGGGAACAGGTTTCGGCTCCCCCGGGATGGGCCGGCCCCGGGAGGCGTTGAAATGCCCCCGGAATGGCTTTCCAGGGAAGTTTCGGCGGATTCTCCGGAAAACGGGGAGGGTGCCCCGGCCGGAGGCGGCGGAACGGACCCCGGAAGCCCGGGAAAGGGAACCGATCGAGATCCGGCCGGGCTTCGTTCTTCCCGGAGGCCGGCTCAGCCCTTCTTGAAGCCGACCAGGAGCCCGAAGGCGGCGGATCCGGCCGCGGGCAGGTTGCCGGTGAGGAATTCCTTGAGCGTCCCCGCCTGTCCGGAGATCCAGTCGATGGAAGAATCGTAGAGCTGCTCCAGGGCGTTCCAGTCCACCTGGATGATGTCAGCTTGGGAAAGACCGTAGATCGCCAGAAGAATAAGTCCGGTTGCGATCAGGGTGATCTTGAAAAAGAATCGGAGGGCGAATCCCAAGGCAAACCCGACGAAGAAACTGAAACCCAGTTTCAAGAACATGGGAGACCAGGAGTCCGCCCCTTCCCCGGAATCGGGAGCTCCGGTGTCCTTGCCGGTTTCGGTTCCGGGGATGAGCGGGGGGGTCTTCCCGCTGTCAACCAATCCATTTGCGCCTGGAGCGGCCGCAGCGGAAGAACCCGAGCCGTTCTTGTTTCCGGACACGAAGCCATAACCCTTCAAACCGAGGCCGACCAGAACCAGGAGCACCGCGATCCCGAGCAGGGCCTTCTTCCACTCCGGAAGGGCGTGGAGGCCCTTGCGGCCCCTGGCGTCGCCTTTGACGGATTCCGTCTCGCCCATCGCCGGTCATTCTGGGGCAGCGGGGGAGAGGCCGCAACTCCCTCGGAACCGCCTTCCGAGCGGCTATCCTGCTCCGCCATGAAGTCCCCCCTGCTTCTTCTCGCCCTTCTTCCGGCCCTGGCCTGTGCCCGGAGGCTCGGCCAGCCCCCTCTCGAGAGCGAATACTCCATGCAGAAGACGGTCCAGAACTTCCTGGACGATTATCAGACCCGCTACCAGCAGCTCTACTACGCCTGGAACAAGGCGGACTGGGAGGCCAACACCCGGATCGTGGAGGGGGACGACTCCCGCGTGAAGGCAGCCGATGCGGCCCGCAAAAAGTACGCGCTCTTCACCGGGGCGGTGAAGACCATCGAAACCGTGCAGCGGTTCCTTCGCAGCCAGGCTTCACTTCCTCCCCTCCAGGTACGGCAGCTCAAGAAGATCCTCTACCTTGCGGCCGCCAATCCCCAGACCGTTCCGGGACTCGTGACCCAGCTCATCGAGGCCGAGGGGAAGCAGGTCCAGGATCTGTACGGATTCAACTACAAGATCGACGGCAGGCCGGTCACCACCAATGAGATCGACCGGATCCTTCGCGGGTCCGACGATCCGGAGCAACGCCGCAAGGCCTGGGAGGCTTCCAAGGAAGTCGGCGTCGTCTTGAAGGACGGTCTTGCCCGCCTGCGCGACCTTCGCAACGGCGTGGTCCAGGCCCTCGGTTATCCCGATTTCTACGCCTACCAGGTCTCCGACTATGGCATGACGAGCGAGGAGATGAACACCATGATGGACCGGATCAATCGGGAACTGCGGCCCCTCTACAGGGAACTGCACACCTGGGCGCGCTACGAACTCGCCAAACGATTCGGCCAGCCGGTCCCCGACCAGATCCCGGCCGACTGGCTGCCCAATCGCTGGGCCCAGGACTGGAGCGCGCTCGTCAAGGTGAAGGGCGTGGACCTCGATTCGGCCCTCGCGGGGAAGGATCCCGAGTGGATCGTCAAGCAGGGGGAGGCCTTCTACGTTTCCATGGGCTTCCCGCGCCTGCCGAAGACCTTCTGGGAACGCTCCTCCCTCTTTCCCGTCCCGGCCGGCGCCCCTTACAAGAAGAACAACCACGCTTCCGCCTGGCATCTCGATCTCGACCGGGACGTCCGCTCCCTGATGAGCATCGAGCCCAACGCGGAGTGGTACGAAACCGCCCACCACGAGCTGGGACACATCTTCTACTACCTTTCCTATTCCAATCCGCGCGTGCCTTTGCTTCTGCGCGCGGGAGCCAACCGGGCCTTCCACGAGGGGATCGGCTCCATGATGGGCCTGGCCGCAATGCAGCGTCCGTTTCTTGCAGCCCGCGGGATCATCCCGCGCCACGCGGAAGTCGACAAGATCCAGCTCCTCCTGCGGGAGGCTCTCAGCCACGTGGTCTTCCTGAGCTTCGGTGCGGGGACCATGCCCGGGTTCGAGTACGCCCTCTACGCGGAACACCTGCCCACCGACAGATTCAACGCGAAATGGTGGGAGCTGGTGCGGCGCTACCAGGGGGTCGTGCCGCCCGCGCCGCGGGGCGAAGAGTTCGCGGACGGTCTGTCGAAGACCCACATCAACGACGATCCGGCCCAGTATTACGATTACGCCCTCTCGACGGTTCTTCTCTTCCAGATCCACGACCACATCGCGCGGGAGATCCTTCACGAAGATCCGCGCGAGACGAACTACTTCGGCAACAAGAAGGTGGGACGGTTCCTGCGCGGCATCCTCTCCTCCGGCGCCACCCGCGACTGGCGGGAGCTCATCCGGGAATCCACGGGCAGCGACCTTTCGGCAAAGCCGATGCTCGACTACTTCGC
>CAZQAP010000118.1:0-7449 GCA_964591365.1 uncultured Planctomycetales bacterium
GAGAAGGACGCCCAGCGGATCCAGCCCACCGACATCGTCCACCTGGCCAGGCACTTCGGGGTCAGCTCCAAGGCTGCGGTTTTCCGGCTGAAGAACCTGGGCCTGATCTCGGACCGGGAAAGGGACACGCTCCTGGAATTGGCCGAGGAAAGACGATTCTCCGAACTTCGGCGTCTCCTCGGCCTCAAGGAACCGTCGACCGGCAAGGACGAGCCCATGGCCTTCCAGCGCCGTTTCCTGGCCCTGGTCACCGAAGCCTTACGACGGCAGGAAATCACCTGGAGCCGCGCGCGGGAACTTGCGTTTTTGGCGGGAATGGAAAAAGAACGGTTTGAAAAACTTTGCAACTGGCTTGGGCTTGAACCGGAGCCGACGGATGCTATCCTCCCAGATATTGAGAAATGAGCAAACCGCTTACTGTAGCGGTCGACACTTGCGTGCTATTTCTGCTGGACAATGTCGGCCGTCTGGATCTTCTAGGCAAACTTCAGGGGGTGGAGTTCGTCTTTCCGGGGGAAGTGTGGGAAGAAGTCAAGAGGGAGGGCCAGCGAAAGCGGATCCTCCAGGCCGTCCGACAGGGCTGGGTTCGGAGATTGCCCCTGGATCTGGCGGAAGAACAGGTCCATCTTCAAAAGGCCCGTCTCCAAGGCCTGGGCATGGGGGAAGCGGCCTGCTTCGCCATGGCCGTCTCACGCGGATTCGCCCTGGCTTCCGACGATGAAGCTGCTCTCAAAAAAGGGGAAAGCCATTTGGGGCCTGGCCGGGTCCTGACAACTCCAGGTCTGGTCGTCCTGGCCATTCACCAGGGCCTCCTGGAAATCGAGGAAGCCGATGGATTCCTCCCACAATGGGAGCGTTTTCGCTTCAAGGTTTCCTTCCGTTCCTTTCGGGAAAAGTTGTAGTCCTCCCGTTTTTCCCCTTCCTGGGGTCACAGGCCCAGGCGGGTGGCAACGTCTTCGTAGGTGGGGGCGGCGGCGTAGAGCTTTTCGAGGTCGCGGCGGGCGCGGGTGGTTTGGCCGAGGTCCTCGTAGGCGAGCGCGCGCTCGTAGCGAAGCGCGTGGAGGAGTTCGGGGGGGCGGTTCTTGCGGCGGCGCAGGGCCGTCGTGAGGGTCGCGCGGGCCGCTTCGGGAAGGCCGAGGCGGCGCAGGGCGCGGGCCTTCTGGAGGAGCAGAGCCGCGTGGACCGCGTTCTCGTTGGCGACGCCCTCGGCGAGGCGCACCACGCGCTTGAGGGCGGCCTTGTCGCCGGGGTGCTCCTCGAGGAGCAGCTCGGCCAGGGAGAGCTTCACCACCACGTCGTCGGGCTCGAGCCGCCGCAGGCGCTCGAGACCGGCGATCGCCTGCGGCCAGTTCTTCTGGCGCTGGTGGATCTCGACCAGGCCGAGGAGCACTCCGCGCAGATCAGGATTTACGCGGGCGGTGACCTCGTCGGTGACCGGCATCTCGAGACGCGGCACGACCGCGTACTTCTTGAAGAGGCGGCCCAGGCGGGCGCGGTTCTCCTCGGCCGCGCGCAGCCAGCGCTCCGCGTCGGCGAGGTGCTCGGCCCCAAGCGCCAGGAAGCCGGCCAGGAAGGCGCCGTCGGCCAGGGAGACCGCGCCTTCCAGTTTCTGGAGGGCGGCGTCCACGTGGCCGAGGGCCAGCTCGCGGCTTCCATCCACGAAGGCCTCCTCCGCGCGGGAGAGGCTCCTGCGCGCGAGCGAATCGAGGTGCAGGCGGTCCTCGGGACGCTCGGGGAGGGCGGCGGAACCGGAAGGGGCGCGGCCCTGGGATCGGGTGGAGGCGGGCGCGGGCCGGCGCGCGGGCGTCCTCCTTTTCGGTTTCCCGGCACTTTCCTTCTTCCCCTTCGAGAGCTTCTCGGTGTAGAAGAGCCCGGTTCCCGGGATCCCCACCGTGGCGCGGCGGCCGTGCGACCCGATGGTGTACCGGGCCCCGCGCGGCCCGAACGAGAGCGACGTGCCGGTCTTGCTCAAGTTGAGCGTCACGCCGGGCATGAGCTTGATTCTGCGCCAGAAACGGAAACCCATCGGAAGACCTGGGGTCGGGGCGGCCCCGCGCGGGGCGAAGGGCCGCCCCGGGGACGATCCTAGCGCTCCCGGTCCCCCGGGGACCGTCGGCTAGGATGGACGCATGGCTCTTCCGCGGCCGATCCCCGCCTTGTGCCTCGCCTTCCTGGGGCTGGGGCTCGCCGCGGCGCCCGCCTCCGCCCTCCAGGACGGCTGGCAGCGCGACCCGCGCAACCTCCTTTCCGGGTTCCGCAACATGTATCAGCCGCATGTGGTCGAGGTGCCCGGCGCCGCCTGGCCCTACCGCATGTGGTTCTTCGGCTGGGCGGTCGCCGACTGCAACCCCGGCTCGCCCGGCTGCGACGCCATCTACACCGCGCGAAGCCTCGATCTCATGAATTGGGAGGTCTGGGCAGGGAACGGCGTCTGGGACGCAAGCGGCAACCCGGCCGCGTGGGCCCCCGTCCTCACCGCCGGCAACGCGTTCTTCGACCAGTGGCACAGCGGCGATCCGAGCGTGGTGCTCCACCAGGGCACCTGGTTCATGGCCTACACCTCGACCGGCTTCGATCAGGACGGGATTCCCGGCGGCGCGGCGGGCGACACCGACGGCTGGCTCACCGGCATCATGGGCGCCACCAGCGCGGACGGCATCCACTGGACCAAGTCGGCCGCCCCGATCCTGATCCACGCGGCCGACATCGGCCGCCAGGAGTTCTTCCTGCCCGACGGAAGCCTCGACCCCGACTTCACCGGCGAGTTCGCGCGCCCCTCGCTGATGTGGGACGGCGACCACTGGCGGATGTGGTTCGACTACTGGCTCATCCACGCGGGCGGCATCTCCATGGGGCACGCCGAGAACTTCGGCGATCCGATGAACCCGGCCGACTGGACGGTGACCCACAACCTGGCCGTGCCCCTGATCCAGAACTGGCCCAACCCCGACGTGGTGCGCTTCGGCGGGGTCTACTACTCGTTCGCCGATCCGGTCGGCTATCCCTGCGCGGGGCAGAGCCCGTGGACCTGCCGGCAGCCGAAGGGGGCCGTCAGCCGCGACGGGCTCACCTGGTTTCCGTGGGAGGGTTTCGTGGCGCCCGATCCCGATGCGCCCGCCATCCAGGTGCCCGAGCTGTTCGTGGAGCGCGGAAGCGGCCGGCCCGAGCTCCATCTCTTCTACGCCACCCAGATCGGGGGTCAGCCCTACGATTTCCGCTACAACCGCATCCGCGCCATGAAGCGGCCCATCCGGCGCGGGGATCTTTTTCTGCTGGCGTCGCCGCGCGACCCCGTGGCCGGCGGCACGGTGGCCTTCACCACCCGCTGGGCACCGGCGGGAACGCCCGCGGCCCTTTTTCTGGTGAGCGAGGCGCCCGGCGCGGCCCTGCGGCGCCGCGTGGCCGCCGGCCTGTTCGGCGCGGGCGAGACCTGGACCGCGACCCTGCGCATCCCGCCGCGGGCCGCCGGCCATACCCTCCGCTTCCGCACCTACGCCGTCCCCCCCGCCGCCCCCGCCCGCAGCTCCATCGAGACCGTGACGGTTCGGTAGGAATCCGTAACCTTCCCCCGTAGGGAGGAGGTCGTTCCAGGCCCGCCGATTGCGGCACCGCCTAACGGCGGATTATGTCTCCGGAGATCTCGAAGGTCTTGCTCTGGGCCAGGGTGATCGTGACCAGGTTCAGCAGGAAATCGAGAACGTCGTACTTCACCTTGATGGTGACATTCTGGACTTCGTTCCCACTCCCATAGCGTTCAGCAAGAAGATCCTGAACGTCAAAGGCTCCGGTGTAATCGAAAACGGAGCGATCGGAAAACTTGAAGTGCTCTCCGCCCTTGGGATTGGTTTCCGTAAGGGAAACCTGGTTTCCGGACGTCGAGTAGATCCTTGCGAAAGTGCACGCACCGAGGAACAACGGCCCCAGGATCAGAAGACCGTAGAAGGGGAATTTTCGCTTTGCCATGACTATTGGGTTTTGCGGTGGATCGGTTCTTCCTCCAATGGATTGGAACCGGGGGGGCAAAGAAGACCCGAGCCAGACGAGAAGGCCATTCCGCGAGGATCGAACCAACCTTGACGGAATTCCAAGCCTAGAAAGGTTCCAGGGACATGCCAAGCCCAAAATCCCCACCCACCCAAGGCCCCCTGGCCCGGATCACCCTGGCCCCCCTGGAATCCCCTCTTTTCTTGCCTGGATTGGATTTTTCTCGGAAAAAAGGGTCACCTTTTCTCCTTTACCCTGTCGGCTTTCCTGGAAGCCCTTCGGGCCGTCCGAGGGGTCCTTCCGGACGAAAAATGGAGGAAAAAGGATGAAAACCTGGTCGCTTTGCCTGCCTCCCGGCCTTCTGGGCCTGGGGATCCTGTTCCCGCTGCTGCCGGGGCTTGGTCCCGGGCTTCGTTTCGGCTGCGAAACGAACGTGGTCAGCGGGAGTACCGACTGCCTCACCGCGAGCGCCACGGGGATCTCGGTCTCCGGGGTGGACGTCTCCATCGCCGGCCTGGACGTGGACACCAAACGGCCCTGCGGCAAGATGAGCGGGGTCAGTCTCCAGACCTACGTGGATCAGGACGGGGAACGGGGTTTCAAGAACCCGCCCGACATCCCCGTGGGTCAATTGAGCGCCGATGTCTCCACCCCCACCGACCACGTCCATCTGGGTTCCTTCAGCAATCAGGGCGCAGGGGGTCTGCGCGCCGATAGCTGGGAGATCACCGTCAACCATCCCGATGGCTCCTCCGACCACCTGGGCGGGAGCTTCCGGGTCTGAACCCTTCCACCACAAGGAGACGAACGATGTCCAAGCGAAACTTGATGCTGATCACCACCGCCGCCGCCGCCGGAGTCTTCCTGTTCGGGATCCCGGCCGGCGTGGCTCGAGACGCGCAACAGCGCGCCGGCCAGTCCGCCCGGAGGGCTCTCTCGAAGCTCTCCAAGGACCCCTACATGGCCTACCTCAACCGGGGCTGGGAGGTCCGCATGCGGCGGCCCGCTTCGGCCGGGGGAACCGTGCGCTTCGAGGCCCGCATGCTGGCTCCCGAGGACCTCTCCAACCCCGGAGATCTCACCGACCCCAGGCCCATCGGCGGTGCTACGCTGGAAATCGCCGGTCAGCAGCTCCCCTTCGCCTGGGACGGCAAGGTCTTCTTCCTGGACGTTCCGGTATCGCTTCTGGCGACCCAGGCCGGGACGGTGACCGTGCGGGACGACACGGGAACTCTCCACTGGACGGCGAGTCTCCGGTAGTCCATGAACTCCAGAAACCGAAAGAAACCTGATGAAGACATTCCTCCAGATCATCTCGATCGCATTTCTCGGGTGCGCCGCCTGCGCCATCCCGAACCCGAACCTTCTGACCCATCCCGCGAACTTCGACTACCTCAACTGGGGTTGGGAAGTGCGGGCACAACGGATTCCAACGGCCCGGGGGATGGCACGCCTCACGGTCCGGACTTTGAACGCTTCCGAACTCAGCAATCCGGAAGACCTGACGGATCCCAGGGAAATCGGGAAGGCCGTGCTCCACGCGCGCAACGAGGCCTTTCCTTTCGAGAAGGAAGGGAACCTGTTCCTGCTCGAGCTTCCCCTCAGCCGGCTTTCCAGGCCCCCGGTCTCCGTGGAAGTCTGGGACGCCAGCGGGGAACACCACATGGCATTCAAGGTGAAATGACCTTCGCGGTGGCATGATCGGAAGGGAGATCGCCGCGGGAGGAGTCGTGCTGGACGTCAGCCACCTTTCCTACGCGGCGGCCTTCTTCCTGCTCTGGTGGACCTTCCGCAGGGAACTGCTGCGCAAGGGGATCCACTCCCCCCTCACCCGGGCGCCGGGACTCCGGCGCCCGGTTCGCACCACCCTGGCCGGCACCGCCCTGCTTCTTGGCGCACTCGCCTGGATCGCCGCCACCCGTTTGGGCCGCGCCGCGGAACAGTTCGGCCTCCCCGAGGTGGCGCGGCACCCGGTTTCCGCCTGGCTGCGCGCCGACGGCACCAACGGATTCCCCGGCATGCTGGCCGCGGTGGCCGCGGTGGCGCTCGTGGCGCGGGTGCGAAGAGTGCGGCCCCTGGCCGTTCTCGACGCCCTGGCGCCCGGCCTGGCGCTCGCCTACACCGTTGGCCGGATCGGCTGCCTCCTGGCCGGACACTGCTACGGGCTCCCCACCTCGCTGCCCTGGGGCGTGCGGGATCCCCTGGGCTGGTTCCCCTACACCCGCGTCCATCCCACGCCGGCCTACGAAGCCCTGGCGGCGGGTGCGCTGTTCCTCGGACTCTGGCTCCGGCGCGGGAAGCCGCGGGCGGACGGCGTTCTCCTCGGGTGGTTCCTCTGGGGCCTCGGCATGGAACGGCTGCTGGTCGAGATCGTGCGCCGCAACCCGCGCGGGTTTCTCGGACTGACCCAGGCGCAGGTGCTGGCAAGCGTCATGATCCTGGCGGGAATGGCGCTCGTCTGGAGGAAGCCGGAGCCCACCGCCGTCAGAGACGCTTCGCCACCCACGCGCGGGCATCTTCCCGGGTCGCAAGCTTCCCCTCGAGCTGGGCCTCGAAGGCTTCCTTGAGAAGCGCGCCCATGGCCGGGCCGGGCTGCATGCCCAGCGCGATCAGGTCGCGGCCTTGAAGGAGCGGGCGGGGGCGGCCCTCGGCCACGCCCAGGTTGGCGGCGCGCTCGAGCAGCCAGGTGCCCGCCGGCCAGGGGGGGGGGGAGCCCTGCCCGCGCCCGGCGCCGTCGGCCCACGACACCCGCACGAGGGCCTGGAGGTCCACGCGCATCGAGAGGCGCCGGATGGCCCCGTCCTTGACCTTGTCGCGGGCGTGGTAGAGCTGGCTGGGCCGCAGATGCTCGCGCACGAAGGCGCAGACCTTTTCGATCAAGGCGGTCTGGCCGGTAAGGCGCGCGAGGAAGGAGCGCGCCGGCTCCACCCCGGCGTTGTCGTGGTCGGGACAGCGCCAGTGGCCGCGCTCGAAGACCGTGGTGGCCGGCTTGCCGAGGTCGTGACAGAGGATGCCGAGCATCTCCGCCCAGGGATCCTCCATCGAATCGCGGAGGGTCGCGCCCGCGTCGAGCGCCAGGCAGGTGTGGTGGAAGACGTCGCCCTCGGGATGCCAGACCGGATCCTGCGGCACGCCGCGCATCGCCGCGATCTCGGGGAAGAAGCGCAGGGCCCCCACGGTCTCGAGCGCCTCGAGGCCGCGGCCGGGACTCGGGCCGTGCAGCAGGATCTCGCGCCACTCCCCCTCCAGGCGCTCGCGCGGCAACTCCGCCAGGTCGAGCCCGCGGCAGAGCGCGGCGGTCTCCGCGGCGATCCGCCAGGGGAAGCGCGCCGCGAAGCGGGCCGCGCGCAGGGCGCGCAGGGGATCCTCGGCGAAGGCCGGCGAGACGTGGCGCAAAACGCCGCGCTCGAGATCGGCGCGCCCGTTCCAGGGATCCACCACCTCGCCGGTGAGCGGATCCTGGAG
>CAZQAP010000118.1:7549-9757 GCA_964591365.1 uncultured Planctomycetales bacterium
ACCTCGAGGTCGGCGTCCTTGGCGTTCAAACCGAGCAGCGAGTCGCGCACCGCGCCCCCCACGAGCATGGCGCGGCCCCCGGCCTCGCCCGCCTGGCGGGCGATGGCCCGAACCAGCTCGAGCAGAGCCGGGTCGGCGAAGCGCGGAAGATCGTTCGAGGGGGTCATGGCGGAGTCGGGAGGAGGGGAGGGCGCCGGGCGGGACGCCCCCCGCCCGCTTCAAAAGTAGCCCAGCTCGCGCAGGGCTTCGACGACGTCGGGCGAGAGGCCCTGGGACGGAGGCCGCGCCGGATGGCGCCGCTCCCATTCCCCCAGGAGATCCCGCAGGCGGCCCCCTTCGATCTGCCACGGATCGGGCAAGGGGTGCAGCTCAGCGGGATCGCGGGAGAGATCGTAGGTCTCCCATTCCCCCATCCAGGGAGGAAGTAGAGGATACGGGGCGGCGGCGCGCCCGTCGGTGCGATTGGCGAAGACCTCCGGGGTGGCGGCGAGGTTGTGGATCAGCTTGTAGCGCGCATCCCGCACCATCGCGTTGCGGAAGGCGGCGTGGTTCGTGGCCGCGAAGACCGGCGCGGGTGCGAGCTTCTCCCCCGAGAGGGCCGGCGCCCAGGAGCGGCCGGGAAGGTCGGCGGGAGGGTGCAGGTCGATTCCAGCCCGGCGCGCGAGCAGCTCCGCCAGCGAGGGGACGAGATCGAGATGGGTGACCGGCGCCGCCACCCGCAGCGGGCGCCTGGGATCTCGCCCGCCGGGGGAACCGGGAGGAGGGCCGGGCACCCGCACCCAGAGCGGCACGCGCAGCCCCTCCTCGTAGAGCAGATCGCCGTGGTCGGTGGCGCCGTGTTCGCCCAGCGCCTCGCCGTGGTCGCCCGTGAAGACGATCCAGAGCGGGCGCGCGCCGGAACGACGGGTGGCCTGGAGAAGCTCCAGGAAGTCGCCGATCTGGCGGCGGGCCTCGAGCAGCTCCCCGTCGTAGTGCCGGCGCCACCAGGCGACTGTGAGCCGCTGGTAGCCGGGAAGCGGGACGTCCGGCCAGGCCGGCGCGCGGGCGGCCTGCTCCGCCTCGGGCCCAGGCGGATCGTAGGGCCAGTGGGGGGTGAAGAGGTGCACCCAGAGGAAGCGCGGCGCGGGGCCGGCCGCCTCGTCCCAGAGCCTTTTCGCCTGAACCAGGGTGGCCTCCCCCCCGCGCGCGGCCGGACCCGCGGGAAGGAAACGCAGGAGCAGGCGCACCAGACGATGCCCCTGCAGCGGGCGCAGGAGCGCGGAGAGCCCCTCCTCGACGCCGGCGACACGGTCGAAGCCCTGCCCGAATCCGAATCCGGGATCGAGGTGGATCACCGAATCGGCGGACAAAGTGCGCCAGCCGGCCGCGCGCAGAAGAGCGGGCAAGGACGGCAGGGGCCGCAGCACGCCGCCGTTGTTCCAGAGGCCGTGCCCGGCGGGGGAAAGGCCGGTCAGGAGCGAGGCGTGCGCGGGCGCAGTCAGCCCCACCGGGGCGTACGCGCTCTCGAAGATCGTCCAGGGGCCCGCCACCGCGGACCACGGCGCGCCGCAGAGCGCCGCCCAGCGGTCTGCGCGGGTCGTGTCGCAGGTGACCAGCAGGATGTCGGGGGCCCCGGGGGGGGGGAGCGCGCGGGCGGGCGGGCGGAAGAGCCAGGCCGTGGCTGCCAGGGCCGCCAGCAGGAGGCCGGCGGCCGGGAGAGCGGGGAGGCCGGCCCCGCGGCTGCGCTGCCCCGGGATCCGCCCCGCGACCACCCGGAACACCACCGCCCCCAGGATCCCGTGCAGCCACACGGCCGCCGCCAGGACCGCGGCCGGCTCCTTCCCCCCCCCTTCCCAGAGCGCCCAGCCCACACCGGCCAGCGCCCCGGCCAGCGTCGAGCCCCGCACCCGGAATCGGTTCCCCACGCCGGGGAGGATAGCCGCGGCCCCGTGCTACCTTGGGCCCGCTTGAGCGCGGCCCCTTCTTCCGACCCCCTCGCCCGCTTCGACTACCAGGGCTTCCAGGACCGTTTCCGCGGGCCGGTGGAGGCGATCCGCCAGGCCCAAGCCGCCTACCTGCCGTTCCTGGCGGGCGCCCCCGGCCCGATCCTCGATCTCGGCTGCGGGCGCGGGGAGTTCCTCGACCTGGTGCGGGAGCGGGGCCTCTCCGCGCGCGGGGTGGACCGGGATCCGGCCGCGGTGGCCGCCTGCACCGCGCGGGGGCTGAAGG
>CAZQAP010000119.1:0-9663 GCA_964591365.1 uncultured Planctomycetales bacterium
TTTCGAGAAGATCCTCGTGTCTCCCGGTTTCCACCAGCTCGCCTTTTTCCAGGACGTGGATGAAGTGGGCGTTGCGCACCGTGGAAAGGCGGTGGGCGATCACCAGGGTCGTCCTCCCCTGGGAGATCTTCTTCAAGGAGCGCTGGATCGCAGCTTCGGTTTCGTTGTCCACCGACGAGGTGGCCTCGTCCAGGATCAGGATGGGGGGATCCTTGAGGACCGCACGGGCGATGGAGATCCGCTGGCGCTGTCCTCCTGAGAGTTTCTGGCCGCGCTCCCCGACCACGGTCTCGTACTGCTCGGGGAGGCTTGAAACGAAATCGTCGATCTCGGCGATCCGCGCCGCGTCGCGGATGCGGTCCATGCCCGCATCGGGGCGGCCGTAGGCGATGTTCTCCCGGATGGTCCCATGGAAAAGGAAGACTTCCTGGCTGACCAGTCCGATGGCGCCGCGCAGATCCTCCAGCCGGAACTCCCGGATGTCGGTCCCGGCGAGAAGGATCCTTCCGGCATCCACGTCGTGGAACCGGAGGAGGAGTTTGACGAGCGTGCTTTTCCCGGCCCCCGTGGATCCCACGATCGCGGTGGTCCTTCCTGCGGGGATGCAAAGGGACAGCCCCGAAACGACCGGACTCCTGCCCTGGTAGGAGAACCCGATTCCCTGGAACAGGATGTCGCCCTCCGCCTGTTCGCGGGACAGGGGCCGCGTTCCGTCGGCGATGGCGGCCGGAAGGTCGAGAAGATCCAGGATCCGGTTGGTGGAGGCCATGGCCCGCTGATAGAGATCGAAGGTCTGCCCCAGCCGCGTGAGGGGCCAGAGAAGCCGCTGCGTCAGGAAGACCATCACGCTGTAGGAGCCGACGGCCAGCCGGCCTTCCGCGGCCAGCCAGCCTCCGAATACCAGGGTGGCGGTGAAGCCCAGAACGATGACCATGCGGATCAAGGGGGAAAAGGCGGAACTCAAGCGGATGGCGCGGCGGTTGCTGTTGCGGTACTCCTGACTGCTCCGGCGGATGCGCTCCACTTCCCGTGCCTCCCCGGTGAAGCTCTTGATCGTCGCGATCCCGCTCAGGTTCCCCGAAAGCTCGCCGTTGAGGATGGACACCTTTTCACGAACGTCGGCGTAGCGCGGCGCCAGCCTCTTCTGAAAGGCGAACGATCCCCAAAGGATGAAGGGCATGGGGAGCATGGCCATCCAGGCCACGCCCGGCGCCAGATAGAAGAAGGCGCTTCCGACCACGATGACCGTGGTGCAGACCTGGAGGATGTCGTTGGCCCCCCCATCCAGGAACCTTTCGAGCTGATTCACGTCGTCATTGAGGATGGCCATCAGCCCGCCGGTGCTCTGATCCTCGAAAAACTCCATGCCCAGCTCCTGGACGTGCGCATAGGCATCGATGCGCATCTCGTGCTGAAGGGTCTGGGCAAGATTCCTCCAGAGAATTGCGTAGGCATACTGGAACAAGGATTCAAAACCCCAGATCAAGAGCGTCAGGCCGGCCAGGATCCAGAGCTGCTCCAGGATTCCCGGGAAGCCGAAACCGGCGATCAGCGAGTCCTGCTTCCGGACCACGACATCCACCGCCGCGCCGATCAGCGCGGGAGGGGCCAGGTCGAAAAACTTGTTGAGGATCGAGCAGGAAGCGGCCAGGAGGATGTGGCTCCGGTGCCCCCGGGCGTAGCTCCAGAAACGGGTGAAGGGCGGTTTCCGGGCACTTTCCAGGCCTTCCCCGCCCTGGGAATCCGGTCCGCCCCGCGCAAACTTTCCCATTCTTGGACCTTCCAAGCCGCTTCGAGCTAAAAACCCCGAACGAAGGCGAAGCCGAAACCGCCGGGTTCGAGCAGCGGTTCAAGATGCCAGTCCCGGCCTGCGAACATCCCCGGTTCATCCTCGTCCGGGCGGCCGAAGTGGGCGTTGTAGACCAGATTGGTCACCAGGGTTCCCAGCAGGGCGCCCGCGGCGACGTCGGTCGGAAAATGGCGGTTCCCTTCCACCCGGTTGAATCCTACGACCACTGCGGGAATATAGAAAAGATAGCCGGACCATTGAAAGGGCCCGGGAAGGGCGTCCTCGAGGGTACGCGCCAGGAATGTTGCCGCAGCGAAGGAGGCCGAAGCGTGGCCGGAGGGGAAGCTGGTCCTGGATCCTCCTCCCGGGCGCTTCCGGCGCACGGAAACCTTCAAGATGGTGGTGAACAGGCCCGTGAAGGCGGTGGACTCCGCAGCGACTTCCAGAGAATGGCCCTGGTCTCCGGAGGCAAGGTTCAACCCTCCCATTCCGAAAGCAGCGCCAAGAAGGGCCAGCTGACTGATATCCCCGATGGAGGTGTCCCTGCTCGTGAGGAGGGGATCCTGCGAAAGTCTGCTCTGAAGGCCGTGGTCCTCGAATGCCACCGAGATCAAGGTGGCAAGTTCCGTCGCTTCAGGAAGATACTGCCCGGTCTCCTGGAACTGCTGGTGCCAAGCGTCGGACCAGGTGCTGGCGCGAAGATGCCGGCCCAGCCAGCTCGGGGAAGAAGAGTTGGAAGCGCATCCCGCGGGAAGAATCAACCCCAGCAGGAGAACGCCGGCCGATGCGAGTCTTTCCACAATGAAAGAAGGGCCGCCGGATCGCTCCGGCGGCCCCATTGTAGGCATCCCGGATCAGATTTTCGTGATCGGGGCGGCCGCCCGAATGGGTATGACGCTCTGGTTGATCCCCGGGTTGTTGCCAGAGGAGACCGGATCGAACTCCATCACGCTGAAGGCCATCACCGACTTCCGGTGGATTTCCGGCAGGATCCCGTAGCCGTTCCGGGTGTTCCCGAAGGCTTCCAGAGTGGCGAGGAAAGTGTTGATCCGGGGTTGGATCGCCGCCGGTGCGGGAATCCGCTCCTGGATCTTGACATGGTTCGCGGCCTTCGGGAAGAAGGCCTCTTCAGGAATGGGGAACACGGTGGACGCGTCGCCCGCGGCCCGGTTTCCCTGGATACAGGCCGCCCGCTCCCCGGCCGTCCCCCTCTCCAGGAGGAACCGCCAACCGCCGTGGAAACCGCCCGGGTGAAAGGCCTGGATTCCGTTGGCCAGGCCCGATCCCACCCGGGCGGATTGGAACCCGCAGCCGGAGGCGGCGACGATCTCCCCGTAAGGAGCCGTCGGATGAATCCTTGAAACCATCGCCCGGTTGTCCACGTAGACGCAGAACTCCGGCCGCTTGCATTCGGCGATGGAATTCCCGTTCACGGGGAACGGCGTCACGGCACGGAAGATGGGAATCGTTTCAGTCACCTCCTGGCCCGAAGAATCGAACAGTTCGATCCTCAGGGTGTAGGGACCGGCGGCATCTTCCTGGCTCTCCCCGTTGGCCGGAATGCTGGTGGTGTCCCAGATCGCCCAGGCGCGGTCTTCGGGCGCCGTGATCACGAAATCGTACTCCGGTTCCGGGAACCGGAGGATCCCCTCTTCCCCGGCCAGGGCATCCGGGATCTCGGTGTATTCCGGAACCAGGCTGATGGCCGGAGTGGCCTTGATTTCCTTCCCATCGATCTCCCGAACGACCCGATGATGGCGGAAGACCGGCGTGGTGATGGGCGTCCAGTTCCCCGGCCCCTCCGGATCCCGGCCCCGCTGGTAGGAAATCCGGTAGAACTCGACTCCGGATTCCCGCAGGGCCTCGAGGTCGACGTCAAGGAGAAGGTGGAGAGTGCCCCCGTACGGGGCGAGGGAGCCGTCGGACCCGCGGTACAGCCCGGAGAACTCCCCTTCGGCGATCATCCCGGGTTCATTCTCGTCCCGGGAGAAGACATCCAGCCCGATCCCACGGAAGACGATCTGGCTTCCTTGGGTGTAGCTCACGTCCTCGCGGCAGATGGCTTCCGGATGGGAGGTCCGCAACAAGACTTCTTCTCCGCTGTAGTTCCACCAAGTCCCGGTCTGGATCGGGGCTTTGGAAATGTACCTCTCCCTGCCGTGGATGTGCTGGCGGACCCGGAAGTAGAGATGGTTGCCCTCTTCCGCCCGGAACTGCCATCCGGCGATCCCCCTGAAGGTGCCGTTGGGGAAGATCTCCATCTCCCCAAAGGGCTCGACCCGGTACCACCATTCCGGGAGAGCCGCCCGGAAAATCGGCAGGAACTCCTTGCGGTACTGGATCAGATTGTCGCGGAGCGCATTCCCCTCCAGTCCGGCCAGGATTTCCGTAGGGATGAACCCACCCGGCGAACGGAATCCCCGGCACATCGGATGCGCAAGGAGCTGGTCGCGGAATTGGCTGATCTCGGCATCGGTCCGGGCGTGGATCCACTGGTAGGGATCCACCTTGAAGATCTCCACGGTGCCCTCTCCAACCGGCAGTTCATTCTCCCCGAAGATCCGTTCGACCCTCCCGTAGATTGAGAGGGTCTCGCCTTTCAAGAAAAGGTTCCACCAGCCTGAAGGAATCTCAAGCAGCTTGAGATCCCTCGACTCGGCACTGACCGAGGGAAGATTGCCATTCGCGAACACCGTCTGGGGGTGCATTCCAGCCACTCCAAGTATGACCGTCACGGTCCGGGTTCCCGTCAATTGGCAGTTGATCTCCCCGACGCCCGACTGGATCGGCGCACGTCCAAGCAGACGGCGCCGGTCTCCAAAAAAGAAAGCTTCCAGTTCCGGAAGCTCATCCAAGCAATTCTTGGGGGGAGTCACGAGGTGGACTCCGAGAACGACCTTTGCAGCCGACCGCAAAGGCGTTCGGGTCATCATGGTTTCGGACGGCATGTCTTCTCCTGGGCGGAAGCCCGGTTTTCCGAAGGTTTGGCTCCGAACAGCCCTTCAGGAAGGGGGCCTGACGAGCCATTCCCAAGAGGGGATTACCCCAAGCCAGGGGCTGATCTCAAGGAGAAAATCGGGGAAATCGCATCTTGGGATTCCTCCGGTTTCCCGAGAAAAAGCACCTTCCTTGTTTTGCCTTGCACTAGAAGGGTTTTACGGATTGTTCCTCCGGAAAGGGAGGAATCCTGAGGAGAAGAGGTTCTCTCTTCCGTGAATTCTCCGATCTTGGTTGCTAGCATCCTCCGTGTTGGGGGTGTTCCGGAATCAAGCTCGACCGAAGATCCTCCTCCACAAGAGCGGCGGTTGCGCAGCCTTGAAGAGGGTCTTCGAATCCATCTGGCCTTCCGCACAGGCTGAGTTCGTGGAAGATGGATGGGCCCGGCGGCTGCAAGAGCCGGAGGTCGGCGGATTGATCGCGGAAACCGACGCCCTGCCTTCTTCGACCCTCCACCTTCTGGAGGCCCTGTTGGGCTGCCGTCCGGAAGTCGAGGCGCTTTTCCTGGTCGGGAGCCGGGGGCTTCCGGGATTCGAGGGGTTCCTTCGGCTGGACAACGTCTTCCTGATCCCCCAGCCCTGGACTCCAGCCGCTCTGGAATCGATCGCCCTCCTTCCGAATCCGAAGACCCCCGGCCGGCCCGTTCCGGCTCCTTTCCCCACCCAAGGAACGGGGAGGATTTCCGGGAATGGATCCTCCGGGGATCCCCTCTCCAAGATTCGTTCGGGATTGTCCGATTTGAGGGAACGGCAGGAGGAGATCCGCTCCGCTCTATTGAGCGAGATCGGCGAAAAAAACAAGGTCATCCAGTCCCAGGTGATCGAGATCGCCAGGCTCCGCAAAGAGCAGCAATTGGACAAGGAGGAGCGTGCCCGGGACGATCTCCTGCGCGGCGTTTTTCTTCACCGGGACCGGCTGGCGGGACTGCTGGAGGACACCCAAGATCCCCAGAGCAGGAAGGGGATCGCGGCAACCCTGCGGAATCTGGATGAATTCCTGATAACCGCGGGCGTTGTAATCGAAGATCATCCCGATCCTCACGACCCCCTTCTCTGCCGCGTGGTGGGGATCCGGCAGCGGACCCCCGCGGATCCTCTCGCTGGCTGGGTTCTCCGAAAACCAGCCTACCTGAGGAGGTTGAACGGCCGGCAACGGATTCTCAAGCCGGCGGAAATCGAAACTCTCAATGAAACCCGACCGGAGGGAAACCCGTGAGCGAACTCGCCATTGGAATCGACCTCGGAACAACTCTTTCCTCGGTGGCGGTCTTCGACCCGGCCACCAACAAGCCGGAGATCGTCCCCAACGCGGATGGCGAACGGCTTACTCCCTCGGCCGTCTATCTTGATGAAGATGGGCGCATCCTCGTGGGTTCCATCGCGGTGGCCCAGTCCAAGCGGACCCCGAGCCACGTGAAAAGATGGATCAAACGCGCCATGGGGACGGACAAACGGATCCGCCTGGGGGACAGCGTCTTCCGGCCGGAGGAACTGAGCGCAACCATCCTCGCCAAGCTCATTCAGGATGCCGAAGAATACTTCGGGGTCAACATCAAGCAGGCGGTCATCACCGTGCCAGCCTACTTCGACGACCCCCGCCGCAAAGCGACCGCAGACGCGGGCCGGATCGCCGGACTGGAATCCGTCCACCTCCTCAACGAACCGACTGCGGCCGGGCTTTCCTTCGGCCTTCAGGAAGAGCGGGGAGCCACCTTCCTCGTCTTCGACCTTGGCGGGGGGACCTTCGACGTCTCCGTCATGAAGGCTGGAGGGGAGGAGATCGAAGTGCTTTCCATTGCCGGAGACCACTGGCTCGGGGGGTACGATTTCGATCTCGCTCTCGCCAAGCACCTTGCCCGGCAGTTCAAACTGGAGCACGGATTCTATCCTGCGCGGGACCATCCCGACTACGCCGCCGACTGGCACGAACTCCTGCAAGAGGCGGAAGAAACCAAGAAGAAGCTCTCCCGGCTCCAGGAAGTGCAAGCGACCATCCGCTTCGGCGGGAAGCGGTCGGACGTCACGGTGAGCCGGCGGGAGTTCGAAGAACTTCTTGCGCCCTACGTCACGCGGACCGAGTCGCTCCTCAAGCAGGCGATCCACGGCGCGGGGCTTGCGCCGGAAGGCATCACCGAAATCCTCCTGGTGGGAGGCTCGACGCGGATCCCCGCCTTCCGGGAAAGCGTCCATCGCGTTCTTCCCCATCTCGAGCCGCTCCCAGGAATCAATCCAGATGAGATCGTGGCCGCCGGAGCATCCATCCAAGCCCAGCTTCTGCTGGGCGGAACGGCCGGGGAGATCAAGCAGGTCCGCGAAGTCACGGCTCATCCTTTCGGAGTCCTGGTCCGGGACACCGAAACGGGCAAGATCGTCAACGAGGTGATGATTCCACGCAATTCCCAGATCCCCAAGGTGGTCCAAAAAACCTTCTACACCATCGAAGAGGGGCAGACTCTGGTGGAGGCCCGCATCACCCAGGGCGAGGCCGGCCCGGGAGACCAGGTTGGAATTGTCGCCGCCACGGAACTCGCCCTTCCCCAGGGCCGGGCGGCCAACCGTCCCATCGACGTTGCCTACAGCTACGACAAGGAAGGGCGGATGCAGTGCGAGTTCCTCGATCGGGAAACCGGCAAGGTGGCCCGCCTCGACTACAAGGCCGGGACGAAAGGCCTCATGTCCGAGGCGGAAGTCGGCCAGTCGGTCCTGGAATTCCAGGAACTCCAGATCACCTGAGGTTTTCGTCCGGCCCCGCTGGAATCAGACCCCGACGAACCCCCGCCTTTCCGCGGGGGTTCATTTCTGTGTCCCATGGTCAATTATTCCTTGAAGATGGCTTCGCGGTAGAAACGAAGTTCTGCAATCGACTCCAGGATGTCATCCATCGCCCGGTGGGCCTGCTTCTTGCGGGGCCTGCGGGAAAAGGCTTCAGGGAACCAGCGCATGGCGAGCTCCTTCACGGTGGAGACGTCGATGTTCCGATAGTGGAAGAACCGGTCGATCCGCGGCATGTAGCGGGCCAGGAAGGCCCGGTCCTGATGGATCGAGTTTCCGGCCAGCGGCACTTTGCCGGCGGGGATGTTGGCATGGAGGAATGCCATGACCCGATCCTCGGCTTCGGCCTCCGAAACCTTCGTGGCGCGCACTTTCTCGAGAAGCCCGGATTCGCCGTGGTGCTTCCTGTTCCACGTGTCCATGGCGCTCAGGAAGTCTTGCTCCTGGTGGACGACCAGGTCGGGCCCTTCCGCCAGGACCGCCAGGTTCTCGTCCGTGATCAGGATCGCGATTTCAATGATCCGCTCCTTGTCGGGATCGAGGCCGGTCATTTCAAGATCCAGCCACGCAATCAGGTTCGGGTCGGGGAGGAGGGGCATCGCCTGGGCCGCGCTAATTTAGCTTCCTCCCCCGGCAAGTCCAGTCCTGGCTGGGATCGGGCGAAGCGGATACCCTGAAACCGTGATCCGGACCCTCTTCGCCACCACCCTGGTTCTCCTCGTTTTCCCACCCGGCGGTCCAGCTGCCGCCCAGCAAAGGCCGCCGGTTCTTCAAGAAGATCTCAACTGGAGCAACTGGCCCGCGTGGAAAACATTTCTCGTTCCTTCCAGCGCCGACTTGAGCTTCGAGAAGATTCCCTGGATCCCGTCGTTCGGGGCCGGAATCCTTCAGGCCCAGAAGCAGGGGAAGCCTTTGCTCCTCTGGGTCATGAACGGACATCCTCTTGGGTGCACCTGAGGCAACGGTGTCGCGGGCCGGCGGTCTGTCTGGTCCAACTCCGAGCTGCTCCGTTTTTCCAGGCATTTCGTTCCCGCCGCGGATGAAGTCTGGCGTCTCCAGCGGAACGCCGATCCCGAATCCCGGTTCTTCCAGTCCATGGCCGATCATGGCCACTACCAGGCCGCCGGGGGAACCCGCCAGGGGATCTACGTCATGGCCCCCGGAGGACGGCTGCTCTCCTCGATCAATTCCCTCGATCCGCATGCGGTCCAAACGACTCTGGAAAAGGGATTGGCTGCATGGAACCGCCTTCCCGAGGAATACCGAAAACTCCCCCCCGGCCTTCACTTCGACCTGGGAAGCCGCTGGGAAGCCAGCTACCCGAAGGGGGGACTCGTCCTGGGCTGCTTCAACCGGGATCTCCCGGCCGACAACGACCCCCGCTCCCCAGCCCGGGGAGGATGGAACCGGGACCACGTCTGGTTTTCCGCCTCGGAGGCCCTTCAATTCCTGCCCCAGGCCCCGGTCCTGACTGCGGGCGTTGGCGGAGAACTGCCCCAACCGCTGGTCGATCGGCTGGCCCGCTTCCACTTGGTGGACAACGTGAACGGTCAGACGCTCCCCTTCGCGGACGAAGAGGTGAAGGGATCCTGGATCACCGTCAGGATCGAACTTGTGAAGGACCATTTCATCTTTCTGCGCTTTTCCGGCCGGACCACGGCCGAGGCCAAGGGTCCCTGGCTGATGGGACGCAACGACTGGACTCCCGGAAAGGAGTGGCCGCGGGGCGTCAAGACCGCACTTCTGGGCAAAGCGGTCTTCGATCTGCGCCGAAAGGCCTTCGTGTCCTTCGAATTGGTGGCCAAGGGAGTCCGTTGGGGCCGGACCCAGGTGAACGGCCGCGGGGATTCCACTTCCGGTCCGATCGGTTTCTTTTTCCAACTGGCGGATGACCGGCCTTCCGACCACGTGGCCCCGGCCTTCGTCGACCTCTACGACGCCGCCTGGATTCCCGCCCGGCGCGGGGGATGAAGGCCCTCAGGAGAGGCTTCCGGGTTTCGTGTGAGTTCCCGGAGCTTCCAGGGCTTCCGGAATCCTCTTGGCGGGTCGGAGGCGTCTCCCCGATGCCGGGGAACCATGGGAGACGAGGATCTCCAAAGAAAGAAG
>CAZQAP010000120.1:0-9515 GCA_964591365.1 uncultured Planctomycetales bacterium
GGGACGACGGCACCCAGCGCGACAACACCACGAGCACCAACGGCGAGCACGGCCTCTTCACCGACCGCCGCTGATCCTTTCCTGGGGGCGGGCTCGCTAATCTGAAAGGCCATGGGCGCGCTGCTCCTCGTTCCGCTGGTCTGTTCGGCGCTGTTTCCGGGGCCGGGGCGGGCGGGGGATCCGCTCCCGCGGCTTCTGGAGGGCGTTGCGGAACTGGCGCATCCCGGGGTGCCGGGACCGGTGAGCGTCTTCGGGCCCGAGGCCTTCGGTGTGGCGGGGGGGGAGGCCGGCGGCGGGGTCCTGGCGGTGGTGGCCGGCTCGCGGGCGCTGGGGCGGGTGCTCGTGTTCGGACACGACGGATTCTTCTCGCGGCAGGCGCTCGGGGTCGGGGACACGGGCCGGCTGGTCGCAAACGGGCTCGGGTGGCTCGGGGGGGGAAGCAAGCGGGCCGCGATCCTGGTGCGCGGGTTTCCCGAGCTTGCCTCCTGGTTGAAGGAGCGCGGGTTCCAGGCCCGTTCCGGCGAGGGTCCGCTGCGCGCGGAGGATTTGCGCGGGGTGCGCGTTCTGGCCTTGCCGCTCGCTGCGCTTTCCGAGGCCGACCTCCCCGTCGTTCGCGCCTTTCTGAAACGCGGCGGCGGGCTTCTCACCGCCGGGCTCGGCTGGGGCTGGCTTCAGCTTCATCCCGGAAAGGGTCTGCGCCGCGACCACCCCGGAAACCGCCTGATCGCCTCGCTGGGGCTGGCCCTGACCGACGGCACCTTCGGCGCGATGCGGCCGCGCGCCTTCCTGCCCGGAAAGGGGGGCGCCGCGCCGCTCGTCAACGCCGGGCGCATCCTCGATCTTCTCGAGAAGAAGGGCGCGCCACCCGATGCGGCCACCGCCGCGGCCTGGAGCCGCGTGCTCGTGCCCGCGCTGCGAAGCCTGCCGCCCGGCGACGAGCTTCTTCTTCCGCGCCTGAAGCGGCTGCTCAAGAGCCGGCATCCGCGCGCCTTTCCCACCGCGGAAGAACCCTTCCGCGAGACCGATCTCCTCGCGCGCCTGGGGCTCCTGGTGCGCCACCTCGCCGCGCTCGACGCCGATCCCGCGCGCCGCCCGGCCTTTCCCGGCGCTTCCGCCTTCCCCGGTCCCGTCCCCAAGGACGCCCCGCGGCTCGAACGCCGCGTGGATCTCGATCTCGAGGTGCCCGGCTGGCACGGAACGGGGCTCTATGCGCCCCCCGGCGAGGCGATCGAGGCCGCGCTCGATGGCAGGGCCGTCAGACTCGGCCTCGCTCTCCGGATCGGCTCCCACACCGACCGCCTCTGGCAGCTCGCCGTCTGGAAGCGCCATCCCGAAATCAGCGCCCACCTGCCGCTCTCCCGCGCCGACACCCTGCTTGCCAACCCCCACGGCGGCCTGATCTACCTCGAGGTGCCCGCCGGGCTCTCCGGTCGCACCGCCGTGACGCTGCGCGGCGGGGTCGCCGCCCCGCGGTTCGTGCTGGGCGAAACGGAACTCTGGGAGTGGCGCCGCCGCATCCGCGCCTTCCCCGCCCCCTGGACGGAACTCGAAACGGCCAAGGTGGTCCTCACCGTCCCCTCCGAGGCGGTGCGCCGGCTCGAGGATCCCGCCGCACTCCTTCGCTTCTGGAAAGACGTCCTCGACTGCTACAGCGAGCTGGACGGCCGCCCGCTTCCGCGGCGGCCCGAACGCCTGGTGGCCGACCTCCAGATCTCGGCCGGCTACATGCACGCCGGCTACCCCATCATGACCGGGCTCGACGTCGCGCCGGTCGTGGTGGATCGCGCGAAGCTGCGCGGGCTCGGCCACGGCGGGGTCTGGGGGCTCTGGCACGAGATCGGCCACAACCACCAGCGGCCAGAGTGGACCTTCGCCGGCACCGGCGAGGTGACCAACAACCTCTTCACGCTCTACGTCCTCGACCGCATCAGCGACATCCCGCCGGCGAAGACGAAGCAGATCCGCGGGCAGGCCGAGGCGGTGCGCGCGCATCTCGCCGCCGGCGCGCCCTTCGAGGAGTGGAAGCGCCACCCCTTCCTGGCCCTCGCGATGTACGCCCAGGTGCAGGAGGCCTTCGGCTGGGAGCCCTTTCGCAAGGTCTTCGCCGCCTACAACGCGCTTCCCGCGTCCGAGCTTCCCCGCAGCGACGCCGAGAAGCGCGACCAGTGGCTCGTGCGCCTCTCGCGGGCGGTGGGCCGCGACCTGGGCCCCTTCTTCGAACTCTGGGGCGTGCCGACCTCCGCCGCCGCCCGCGCCTCGCTCTCCGACCTCGACCCCTGGGCGCCCTGAACCCGAGAGATCCCCTCTCTGCAAGAAAGGAAGGAACAACCCCGAAAAATGTCAACAAACATGACAAAAGAGCCGGTACTTTCAACAATTTGAATGGTAGGGGGGCAGGACAGGGGCGGTGGGCTCGAGGGGAGCGGGACTTCCGGGCCCTCCCGGAAATGTGCGATATGAACAGGAAATGTGCGCACATAACTTTCCGGCCGGTCCGGGGGATTGCCCGAAACCCGGTTCTGGAAGGACCTTGCGTTGGTGGAGTCATCCCGAAAAAGCATCTCCCGCCAGCTCGGCGAGGTAGAGGGGCAGGGTGATCAGGGTGTAGTCGAGGCGGGGGCCGCCTCGCAGGGTCACGGAAAGGTTTTCCGTGCCGCCGGGCCGGGTGCAGAGGCGGATGCCGGTGCGGCCGCCGGAAGCGGCCAGGAAGAGGTGCAGGGATTTCAACGAGCCCGCCGGCCCCGACTTGACCTCGATGGGAAGGACACCGTGGGGCGTGGGAAGGAGGTAATCGACTTCCGCGGTCGCGCCCCCTTTCCCTTCCCGGGTCCAGAAATGGAGTTCCCGCGGGCGGTCCGGACGCCGGGCCAGAAGCTGGATCCCGGCGAAGATCTCGGCCAGGCGGCCGTCCATCAGCGCTTCCAGGGGACCGCCGGAAAGGTACTCGGCGTTGACTCCGAGCTGGGCCAGGGCGAGCCCGACGTCGAGCGGCAGCAGCTTGTGAGCCGCCTTCCCGCGCCCTAGAAGGGGAAGAGCCGTACGCGCCGTGGGGACCGCGCGGTGAAGCACCATGGCCCGTTCCAATAGATCCAGGGCCGTCGCGACGGGGCGGTCCCTTTCACCCCGGGCGAGTTCGCGGATCTTGAAGCGGGAGCCGAAGCTTGCCGGCGCCTGGGTCAGAACCTGCTCCAGATGCCGGGTCCCAGTCCGGATGCCGTACTTCAGAAGATCCTCGAGGTAGGCCTGCTCCAGGGCGGTATGCACGCGAGCGACCTCGACCCGGCTGCGGGTGGTGCGCCAGACTTCGACCGCTTCCGGCAACCCGCCCACGAGAAGGAAATCCCGGAAGCGTTCCAGCGCCAGTCGGTGAAGGCCCTCGGGGATGCCGTCCTTGCGGTGCAGTTCGGCGCGCAGGCCGGCCGCGATGCGTCCGGAACCGGTGGCTTCGAGGAAATCGAGAAAGGTGAGCGGCTCCAGGCGGAAGAATTCGACCCGGCCCACCGGAAAGGGGAGCGCCTGGTTGCGGAGCTTCACCTCGAGCAGGGAACCGGCCGCGACCACAGCGAGACCGGGATGATCCTCGAAGAAGAAGCGCAGCCAGGCGAGGGCCTCGGGATGTTCCTGGACCTCGTCGAGAAAGAGGAGGGTGTTCGGGGGCAGGGTGGGGAGGTCGTCCCGCTGCTGCAAACGCTCGAGGAGTTCGCCGGCCGATCGGCAGGTGCGGACCAGGGACAGATCCCGGTGGCGTTCCAGGTTGAGTTCCAGGAAGAGGGGCGCCTGCGCTCCCAGCTTCCGGACCGCCGTCGACTTGCCCGTCTGCCGCGCCCCCCGCAGGACCAGGGGCTTGCGGTTCGGGCGGGCGAACCAGGCGGCAAGGTGCCGGTCGGCGGTGCGCGGGAAGGGCATGGAGGAGGTGCGGGAGGGCCCAAGGCGGGCCCTGGTCCGGCCCAGGATACCCTGATTATCGTCCAGAAATGTCGAAAACACCTATGTGTTTTTGACAATTCGTGACGAAAACGTGCATATGTTGGGCTCCGGGCCGGGAAAACGGGTTACCCTGGGCGTCCCATGCGAAGGATCGGCCTCGGTGTCCTGGCCCTGGTGGCGGTGGCCGTGGGGATCCTTTTCTTTGGAAACCAGGGGGAGGGGGGCGGGCCCGGGCCCCGGGAAGGGTCGCGGGCGGGCAGCGCGCTCCCCGGCACCGCAGGCGAGGACCGCGGTCCGGTCCCGGTCGCACCCTCGGAAGGGACCGGCGGGGAACGAAGAACCCTGGCACCCGGAGATCGGGGCCCGGGGGAGGGCGGGCTTCTCGATTTCGTGATCCTGCACGAAGACGAAACGCCGGTGGGGGATGCGGCGGTCCTTCTCTTCCGCGGCGAGGAGGTCCTGGATCACGCCCGCACCGACCGGAACGGGACGGCGGGCTTCGCGGCCCTTTTCGCGCCGGCCGAAGTCGCCGGGGTCCTCGGGCACCGGCTCCTGTTCCGCAACCCGGTGCCCCCGGGCCCCGGAGAGCACACGATCCGGATTCCCCTGGGCGCCGTGGTCGCGGGGAGGGTCCTCGTGAACGGCGCGCCGCCGAACGAACTCCTGGAGTTGCATCTCTTCCAGGAACTTCCGGTGCCGCCCGAGGTGCGCGCGCCCGCCTTCCTGGAGGCCGCCCTCGGCGTGCAGGGCGGCTTTTCCGACCGCCGTGTCGGGAGCACCGCCTTGGACGGGGGGTTTCGTTTCGCGGACCTCCCTCCCGACTGGAGCGGAAGACTCTTCTTCCCGCCTGGATTCACCCTGGAGGAGAACGGTTCCGGAGCCCTGGTCCTCGCCCATCCGGCCCGCGACCTCCTCCTCCCCCTCGTGGGGACTCCGGCCATTTCGGGCGTCGTTCTCGATCCCCGCAAGGGCGAGCCCGTGGCCGGAGCCAGGATCGACTACAACCTCGTGGCCGGGTCCCAGACAAAAGCCAGGGTGGGCTTCAAGGCCGACGGGAAGGGCCGCTTTCGGATCCCGCTCGACTTCGGATCGCTCGAGCGGGCCTCGCTCGACATCCTCGCCCCGGGCGTGGGGACCCTTTCGTTGGAGATCCACGACGTGGATGGCGAACGGGGGCGCGACCTCGGCGACCTCGTGCTGCATCCGGTCCGGACGGTCGCCTTCCAGGTCCGGGACGAAAAGGGAAAACCGGTGGCGGGTGCCTTGGCGCGCCTGGAGGGCAAGGGCCGGCCCGGCGAACCCACCGATGCGGCCGGCCTGGGCACCCTGGCCGACGCGCCGCTCGCACCGTTCACCATGACGGTGGATGCGCTCGGTTTCCGCCAGGCCGCCGTGACCGTCACCGCAGCCCTGGACGGCCCTCTGCCGGTGACTCTCGAGCGAAGCGGCCGGCTCGAGATCCTGATCCAGGATCCGGACGGAAAACCCGTGCGAGGTTTGGTTCTCATCCTCACCGCGCCTCGGGAACTCCTGGAAAAGGAATCGTTCCAAAGGCTGGCCCCGTTCCCGGCGGATTCCATCCAGGCCCGGCTGGGGGCCAGCACCGCGCAGGATGCGGAGTGGTTTCCGAATCCGGACGGTTCCTGGAAGTCCCTCCGGTTCAGCTTCGAGCCCGGCGAAGACGGCCGGGTTCTCTTGTCCGGGCTCCGTTCCGGGATTCCCTTCGACGTGGACGTCCGGGAGCCGATGGAAGGCGCGCAGCCCCTGGCGGCTCGCAAGGGCGTGATCCTGGACAGGGGGGAGTGGCGCCGCCTCGTCCTTTCCGTCCCCGGCGCCCCCCGCCTTCTCACGGGCCGGGTCGTTGACGGCCAGGGGAATCCGCTGCGCGCCTGGATCCAGATCCGGGCGAAGATGAAGAGGAATGCCGGCGCTTGGGCCGGACCGGCATCGAGCAACAGCGGAATCCCCACCGACGAACAGGGCCGCTTCCGGCTCGAGGGCATCTACGCGGATGCGGTGGATCTCGAAGGGAAGTGCCAGGGGTTTCTTCCCAAGACCGTGCTCGGCCTTCCGGTTCCGCGCGACGGAAAGGAGATCGAAATCGTCCTCGAAAAGGGACCCGGCCGGGCGGTGCGGCTCGAGATCGCCGGCCCCGGCGGACAAAGGATTCCCGCGGAGGGGGTGGGTGCACGGCGGGGGCCCTTCCATCTCGCCTACGGCCGCCGGGAAGAAGACGGCCGTTTCCTGGTGGAGGGCCTCCCCTCCGGCCGGGTTGAATTGATCGCCACCGTCGGGGGCCGCGAGTTCTCCCAACTTCACGACACCGCCGAACCCGAGGCGACCCTCCAGGTTCCCGCGTTCGGATCGGTGCGGGTCCGCTGGAGCGCACCCATCCCCGCCCGAACGAATTCCTTCCTGGAACTGGTGCCCGAGGATTCTCCCGGGGAGAAGCTCGAGCACCAGTTCCTGGAGAAGGGAGAGCCTCCCGGCTTCCTCCTCCTTCCGATCGTCTTCCCCGGCCGCTACCGCTGCCGGATCACCCTTTTCTCCAACGACTCCGGAGGAGACTGGGTCTTCCCGCCCGAAGTCTGGCGCGCCTCCGCGCCGGTGACGGTGCGGGCCGGCGAGGAGGCCTCCGTCTCCCTCGGCCCGGAGTAGACCCTACTTACCGTTGCGCCCCGCCTGCGGACCCGGGTTCTTCTTCCGGTAGGTCGCGAGCTGCTCCGGGGTGAGGAGGCGTTCGACGGAGGTCTGGTACTCGCCGTAGTAGGTGCGCTTCATCTGGCCGAGGATCTCCGGATCCCCTCCGGCCTCCCACATCCCGATCAGCTCCCGTTCGTGCCGGTCCCGGGCCTGGAGGATGGTGCGCATCTCGTTGGCCTGGTAATCCGTGAGCCCGAGCCATTCGCCGATGCGCGCAAGCCGCTCCTCCAGCATGGCCGCCCGCTTCTCCCGGGCCTGTTTGGCGCGCTGGATGTTCTCCTCTTTGCGCACTTCCTGGAGGGCATCCGCGACCTGGACTTTCAGATCCGGGAGCGGGGGCGAAGGGGAGGGAGACGAGGCGAGCGGCTGAGCCAGTCCGGCCCGCATTTCCTCCTGGAAGGCCTCGAATTCCCCGCGCGAGACGAAATCCCCCACGGGGGCGCGGGCCTCGGGGAGCGGACGGAGTTCCAGTCCGGCGATGCGTCCGCGCAGTTCCTGGTTTTCGTCGCGCAGTTGCTGAAGCTGCTCGAGAACCTCGGAAGAAATGGGGGCGCCGGCTTCCCGGGTTCCTTTCCTCGTGCCGCTCTCCGCGGAGTCCGGGCCCAGGACGAGGAAGAGAGGCACTCCCACGCCCGCGGCGATCGCCAGGAAGTAGACCGGGGAGGGAACGTTCTTCATGCCGGATCGAGCCTTGGGTTTCCGAAGAGCCGGGAAAAGGATTGTACCCCTACGCGGTGCGGGCAGGCACGGGCAGCGGAATCGTCCGCCCTTGTGGGGGAATCCTCCGGGTTTATTCAACAGACGCCGGAACATCGGGCCGGACGGAGCGCCATCCGCTCCGCAAAGTCGCCGCCGCTTCCGTCTCATGATCCTCGTACTGGACCCCGAGGCTGACGAAGAACTGACCGGCCGCCTGGTGGAAGACCTGGAGCGCGCCGGGGGGGAACCGCAGATCTCCCACGGTGACGAGGCCACCGTCATCGCCCTGGGCTGCTGCCTCGATTCCGAACAGGTGCGCGCCATCCTCGAGCGCTATCCGCAGGTGGACCCCGTTCCCATTCTTTCGGGACTCGGCTACCGGGCCGAAGCCACGCGACGCCGCTTCCTGAACGGTTTCGTCGCCGCGCTGGGGCTCCTCACCGCCGCCGGCGTGACCCTTCCGGTGGTGGGGTTCCTGCTTCCGCCCACCAAGAGCGGATGGTCCCCGAGCGGCACCCGCATCGGGTTGCTGGACCGCTTTCCCGAAAATTCGGCCCGAAAGGTCCGCGTGCGCGGGCGTCCCGTGCTCCTCATCCGCCTGCAAGATCGCGCCTTCTACGCGCTTTCCGCCACCTGCACCCACATGAACATCTGCGAGGTGGAGTGGAGTCCCGAACGCCAGCAGCTGGTCTGTCCCTGTCACGGAGGAATCTTCGACCTCAACGGCAACGTGGTCGAAGGCCCCCCCCGGATCCCCCTGGCCCGTTATGCCGTGAAGGTGGAGGGGAAGGAGGTGCGCCTTCAAAGCCCCTCCTGACGCGCCCATGTCCTCGCCGCGGCCCTTCCGCCGTCTGCTGCTCGCCCTGCTGCTCTTCGAAGGCGTCACCGGGGCGATGCTCTCCTTCTACTACCAGCCCGCAGCGGCCGGCGCCTACGAGAGCATCCGTGCGATCATGCGCGACGTCGGATCCGGATGGCTCATCCGCGGGCTGCACTTCTGGACCGCGCAGCTCCTGGTGTTTCTGGTCCTCGTGCAGGCGCTGGTGGTCTTCGCGCGCGGGGTCTACCAGCCTCCGTACCGCGGAATCTGGCGGCTGCGGATCCTGGTCGTGTTCGTGGTGTTCGCCCTGGCCTGGACGGGGGCCTTCCTGCCGTGGGACGCGCCTTCCGCTTCCGCGGCTGCGGGGACCCTCGCACGGCTTGAAGGCGTGGGCGCCCCCGGCCATGGACTGGCTCTCATCCTGCGCGGCGGTGCCGAGATCGGGCCCCCGACGCTGCGCAATCTCTACTCCATCCACATCCTCATCCTGCCGGGGCTGGCCGTGGCCCTGATCCTGGCATGCAGCCGGTTGGAGGCGCGCGTCTGCACGGGGAATGCGGCCCGGGAGGCGGCCCCATGCTGATGGTGGTTCTTCAGCCGGGCGCGACCGAGGACCAGGTCGGGCGTGTGCGAAGCGAGATCGAGATCCTCGGCGGGCACACGCGCGTGCTGCGCGCGGGAGGGAAGCCGCTGATCCACGTCCTGAACGGGAAGGCGGGAACATTCCAAAGGCTGCGGAAGTTCCCGGGCGTGCAGGCGGTCGTTCCGCTCCCCTCCCGCCAAGCGCAGACGGCACCGCAGCCCTTCTTCCCCTACCACTTCCTGGGGCTCGTTGCAGCCGGCATTCCCATTCTCGGGGCGTTGACCTTCCTGTCTGGATTCTTGCCGCCTGGGCTCGCCGGCCGGCCCGCCGATCCGGTGCAGGCGGCCCCGCACCTGGTCCCCTGGTATCTGGGCGCCCTCCACGCGCTCCTGGAATGGCTGGACGGCGCCCCTTCCTGGCTCGGCCCGCTTCTCCTGGCCGGTCTTCTGGTCCTGATCCTCTTCCTGCCGGAAGCCGACGCCCGGCTCGCCCGCCTCTTCGGCAATCGCCGGCCCCTTCTCTGGGCCGGGTTCGCACTGGCGGCGGCCTTCTTCCTTTTCGCTCTCTTCTCCCTGCTGGGAGGTGCTGCGTGAACGCGCTGCTCCTCTGTCTCTTTCTGGCGCCCCTCCCTCAGGGGAACCCCTCCGCCCGTCAGGATGCGAAGGTGCCCGCGACCGAAAACGGCTGCACGGTCTGCCACGGCCGCGAAGCCGTCGAGCTGGCCGCCAGCATCCACGCCCCCGCGGGACTCTCCTGCACGCGCTGCCACGGCGGGGACGGCCT
>CAZQAP010000121.1:0-9333 GCA_964591365.1 uncultured Planctomycetales bacterium
GCGGGCCAGGCCTGAATGCCGCCTTCCAGGTCGGAGGCCTGGAACCCCTCCGCTTCAAGCATGCTGGCGGCGATCATGGAGCGGTAGCCACTCGCACAGTAGGGGACGATCTCCTTGTCGCGCGGAAGCTCCTCCAGCCTTTCCCGGAGCTGGAAGAGCGGGATGTGCAGGCTCCCCTCGATGCGGCTCTGTTTCCGTTCGGCCGGATTGCGGATGTCGAGGAGGCACGGGGGGGCCGGGCCGTTCAGCCGGGCCGCCAGGGCTTCGGCATCCAGGCGCGGAAACGAGCGGATCCTTTCCGGGTCGGCGGCGAAGGTCTCCGGACCGTCCTGAAGGTGTCCGGTCACCTGGTCGAAGCCGATCCGGGCCAGGCGCAGAGCGGCTTCTCCGGCTCGCCCAGGGTCGGCGATGAGAAGCAGGGAAAGGTTGGGATCCAGGACGCTCCCCACCCACTGGGCGAAACGGCCCTCCAAGCCTACCTGGAGGCTTCCGGGAAGGTGGCCGGCGGCAAAGGCGCCGGGCGAACGGGTGTCCAGGAACTGCACCCCTTCCCCCTGCAGGCGCAGGGCTTCATCCAAGGAGAAGGATTGGGAGGCTTCCTCCAGGACGCCCGCAAGAGTCGGGCGCCGGCGCCGGTTCAGGGCGGAGGCGTGGGAGAAGTAGGCCGGAGCCGGAGGAAGCTCGCGGGTGCACTGGCGCACGAACTCTTCCCGCGGCATGGGATGGAGCGCGGGATTGAAGCGCCGCTGATCCCCCAGGGTGGAGAAGGTTTCCGCTCCGAGGCTGCGCCCGCAGGGGGAGCCGGCTCCGTGGGCGGGATAGACGAGCGTTTCATCGGGAAGCCGGAGGATCTTCCCGTGAAGGGATTCATAGAGCTGGCCTGCAAGTTCTTCGGCACTGTGTCCGGTGGAGGTAAGAAGGTCGGGTCTTCCCACATCCCCCACGAACAGAGTGTCTCCGGTCAGGATCGCATGGGGCCGGTCGGGGGCTGTCGTTTCGTCATAGACCAGGATGCAGATCCCTTCGGGGGTATGCCCGGGAGTTTCCAGGAACTCCAGCCGGATGGAACCGAGAGCAAGGGAACTCTTCTCTCCCACAGGATGGAAAGGGAATTCGGCTTAGGCCTTTTTCCCCAGGTGGACGGTCGCGCCGGTCTTTTCGGCGAGCTCAAGATGGCCGGCGACGAAGTCTGCGTGAACGTGGGTCAGGAAGACGTGCCGGATGGAAAGACTTTTCCCCTCGGCATCCTTCAGGTATCCCTCGACGTCCCGCTGGGGATCCACGACGACCGCAATTCTGGATTTTTCATCCCCAATCAAATAGGAGGCGTGGGAAAGACAGCCGAGGTAGTACTGTCTGAGAATCATGTTCGGATCCTCCGGCGGGGGTGGCTACGCGGATTCTTCTTCACGGGGGGAGATGCAGTCTAACCCCGGCCCTCTCTTTGCGGGGGGGGTGGGGGGGCTTGCCGGCCTTCTTTCGGGGCTGTTGGGGATCGGCGGCGGCCTGGTTGTGGGGCCCGCCTTGATCCTGCGCGGCGTTCCCCTCCCCAGTGCGCTGGGAACCTCCCTGCAGGTGGTGGTCCCCGTGGCCTGCGTGGGCGTGGCCACGGAACTCCTGACGACACCCTCCCATCTCGTCGTCTGGGCGGCCCTCCTTCTCGCCCTGGGCGGTCAGATCGGCGCTCCCCTGGGTGCGCGGCTGCTGGTCCGCCTGCCCTCGGGATTGCTCCGCATTCTCTTCGCCGCCTTTCTGCTCTATGCAGGCCTGCGCAACCTGGGGGTATGGGGGGGCGGCCCGCCGGCGGGACCGCTGCCCGGACTTGCCGGAGATCATTCCGTTTTCCGCGGCGTCCTGGCAGGCTTCACCGGCGTGGCGGCGGGCATCTGCTCCTCGCTTTTCGGTGTTGGCGGGGGCGTCGTGGCGGTTCCCGGGCTCGTCTTTATCGTGGGCGGGTTTCCTCTTTCCCAGGCGGCGGGGACCAGCCTGCTGGCCATGATCCCGACCGCCGCCCTGGGCGTCTTCCTGGCCCGCCGCCAGGGCCGCCTGGTCCCCGGGCTGGCGCGCCATCTCATGCCTGCGGCCGTGATCGCAGCCGCCGGGGCGGTCCTGCTGAGGAACCGGCTTCTCGCGCCCCGTTTCCTCGCGGTGGTCTTCGGGATCTTCCTGCTTCTCGTGGCGGCTCGCCTTTTCCGGCGCCCTTCCGGCGCAGGCTGAGCAACGCCGCCACCGGTTCCCCGGCGCCTCTGGCATACTGGAAGCCCTCCACCATCCCACAAACCATGAACGCTGCCTTCCCCCTGCTTCTGCTTGCCGTGCTTCCCATCCAGGATCCGGCCGCCCCCGTTCCCGCCGATCCGGGGCGCCTGGTGGTCCTTGAGAAATCCGCCGACGCCGCGCTGGTCTTGCAGCTCCCCGAGGGCGGAATCCTGGCCACCCTCCCCACCGGGGAAGGGCCCCATGAAATCGCCGCGGCTCCCGACGGGCGGCACGCGGTGGTTTCCAATTATGGACGCAAGACCCCCGGAAGCACCCTCACCGTCCTGGATCTGGCCGGATTGAAGGTCGCCGGGACGCTCGATCTCGGCGAACCTGTCCGCCCGCACGGCATCGTCTTCGAGCCCGATGGAAGATCCCTCTGGGTGACGGCCGAACTCAAGCAGGAACTCTGGCATCTCTCCTTCCCGGAGGGGAAGGTGCTGGCGCGCATCGCCACGGGGGAACCCACCAGTCACATGGTCGCGCTGGGCGCGGGAGGACGGGCTTTCGTGGCCGCCATCGGAAGCGGGAAGATGGTCCCGGTGGACTGCGGGAAGGGCCAGGCCGGACCCGGAATCGCCACCGGAAAGGGGGCTGAAGGGATCGGGGTGGCCCCCGGCGGGGGCGAGGTCTGGGTCACCAACCGCGTCGCCGGCACGGTCACCGTTCTGGATGCGAAGACCCTTGAGCAGATCGCCTCGATTCCCTGCCCCGGTTTTCCCATCCGGGTTGCCTTCACTCCCCGGGGCGGCCCGGCGCTCGTCTCCTGCGCCCAAGGCGCGGTCCTGGCGGTGATCGATGCCCGCGCCCACAAGGTCCTGAAAAGGATTCCGATGAAGCTCGAGGCGGTCGACGGGGCCAAGGACCGGCTCTTCGGGGACCGTTTCGGCAAGAGCCCGGTGCCCATCGGGATCGTCGTGCCCCCTTCCGGCAAGGTCGCCTACGTTGCCAATTCCGGGGCCGACCGGATCGCCGTCGTGGACCTGCAGCAGGGGCGGGTCGTGAAGACGATCCCGGCGGGAGAAGAACCCGACGGGATCGCCTGGATTCCTACTCCTTGACCTTCTCTCGCCCGGCCGAGTTGGTGTCGGCGCTCGAAACGTAGATCTTCACCCGGTTGCGGCCGGCTTCCTTGGCCCAGTACATGGCCTTGTCCGCGTGCTGGACGAGAGCCATGGAATCCGGCCGGTCGGCCCCTTCCCCGGCGACCACGCCGAATGAGGCGGTCACCTTGAGAACCGGACCTTCCACGGTGGCGATGCGCTGGGCCTCCAGCAGGGCCCGGCATCGCTCGGCCACCTCGGCCGCCTGGATGATGTCGGCTCCCGGCAGGACCATGAGGAATTCCTCGCCGCCCCAGCGGCCGACGTAGTCGCCGCCCCGGACGCTGGCGGCCATGCAGTCCGCGACCGTGCGCAGCACCCGGTCGCCTGTCTGGTGCCCGAAACGGTCGTTGGTGGCCTTGAACTGGTCCACGTCGGCCAGCACGATTCCGATGGGACGGTTTTCCCGCCGCATGCGGTCTTCGTCCCGCCGCAGGGTCTCCGTGATCGCCCGCCGGTTGTAGAGCCCCGTGAGGGAGTCGGTGAGCGCCAGGCGTTCCATCTCCTCCCGTGCGGCCACCAGTTCCTGCTGGAGGGCGATGATCCGGGCTCCCGCCTGGACCCGGGCGCGCAGTTCGTCGTGGTCGAACGGCTTGGCGATGAAGTCGTCCGAACCGGCATTGAAGCCGGTGGCGAGGTCCTGCATGGTCCCGCGGGACGTCAGGAGAATCACGTAGACCGGCTGGGTGCAGCCGGTGGAGGCCGCGCGGATCCGGCGGCAGAGTTCCGGACCGTCGATTCCGGGCATCATCCAGTCGGTGATGATGAAGCGGATGCCGCCTTGTTGGTAGCGGGTCCAGGCCTCAAGACCGTCCTGGGTTGCCACGACATGATGGCCCCAGGTCTCCAGGGTCTTCTGCAGCATGCGGCGGGTCACGGAATCGTCGTCAGCGATGAGGATATTCATCTTCAGAGTTCTCGGGGCGTCGGGGGACCTGGCCCGCCTTTCGAGGGGAAAGGGCTGGCCGTGAAGGGCGTCCCCCTTCCTGGGGGACAGGCCCTCATCGGCCGGGGAACCGCGCACTGAAGCGGAATCGGGGACTTTTCCGGGCGGGAAGGGGTCCTGGAAGGCCCCGCAACGGGTTCAGCCGCGCACCGGGGCCGCCGAACCGCGCCACTGTTCCAGGAGGGCTTTCAGCCGCTCTCTTCGGACCGGTTTGGTCAGATAGTCGTCCATCCCCGCTTCCAGGCATCGCTCCCGGTCCCCTTCCATGGCATGGGCAGTCAAAGCGACGATGGGAATCCGGGCAGTCCCCAGAGCCTCCTCCAGTTCCCGGATGGCCCGGGTGGCCTGGAATCCGTCCATCACGGGCATCTGGACGTCCATGAGGACCAGATCGAAGGACCCTTCCCGGATGAGAGCCAGGGCTTCGGCTCCATCCTGGACCAAGGTGGGGGAGCAGCCCAGCCGTTCCAGGATCACCTTGATGAGCTTGCGGTTGGTGGCATTGTCTTCGGCGACGAGGATCCTGGAGGGCGCCTGGGCGGGGAGGACCTCCGGCGCACCGTGCGCGCTTTCCGGAACGGGGCGGCCGGGTCCGGGGACGGGTTCCGAGCGGGCTTCGGAACCGCCTTCGGGAAGAGAAAGCCCCAGGGCGGAGAGGATCTTGCGCCGCAGGAAGGGGGCGGGAAGGATCCTCTCGAAGCCCCGGCCGGCCTCCCGGCGTTCCGCCTGGATGAGGACCACCCGGCCGGCCTGCCTGTCCGCGCACCAGGAGTCGAACTGTTTCCGGGATTCCGGATCGGACAGGAGGTGGTGGTCGCCGAGGACCCAGGACAAATGTTGCCCGGGAGCCGCGGGGCTTTGGCCCGGTCCGGGAAGGGATTCCCCCGTTTCCACGATGGCGCCCAGCCCTTCGAGCCGGCGCACCAGCGCGTTCCGCACCTCCCCTTCCGGCATGAGGAGAAGAAGGCGCTGGTCTTCCAGCCAGGTGGGGCAGGGGCCCGCCATGGAATGAACCGGGAGCAGGACCTGAAAACGGGTTCCCCGGCCGACCTCGCTCTCCACCTCGATGCTCCCGTGCATCAGGTCGAGGATCCTGCGGGTGATGGTCAGTCCCAGGCCGGTGCCTCCGAACTTGCGGGTCGTGGAACCGTCCGCCTGGGTGAAGCTCTCGAAGATCTTCTGGCGCCTTTCCGGGGGGATCCCGACTCCCGTATCGCGGACTTCCAGATGCAGGATGGCGTTTCCCTCCTCTTCAGGGCCCATCCAGGCGGAAAGGGTGATGCTTCCCTTCTCGGTGAACTTGATGGCATTGCCGACGAGATTGTGGACCACCTGCCGGATGCGGACGGGGTCCCCCAGGAGCCTGTCCGGCAGGGCGGAGTCCAGGTCGAGGATGAAATCCACCCCTTTGGAGAGGGCCCGGGGAGCGTGAAGATCGGCCACGTCGTCCAGGGCTTCCACGAGATCGAATTCGATCCTTTCGATGGAAAGTTTCCCGGCTTCGATCTTCGAGAAGTCGAGAATGTCGTTGATGAGTTCGAGCAGGATCTCACCGCTGCGGTGGAGGGTGGTGGCAAACTCCTTTTGTTCGGAATCCAGGCGGGAATCGAGGATCAGTTCGGTCATCCCCAGGACGCCGTTCAGCGGGGTGCGGATCTCGTGGCTCATGTTGGCCAGGAACTCGCTCTTCAGGCGGCTGGCTTCCAGGGCGGTTTCCACTGCGTTTTCGGCGGCGAGCTTGGCCCGCGCCAGGCTCTGCACCATCTCCTCGTTCTCGAAGCCGGCCTCGAAGACGTTGACGAGGATCTTGCGGGCCTTGGAGGCCGCACTGATGCAATAGATGAGGAAAACGGTCGAAATGATGCCCAGCCGCAGGTTCCTGGGCCCGGGTTCGAGGAAGAAGGCCACGCACGCGGGGCCGATCATCGTTGCTTGGAAGAGGAGCGAGCTTCTCCGGAAACCTGAGACCGTGGCCAGCCCTCCGGCCAGGATCCCGGCCAGGACCAACAACAGGAAGGCACGTTCCGCCGGTCCCAGAAACGGGATTGCCGCCAGCACGCCGCTGCTCCACGCGGCTCCGGTCGCCACGATCCCGATGTCGAACCAGAAACGGTCCCGCGGGCCGATCTGGAGCTTCTTCTTCTGATCGAAGCGCTTCTTCAGGAGCAGGCGGAGGCAGGCCGCGGCGATCACCGCCGAACTCCAGGTCGCGATCAGACCGGGGGGCAGAAAGGACTGCAGCAGAGCCACCGCGAAGACGATGGCCAGGATCTGGCCCAGGAAGGCCGTGTGGATCTGGGCATAGAGGTGATCCGTCAGATCCCGTTCCAGGCGCCGGGCCCGAGCCGTGGATCCCGGGCGCCCATCGGGCAGGGGCGGGTTCAGCGTGCGGAAAAGGGAGCGGTGAGCGGGCTGGGCAGCCCCCTTCCGGGACGGGGCAGGGGTGGGCAAGGTCAACGCGTTCGGGGGATCGGCCCGTTCGAAACCTCTATCGGCGGGTTTTCCCCCGTCCCTGTCGTCTTTTCCGTCCTGGGGCTTTCCGGCCGCGTCCATCTGGGGCAAACTGGGGCCATGAAATCGGCACCTCCCGGGCTTCTGGCCCTTTGCGGGCTGCTTTTCCTGCCCGCGGGATGCGGAGGCCGGGATGCCGGGCCGGAGCGGGCGCCGGGACCCGATTCGAGCCCTTCTCCTTCCTCTTCGCTGGTGCGCGAAACCCCGGTTCCGGCCGCCAGCCCCCCAGCCCCCCAGGCGCCGGCTGCTCCCCGGATCGGGATCTGGAGCGGCCGGGTGGGCGGCTCCCTGCTGCGCCTGGAGAGCCGGCCTCCCCGGCAGGACGGGGGAGGAGCCTGGAGCTTCCGGGAACTGCCCGGCAGTGAATGGAAGCTTCAGGAAGCCCGTCTCCAGGGCGGCCGCCTGATCCTGCAGCTGCGGCAAGGGGGCCTCCTGCAGGGGAAGCACGCCCGCTTCGAGGCCGATTTCCACCCCTCCGCATCCGCTCTTTCCGGCCAGGTCTTCCAGGGGACCAAGCGGATGCCCGGAAGCTTGGAGAGGGATTCCTGAGGACTGCCTGGGAACCCGTGTAACCCGTTCTGCTCCCCCATCTAGACCGACCGACCCCCGAAAACTGACATGCTGACCTCCCTCCTGCTGCTTCTTCTCACACCGCCCCTGACACCGGCCCAGGCCCTGCCTGCGCCCCACCCGTCCTTTGTCGTCGACGTCAACCCGGAGAGTTGGAATTCCACCTCGGGCGATTCCGAGCCCGTCACCCGCTGGGTCGCTCTGCGGCCGAGCTGGCTCGATCCCGAACGTCCGCGCCTGCTCGACGAAGAAGCCCGGGCAGGGGTTTCGCGGTTCGTGGCCGAAAAGAACCACTGGAGCGAACATGCCCGCCTTTCCTGGCTTCAGACGACCGCCCGGCGGCCGATTCGCATCCGCTACAAGCTCTCCCAGGCCGCAGGAAAGGGCGTGCTGCTGGCCGGGACCCAGTCGGTCTGGCCCGGGGAACCGGCGGTCTTTTCCGATACCACCTCCCGCACCGTGGTGCGGGACTTCGACGTGGAAATCGCCCAATCGGCTTCCATCGCCGATCCGATTCCCGGGCTCCAGGTGGCCGGAATCTCCCTGGGTGTGGAACTCCTGCCGGTGGCCGGCCAGGGATGGCAGGTGGAAATGGCGCTGGTGGTCTCCCGCTTCGGAGACCCGGAGCCGATCGAGATGCGCTACTACGCCATCCGCGGCATGGACCGGCTGATCCAGCATTTCCAGGAATCCGGTGCGACCCTCTTCCTGAAACCTTCCGAATCCGCCCGGATGAAACTGCCCGCTCCGGACGGATCCACCTATCTCCTCGATCTTTCGCTGGAAGGGAGCCTGCCCGAAGCCGTTTCCGCCGGAGATGACGTTTTCACCGTGGCGGCTCCCACGCTGACCGTTCGTCCGGACTGGCCGGAGACCCTGGCCTCCCTGGGTTCCAAGGACCAGTTCTGGGCGACCCGCGAAGGCTTCCTGGCCTTCTCCGGCCCTGCGGCGGCCACCCAGGTCGAAAAAGTGAAGGCGGAGGCGAAACGGAATTCACGGCGGATCCATTACGATCTTTCCCTGACTTCCGAAAAGGAAGGGGCCCAGCCCCAGACCCTGGCCGTGCTGGCCGGCACGGCCGTCCAGGAGACCCCCCTTCGCTTCGCACGGGGAACCCTTTCCCAGGCCCTGGTGAGCTGGGACGTCGAAGTCGCCCAAGGCTCGCGGATCGCCGATCCCATTTTCCACACCTTCCTTTCGGGAGTCCAAGGAGAGATCGAGGGGAATCTTGCCGCCGACGGGCATCCCGGCGCGGTGCGGATCGATCTTGAAATCTCCCAGGTCCGCCACGGCAATTCGGTGCTGTTGCAACTGAGCGGGGAAACCCCCGGCATTCTCGCCAACGGGGAAGCCCGCCCGCCCTCTCAGCAGGCCGACGTGGTTTCCGTGGAACGTCCCGAAGTGACCACTTTGCGCATCCAAGGCCGGTTCGTGCCGGATGCCGAAGGCCGGATCGTGGTGGAACGCGAAGGCAATCAGCTTTTGGGCGGGCTCGGCAAGGTCCGCATGGAACTTCAAGTCACGGCCGTGGACTGAAAGCCTCCTGGGGGTTCAGGGTTTCGTGTGGGTCGGGCACCCTCTTCCGGGCCCTGAGGAAGCCGGGACAAGGGAACAGCCGGACCCTTTCTGCGGGGGGGGAATGGCTTGAGGTGCGGATTCCCAAGAAAACAAGAAAATAAACCGCGGAGACGCGGAGAGCGCGGAGAAGAAAAAATGGGGCTTCCGGGTTTCGTGTGCATTGGGAGTTCTCCGGGGAGACCCGGACCGGGGAGGGGGAGGCTGAACCCGCAGCGCCGGGCGGAACCCCCTTCGGTTGGAGCCTGGCGGCGGCAGAGAGTCGGGGTTGGCTTTCTTTTCTTCTTCTCCGCGCCTCCGCGTCTCCGCGGTTTTTCTTTTTCTTGGAAGACCCTCCGCTCCCAGGGCTTTCCTGCACCCGGGAAACCC
>CAZQAP010000122.1:0-9287 GCA_964591365.1 uncultured Planctomycetales bacterium
GCACTCTCCGGCCGGTTAGGCTGCCAGCGTGCTGCTTCGCATCTCGTCTTCCTCCGGGGGAAGCCTGGGGATCGCGGCAGGCCTCCTCGCCCTGGCGGCCTGCTCCACCCCGCGTTCCTACACCGCTCCCAAGCCTCTGCCGGCGCTCGACGCTCCGGCCCCCTCCCCGCCCGGGGACCTCGACCTGGAGCAGCGCATCTCCTGGTGGGAGAAGCGCATGTCCCGGCTGCGGCGCGAAGACCAGAGCGAAGCCCGGCTGCGGCTGGGCAATCTCTATCTGGATGCCAACCGGCCCAAGGATGCCCTGCGGACCTTCTACGCCGCCCGAAAGGGCCCGCTTTCCCGCATCGAGGCCGCCCTGGCGTCCCGCGGCATCGGCCATGCCTATCTCCTTGAAGGCGAAGGGGAACTCGCGCTGGGGTTCCTCCAGAAGGCCTGCCCCGGCCTCCAGGGGATCGACCGCGAAGAATGCCTCTGGCTGAGCGCGCGGCTGGAGGGGAAGCAGCCCCCCACTCCCTCCGATCCGGCCCTTGCGGCTCGTCTGGAACCGCTCCTGGCCCGGATCCACCCGGTCGAAACCGCCCCGGTCGTTCCGGCGCCGGCCACCTCCGCCCTGGTGCAGATCCGCCGGGCTTCCTGGGGGGCGCGGACCACCCGCTCCAACGTGGAACCGATGGGGAATCCCTTTCGGATCACGATCCACCATTCGGCCGAACCGCTCCTTTCGACCACGGTTTCCGCTTCGGAAGCCGAGGTGCGCCGAATCCAGAAGTCTCACCAGGATCCGCCCCGCGGCTGGGCGGACATCGGCTATCACTTCCTGATCGACCGGGCCGGGCGGGTGGTGGAAGGCCGTCCGATCCGCTTCCAGGGAGCGCACGCGGGAAACCGCGAGACCAACCGCGGGAACATCGGCATCTGCGTACTGGGGAACTTCGTGCCCCAGCCGGAACGCGGTCCGGACTACGCACGCGCCCAGCATCCCAGCGAGGCCCAGTGGAAGAGCCTGGAACGGCTGGTCGGGGCGCTTCGCAAACGCTACGGCATCCCCCGCCGCCAGATCTTCGCCCACAAGGATTTCCGCGACACGTCCTGCCCCGGACCGGAACTCAGCCGCTGGGTTCAGCGCGTCCGCGTGGCTTCCGTTCCCTGACTCCCCGGGTCAGGCTTCCCCGAGATCCTCTCCCGCCGCCACCCGCCGGCGGGCGTCCTCCATCAGTTCGTCTAGGAGGACCTCGGGGTCGAAGACCGGAACCCGGCCCAGAAGCCCTTTCAGACGGGCGGAATCCCCCACCAGACAGCCGGGATCCCGCCCCCCCCGCAGGCGGGCGGAGTCCGAAACGACCTCCACGGGGGCCCGGGTGCGCGCCACCAGCCCCTCGAGCAGCTCCCGAATCCGGACTCCGCGGCCCGAACAAATGTTCACGATTGCGGTCTCCCGGGTGTGCGGAAGAAGGTCGAGGTAGGCCTGCACCACCTCGCGAACGTGAAGGAAATCGCGCACCGCCGCGAGATTGCCGACGGCCAGGCGTCCTCCCCCCTCGTTCTCGATCCGGGCCAGCCGCAGCGCGAAGGAGGGCAGCGCGAAGCGGGCGGGCTGACCCGGTCCGGTGTGGTTGAAGGGCCGCACCACCAGGACGGGATGGCCACGGTCGCGGAAGCCCTGCGCCACCCCCTCCCCGCGCAGTTTGGTGGCGGCGTAGACGTTGCGCGGCTCGACGGGCCCCGATTCCTCCAAGAGTTCCGGCCCCGGCCTGTAGACCTGCCCGCTCGAGACGAAGAGAGCCGGAAGTTCCGGCCAGCACCGGAACCACTGTTCGAAGAGACGCTCGACGCCTATCACGTTCACAAGTCGCGCGCGTTCCGGATCCCTTTCGCAGTCACGTGGATGCGAGAGTGCTGCGAGATGGACCAGGGCACAGGGCTCGGGGAGCGCGTCGAAATCGGCAACGGGATCCCCGGGGGCCGCCACCGCCGCCTCCACGAGGTCCAGGGCCGCACTGGGGACGGCAAGCCGCTTGCGGGCCGGTTCCCGCACAAGGGCCGCCGCCTGCCTCCCGGCCTCCTCCAGAATCGCCAGCAGCCACCCGCCGGCGAACCCTCCGGCCCCGGTGATCCAGACGGCCTTCGAAGTCACGAAACCGCCTTCAAACCCGGGGGCAGTTCTCCCCGAACCAGCTCGAGACCCTCTTCCAGGCGAAGACGGAGATCGTGGTCCATCATGCGCTCAACCAGGCCGTGGAAAGGAATCCCGGGCTTCCAGCCCAGCCGCTGGCGGGCCTTGCCCGCATCCCCGAGCAGCAGATCGACCTCGGCGGGACGGTAGAAGCGCGGATCGGCCCGGACGAAGTCCTGGTACGCAAGTCCCACCCTCTGGAAAGCCAGTTCGCAGAACTCACGGACCGAATGGGTTTCCCCGGTTGCAATCACGAAGTCCTCGGGTTCCTCGGTCTGGAGCATGAGATGCATGGCGCGCACGTAGTCGCCGGCGAACCCCCAGTCGCGGCGCGCTTCGAGGTTTCCCAGCAGGAGGACGTCGGCCTCGCCGAAGACGATCCGGGCCACGCCATCGGTGATCTTGCGGGTGACGAACTCCAGCCCGCGGCGGGGCGATTCGTGGTTGAAAAGAATGCCGGAACAGGCGAAGAGCCCGTAGCTTTCGCGGTAGTTGATCGTGATCCAGTGACCGTAGACCTTGGCCACTCCGTAGGGGGAGCGCGGGTGGAAGGGCGTGGTTTCCTTCTGGGGGGACTCCGCGGCTTTCCCGAACATCTCGCTGGAAGAAGCCTGGTAGAAGCGTGCTTCGGGCGCGCTGAGGCGGATGGCATCCAGCACCCGGGTCACGCCCACCGCGGTGTATTCCGCGGTGAGCACGGGCTCGACGAACGACGTGGGCACGAACGACTGCGCGGCCAGGTTGTAGATTTCATCCGGATGGTGTTCTTCCAGAATGCGGATGATCGAGTTCTGGTCGAGGAGATCCCCGTGTTCCAGGGTGATCCGGTCGCGCAGGTGCTGGACGCGCTCGGTCGGCTCGGTGGAGGCCCGCCGGATCATTCCCACGACCCGGTAGCCTTTCTCGAGCAGGTATTCCGCCAGGTAGGAACCGTCCTGGCCGGTGATCCCGGTGATGAGGGCCGTCTTCTTCATGCCGTGAACACTCCAAGCAGCCCGAGCGCGCCGACCAGCCAGCAGTACGGCGCGAACGCAGACAGCTTCTGGCGGCGGATCAGCCAGATCAGCATACCCAGCGCCAGGAATCCGACCACGAAACTGACCAGGACCCCGAGCGAGAGATCGAGGGGACCGAGGGGGCCGGCACCGTTCTTCAGCAGATCGGGGGTCTTGAGGACCACCGCCCCCAGGATGGCCGGAATGGAGAGCAGGAAGGAGAAGGTGGCCGAGCGTTCTCCGGACAACCCCAGGGCCAGCCCGGCGACGATGGTCATGCCGCTGCGGGAGATGCCCGGGGCGATGGCAAAGGCCTGGGCCAGGCCGATGAGAAGCGCCATGCGCGCATCCAGGGAACGCCCCCCCCCGGGGGCCCGCGAGAACCGGCGCGAACTCCAAAGGACCGTGCCGGTGACAAGAAGAGCCACCGCGGCAAATGCAGGGGTCGAAAAGGCCGCCTCGATGCGATCCTGGAGGAGGAGGCCGAACACGGCGGCAGGGAGGGTGCCCAGAACGAGGTGGAACAGAAGCAGGCGCTGTTCTGCAGGATCCTCTCCGAGGCCGAACACGCCCCGAATGAGGGCCCCGATTTCGCGGCGGTAGAAAAGGAACACCGAAAAGAGGGTCCCCAGGTGGAGCATCACCTCCACCGAAGCGTCCTTGGGGAGTTGCTCCGCCCCCGGCAGGAAGGCCCCGGCAAGGACCAGGTGCCCGCTGGAGGAGACCGGCAGGTATTCCGTGAGGCCCTGGATGATGGCCAGGACGAGAAGGGCGCCCAGTGCGGTCATGGGAGGTCGGGGGAGAACGGGGTCACAGGGAAGAAGCCAGTTCCCCGGGCCCGTGGCAGGGCAGGGCGAAGGCGCGGGCCACCCCCGGGTGGGTCACCTCTCCGCGCAGGAGGTTGGCGGCGGAGGCCAGGGCCGGATCCTCCTCGACGGCCCGGCCGGTGCCCAGGGCGGCCAGGCGCAGCGCATAGGGAAGCGTGGCGTGGGTCAGCCCGAAGGTGCTCGTGCGGGCCACCGCGCCCGGCATGTTGGCCACGCAGTAGTGCACGACCCCGTCGACCTGGAAGGTGGGATCGTCGTGGGTGGTGGGCCGGCAGGTTTCCACGCACCCGCCCTGATCGACCGCCACGTCCACGATCAGGGAACCCCGGGGCATCTGCTTCAGATCCTCACGGCGCACGAGACGCGGAGCCCGCGAACCCGGAATGAGAACCGCCCCGATCAGGAGGTCGGTGTGCGGAAGACGTTCGCGGATGGCCTGCGGCGTGCTGTAGACGGTGGTCACATTGGCGGGCATGACCTCCTCCAGGAAGCGCAGGCGGTCGAGGTTGATGTCCAGGATGGTGACCCGGGCCCCGAGTCCGGCCGCGATCCAGGCCGCGTTGCTGCCCACCACCCCGGCGCCGAGGATGAGGACGCTGCCCGGTTCCACGCCGGGAATGCCGCCCAGCAGGATTCCGCTCCCGCCGAAGGGCCGCTCCAGGTACTTGGCGCCCTCCTGGACGGCCATGCGCCCGGCCACCTCGCTCATGGGGGTGAGAAGCGGCAGGCGGCCGTCCACTTCGAGGGTTTCGTAGGCGAAGCAGTCGGCCCCCGAAGCGAGCATGCCTTCCGTCAGTTCGCGGCTGGCTGCGAAATGGAAATAGGTGAAGAGGATCTGGCCCCGGCGGGCGAGCAGGATTTCTCCGGGCTGCGGCTCCTTGACCTTCAGGATCATCTCCGCACGCTCCCAGACCCCGGCGACCGAAGGCAGGACCTCGGCGCCCGCCTCCTGATAGTGCCGGTCCGAAAAGCCGCTCCCCTCGCCGGCGCCGGCCTCCACCAGCAGGCTGTGCCCGGCCTCGGCCAGGGCATGGGCGCCGTGGGGGGTCAGGGCGACCCGGTATTCCTCCTTCTTGATCTCCTTGGGAAGGCCGACAATCATCGTTTCACTCCGGACGGGGGCGGCGGATTCTAGCCTTGCCCTGCCGGTTTTTCCCTCCCCCGATCCGATCGCGCATCGGATACCCTCCCCCGATGGAAACGATCGCCGCACGGCGGACCGCCCTCCTGGATCGCATCCGGGAGGCTGCCCGGCGCGGCGGCCGGGATCCAGAACGGGTCCGGCTGCTCGCCGTCACCAAGACGGCCACTCCGCGCACGCTGCGCGAAGCCTGGGAGGCCGGGCAGCGGGATTATGCCCACAACTATGTTCAGCGCTTGGAAGAACAGGCGCTGCTTCTCCCCCGCCAGGCCTGCTGGCACGTCATCGGACCCTTGCAGCGCAACAAGGTCCGCCGGGCCATCCGGATCGCGGCCATGATCCAGACCCTCGCCGATCCGGGCCAGGCTTCGGCTTTCGCTCACGCTGCGGCCCAGGAAGGCAGGACCCCGTTGGAAGTCCTGATCCAGGTGAACCTGACCCCCGAAGACGGCCGCGCCGGATGCTCTCCTCCGGACCTCTCCGGCCTGCTGGGTCATCTGGGTTCCCTGGCCGGGCTCCGCTGCCGCGGCCTCATGACCCTGGCGCCCCAGGGGGTTCCGGATGCCATCCTCCGCCGTCACTTCGGCCGTCTGCGGCTGCTGGCCGAAGAGGCTGCCGCCGCCGGGCTCCTTCCCGAGGATGCCGAGCTCTCCATGGGAATGACCGCGGACTTCGAAATCGCCGTAGAAGAAGGGGCTACGATGGTCCGGATCGGGAGGGCTTTCTTCCCGCCGTCTTCCCCAGGCTCGTGACTGTTCGCATCCGCTGGAAGACACCTTCCGGGGAAGGTGCTTTCCCCCTTCGGGAACAACCTCTCTATCTGGTCTGGATCGAAGGGCGGCTGGACCGGGTCTGCGTCCCGCCCACCCGGGGCAACGGCATGCGCATATCGCCCCCGGATGCCGGATCCCGCATCCGCCTTGAAGCCACCGGGGAGATCCGCTTCCTGGCGCGGGGACGCAGCTTCCGCAAGGTGGCGCTGCCTGTGGGGCGGGGCCTCCCCTTCTGCCTGGGCGAGGAAAAGGGGACCCTGCTGGCCGAAGAGGAGGAGGCTCCCGCCGCCGACCCTCTGGCGGGCCGGGTGCTGGGAGGCAACCGGCTGCTGGAACGCCTCGGCCGGGGGGCGGTGGGCGCGGTCTACCGCGCTTTGCAGCTCAACCTGGAACGCGAAGTCGCCCTGAAGATTCTGGATCCGCGTCTGGCGCGGGATGTGGACATGGTGGCTTCCTTCCGCCGCGAGGCCCGTGCCGCCGGGCAGCTCGTGCATCCCAACATCGTCCAGGTCTACGACGTCGGCGAAGCAGAAGGTCTTCTCTTCTACTCGATGGAACTCGTCGCGGGAGGAAGCCTCGAAGACCGCCTGCGCCGGGAGGGACCGCTCGAGTGGAAGGATGCCGTGAAGGCGGTCCGTGACTGCGCCCAGGCGCTGACCTATGCCGAGGAGCACGAGCTGGTCCACCGCGACGTGAAACCGGCCAACCTCATGCTCCATCCCAGCGGGCACGTGAAGCTCGCCGACCTCGGACTGGCCGCCACGCGGGGCCTGATCGACCGGGAAGCCGCGGGGGGAACCCCCCACTTCATGGCACCGGAAGCCATCGGTTCCCAAACCGTCGATACCCGCGCGGATCTCTATTCGCTGGGATGCACCCTCTTCCGGCTGGTGACCGGCCGCACCCCGTTTTCGGGGGAAAGCGTCCGGGAGATCCTGCGCGCCCACCGGGACACCCCGGCTCCAAGTTTCCGCAAGGCCGGCATCCCGGTTCCCCGGGAACTCGAAGATCTTCTCGCCCGGCTGCTGGCCAAGGATCCCGAAGGGCGTCCCGCGAACGCTTCCCAAGTGGTCGAAACCTGCGAAAAGATCCTGCATGCCCGGCGTTCCCGCCAGGTGGCCCCCTTCCTGGGAATCCTCCTGATCGCCGCTGCGGGCACCTTCTACTGGTGGTCCGGGCGCAAGCCGGCCGCCGGGGAAGAGGTCCGGGTGGAATACCGCCAGGATCCGGAAGTGGTGGCCCGCAGCAACGAGATGGCACGCCGGCTGGCGGAACAGAAGATCCAGCTGCGCCTCGCTGAGGCTCTTGCCCTTGCGGAGCCCGAAGCGCGGCGGGAAGCCTTGAGCGCCTTCCTGCACCAGTTCCCCGAAGGTCCGCTGGCCGCCAAAGCGCGCGCGGAACTGGAGAATCTCGATGCCCGGGAAACGGCAGCGGCTTCGTCCCCGCCCGAGTCCTCCGTTGTCGAAACCGCCCGCCGGGCCCTCGAATCCGGTGTCGAACGGGAGATCCAGGCCGGGCACTTCGGGACGGCGCTCCATTTCCTGGCCGCAAACCCCGCAGCCGACGCCTCCCTGCGGGCCTCCCTGCAGACCAGGATCCTCTCCGCGGCGGAGGAAACCTTTTCGGGATGGGAAGCCGAGCACGCCCGCCTGCTCCGGGAAAAGGACTGGAAGGCCGCCGGCGAAGTGCGCGCCCGTTTCGCGGTCGGCCTGGAGGGCGACAATCCCCTTCCGGAAGGCTGGCGGGAACGGGAGACCGCCCTTGCGGATTCGGCCCGGAATGCCGAGAGCGCCGCCCGGGAGGAAGCCTTCCGGGCTGCGCGGGCGGAACTCCTGCGTTCCCTTCGGGAGGACGTCCTTCCGCCCCTGTTCCGACTCCGCTTCGGCGCTGCGGAAGACGCCTGCCGGGAGGCTGCCGAACGGTGTCCTCATGCGGGCCTGCGGGCGGCGGCCCTGGAAAAAACCGGTCTCTTCTCCGCCGCGGCAGCCGCGATCGGGGCACTGCAAGAGCGCCTCGATTCCGGACAGGAGGTCTCGCTGATCGAACCCCGGGAAGGCAAGCGCGCCATCCTCCTGGGTCTCGAGGCGCAAGGGCCGCGTCTTCGGGTCCAGGTGCGCGGCAGACGCACCGAACGCACCGACGACTGGGATCCCTATCTCCGCCCCGGCGTCCTGCCCGGGATTCTTCGGGAAGCGGGCGCGGAAGAATCGGACGTCGCAGCCCTGGCCCTTCTCCTCGGGCAGGCCCGCCTGGCCAGGACTCTCCGGTCCTGGAACGACCAGCCCCCGGCCCCGGCCCAGGCCGCCGCGCTGGCCCGCGAGGCCCGGGGCTGGCTGGCCGCCGCGCGGGCGGATTCCTCCCCGGGGGAGACCTTCCCGTCTCCCATCGAGAGCCTGGAACACTTCGCCGACTTCGCCGACGCCCTGGCGGCCGGGAACCCCTATCTGGCGCTCCTGCGGCTCGGCTTCCTTCAGGAACATTTCTCCCTCCTGGCGGCCTGGGCCTCGGACGGAAGCTCCGCGTGGGAGTTCGAGCCATGACCCGTCGGCCCGCGCGCCTGGCGGTCCTGGCCTCGGGGGGGGGGCGCACGCTGGAAAACCTGGCCGGCAGGATTGAAGCCGGGGAACTGGCCGCCCGCATCGTCCTGGTCCTCCTGTCCCGGTCCGGCATCGGGGCGGAGGAGCGTGCGGAACGGCTCGGCCTTCCCTGGAGGGTGATCGGCCGGGGCACCCACCCCGGCGCCGCGGAGCGCGAGGCCGCCCTTCTGGCCGCCTTGTCGGACGCCGGGCCCGACTGGGTGGTGCTCGCAGGCTGGCTGCACCTGCTCCCCATCCCTCCCGATCTCGAAGGGCGGGTGATCAACATCCACCCCGCGCTGCTGCCCGACTTCGGCGGGCGCGGCTTCTACGGCCGGCGGGTTCACGAAGCGGTGGCCGCCTCCCGTCCGCCTTTGAGCGGCTGCACCGTGCACTTCGCCAGTTCGGAATACGACCGCGGTCCGATCCTGCTCCAGGAGGCGGTCCCCCTGACCGGCGAGGAGGACGCAGCCCGCCTGGCCGCCATGGTCTTCGAAGCCGAGAAACGGGCGCTTCCCGAAGCCCTCGGCCACCTGATAGCCGGCCGCGCAATCTGGCGCGACGGCCGGGTCCTCTGGGGACCCTGAGGGAACCGGGACCCGGGAGGGGGCCGGGCCTTCCTGCCGAGGAAATCGTGGGGGACGGGGGTTGGGGGAAAATGGAAGAAATTAACCGCGGAGACGCGGAGTCGCGGAGAAGAAACAACCAAGAGAGGAAAACCGGCAAAGGCGGAATGGCGGTCCGCTTCTTGTCTTTTTCTTCTCCGCGTACTCCGCGCTCTCCGCCTCCTCCGCGGTTG
>CAZQAP010000123.1:0-5963 GCA_964591365.1 uncultured Planctomycetales bacterium
GTATGGCAAATCCCGTGCCCGCGGGATTCCCCGGCCAACCTTGCGAATCGGTTACGAAACGGTAACGGGAAGAACGATCGTCCCGGCCGGCCGACCGCGCGCGGTCTTCAGGGCGTCGCCGCGGCTTCTTCCGCGAGCACGTCGAAGTGGCCGCCCTGCATGCGCCAGAGGCGCGCGTAGAGCCCGTTCTGCTTCAACAGGTCGTCGTGGCTGCCTTCTTCCACGATCCGCCCCCGTTCCAGGACCAGGATGCGGTGGGCGCTGCGGATGGTGCTCAAGCGGTGGGCGATCACGAAGCTGGTGCGCCCCTCCATCAGGTTGTCGAGCGCCTCCTGGACCTTGCGTTCGGCGTGCGAGTCGAGCGCGCTGGTGGCCTCGTCGAGGAGCAGCACCTCGGGGTTCTTCAGGATGGCGCGCGCGATCGTGACCCGCTGGGCCTGCCCGCCGCTCAAGCGCGCCCCGGCCTCCCCCACCGGGGTGTCGAGCCCGTGGGGCAGGCTGGCGAGGAAATCCTCCAGGTGGGCGGCGCGACAGGCCTCCAGGATCTCCTCGCGGGAGGCGGAGGGGCGCCCGTAACGGATGTTCTCGCCCAGGGTGGTCTGGAAGAGGAAGGGCTGCTGGCTCACCACCGCCAGCCGGTCGAGCCAGTCGTTCAGACGCAGTTCGCGCAGATCGGTGCCGTCCACCAGGATCCGGCCGCCCGTCGGATCGTAGAAACGGGCGACGAGATCGAGCATGGTGCTCTTGCCGGCCCCCGAGGGCCCGACAAGCGCGATCCGCTCCCCCTTGCGCAGGGTGAATTCCACTTCGCGCACGGCGGGCCCTTCCTCCTCTTCGTAGAAGAAGGAGACCTTGTCGAAGCGGATCTCCCGCTCGAGGCCCGGGTAGGGCTTTTCGCGGCCCGTCTGGCGGATCTCCGGCTCCAGGTCGAGCACTTCGAACAGGCGTCCGGTGGCCCCCAGCGAGGTGAAGATGATCGAACCGGCCTTGGTGAGCCGCTTGATCCCGGCGTAGACGCGCCCCATGGCGGCGAAGAAGACCGCCAGGGCCTCGGGCCGGCCGAACACGGGCGTGCCGAGCACGCCGATCAGGGCGATGACCCCGATCCCGATGGCAATCCCGCCCTGCGCCAGGAAGAAGGTGGTGGCCAGGCTGGTGGCCTGGGCCTTGACCATGCGGTCGGTCTGGCGCACGAACTCGGCGTTGGCGCGCCGGAACTCCTCGCTCTCGTGCTCCTCCATGCGGAAGGCCTTCACCACCCGGATCCCGGCGAACATCTGGGTCAGGGTGTGCGTGGTGTCGCCCAGCCGGGCCAGGGAACGCGCGCTGCGGCGCCGCACCTTGGGACCCAGCTTGATCACCGGCCAGGCCAGCACCGGCACGAAGAGCAGCATCCCCAGGGTGGCATTGGGGGCCACAGCGTAGGCCACCACCAGCGAAGCGGCGATGGCGAAGGGTTCCTGGACGATCTCCTCTACGATCAGGTTGAGGATGCGCAGGCTGGTGCCCACGTCGGCGGTGAGCCTTGAAAGGAGATCCCCCAGGCGCCGGCCGCCGTGGTAGCGCATGCCGAGCTTGAGGACGTGCTCGGCCAGATCCTGGCGCAGATCGGTGACCATCCAGACCCCGAGCATGCGCGACAACCGCAGGAAGATGAATTGGATCAGGGCGAAGAAGGCCGCCAGCACCACCATGAGGGCGACGAGCACCACCACGCCCGAGGCGGGAAAGCCCAAGCCAAGGATTTCGACGTGTTCGAGCCGGGGGACGATGCCGTCCTGCACCAAGCGCTGGATCCAGCTCGAGGAAGCGCCAGGAAGACCGGAGGCCTCGCCGCCCGGAAAGAGGAAGCCGGCCAGGGGATAGAGGAGCACCAGGTTGAGGCTGGTCCCAACGGTGGCAACCGCCCCCAGCACCAGGACCAGGATGGCCTGGGTCTTGCGGGCTGCCAGGTAGGGGAGCAGCCTGCGGTAGGCTTCACGAATGCGGGTCGCGCCGGCCAAGGCCGGAATTCCTCAACGCGGGGCCGCTGCGCCCATCGTTCGATCGACGAAACGGTTGAACTTCAGGGTGAGGTAGTCGTCTTCCACGAGGAAGCGATGACGTTCGTTCTTCTCCAGGTCGATCTCCAGGTGCGGGGGCTGGCGGCCGTTCACGCGGTAGAGATACCAGCCGAGCGGTCCCCGGACCGGCCCGTAGACCCGGCCGGGTTCGGCATCGAAAAAGAGCGCATCTCCGAAGGAGGGGCCCAGCAGGAAGGTGGTGTAATCATTCTCGCCGATGAAATCGAACAGGGGATTGCGCCGGGTGGGGCCGAAGCGGCCCTTGTTCTCCTGGGGGGCCCCCTGGGGGGCCTTGGGGTCGAGCGGCTTGTAGTCCGAATACTTTTCCCGGACCTGGGCCCAGCCGCCCCCCGCCTGAAGCTCGGCCGCCGCCGCGCGGATCCTTTTTTCCGCTTCCGCGAAGGGGTCGCCCGTGCGCGGGAAGGTGCCGGTGTCGCGGTTCATTGCCGAACAGAGGATCGCTTCGGCATCCACCTTGCCGTCCGCGAAATAGGCGCGCCGCTTTTCCAGGTTGGCGCGCAGATCCTCCAGGGGGACCGGGTCGGGGAGGGACTTCCGGAACGACATCCGCAGCCGGTAGAACTCACGGTAGGCCTCCATGGTGGGGAAGCCCTGGAACTCAATCACAACCTGCTCGTAGGAGATGGGGGAATCGACGTAGTCTTTCTTCTCCTCCTCGATGATCTGGAGCGTCTCCTGCGGGGAGAGAAGCAGCCCCCGCCGCTTGAGCTCCGCCCCCAGAGTCCAGACGGTCTCGACCCAGCGGGCGGCGCGTTCGCGCTCCACGGGCCCGATGCGCGGCAGGATCCTGGCGAGAAGATCCCCGGTGGCCACCGGCTGCCCCCCCACCTGGAGGGCCACTCCTTCGGGGAGGCCGTCGAACGGCTCGCGGATCTCGGCCTGGCTCATGAGCCATTCCTGGATGGTCGGCCGCAGGAGCATCTCCTTGAGCGTGTCGTCGATCTTGTAGTCCTCTTCCTTCGCCTTGGCCTCGCGCATCCGCTTGAGCTGGTCCACGACGAAGGTCTGGTATACGGAATCCTTGCCGCCGGTCCCGTAGATCTCCTTGGCATCCGCGGGCCAGCGGTCGGGATCCGCCGGGAAGAAAAGCTCCTCGAGAAGGATCGCCCGGCGAACCTCCTTCCGGTAGCTCTCCTTGTCGTACCCCAGGGCGCCGAGAACCTCCCAGAAATCCTTGTCCGGGTCGCTCTTCTTGAGCTGTTCGATTCCCGCCTGGATGCGGGCGTCGACCTTCGCATCGTCGGTCCGGATCCAGGAGAGATCCTCGCCCCGGGCCTTGCGGCGGGCGACCTCCGCATCAAGAAGCATCCCCATCTTCCTCTGGAAGACCTGGGTGGCGCCGAAGTGGTAGATCAGGGTGCGCTTGTAGGCCTCGGCGAAGGAAAGGCCGTCGGGCCCCTTGCGGGCGGCGAGTTCGGGCGGGATGCCCAGGCCGGGGGCTTCCTGGGCCAGGATCCGGGGGGCCGCCAGGAGGATGAGGAATGGAAGGGGGAACCAGGGCTTCATGCAGGCTCGGAAACCGGGGAAGCCGCCCATTCTACGGTCAGGTGGAAATCGGAATGATTCAGGATAATGAGCCCGCATGAAAGCCGTTTCCCTCCTTCTCGCTGCTTCGGCCGCCCTGCTCTCCCCCGGGTGCGGCGATCGGCCGGCCGGGCGGCCCGCCCTCACCCTGGGAGGCATTCCCCTTCCCGCCCGGGAACTGGATGAGGCCGTGGAGGACCTGCGACGGACCTTCTCCGGCTACGGCACCGACACCCTTCGCTGGGACCTGCTCCGGGAGGGCATGCTGGCGGCCACCCTCCTGCATGCCCGCCACGCTGAGGAAAGCCGGGCCGCCCGGGAGACCGCCCAACACCAGGCTGACCTTCTGCGGCAGGGAAAGCCCTTTCCGAAGGACCCGCCTCCGCCGGCAAGCGGGTTCCGCCTGGAAAAGGCGTGGGCCCCCATGCCGCCCACCCCCTCCGCCCTGGGGGCCCGCGCCGCTGCCGTCGTCTCGACCATGGAACCAGGGGAGTGGCGCGGCCCCGTCAAGACCCTGCGGGGGTGGGAGATCCTTTATCTTGAGGATCGCTTCGAGGGGGAGCGCAGCCGTTCGGGGGTCGTCCTGCAACGGCTGGTTTTTCCGGTCGGCCCCCCCGAAGCCGCCCGCAAGGCGGCGTTGGAATGGAAGACCCTGCCCCTGGAAGTCGACCCGGCCTACCGGGGTGCCATCCCTCTTGCCCTGCGCGAAAAAAAACCTCCTGCCAACCCGGAGACCCGCCCTTGATGCCCACCCTGCTCCTTCTGCTGTCCCCTTCCGTCGCGGATTGCCGCCTCCCGCCCCCGCCGACGGTCTTCCAGGAACCGGTTTCTCCGCAGAAAGCCGGGGAGAAGAAGGCGCCCCGCAAATTCCCCCGTCTCACCCCGGCCCGGAAGAAGAAGGCCGGCCAGGCGCTCGTCAGCCTCTGGCGCGCCAAGAAGGAGGAGGACGTCGCCGGGGCGCGGGAGGCCCTGATCGAAGCCGGTCCGGCGGTGGTGCCGCTCTGCCTCGGCTACTTTTCACGGCTGGCGGAGAAGAACGCGGACCGGGTGCCGGAGCTGCGGGCGGTGCTCGACAAGATCCTCGTAGAGAAGGACCTCGATCTCGCCTGGAAGGCCACCGGCAAGAAGACCGGACTCGGCGCCAGGCTCTACCTGGCCCGCCGCACGGCGGACAGCAAGCGCAAGGACGCCGCCGGGTGGCTCGAACCGCTTCTGAAGGAGACGGCCCCCGGGCTGGTTTACGAGGCGGCCCGGGGGCTGGCCTGGCGCGGCAGCCGCTCCGCCCTGGTCCCCCTGCGGGACTACATCCGCGGGAATTGGACCCGGGAGCACGGCCGCATCCGCAAGGATTTCGAAGGGTTCCCGCGCGGCCCGCTGTCCGCCCCCGCCCTCCCGCTCCTGAAGGCCAAGGACCCCAAGGACCGGGAGGCGGGCGTGCATCTCTTCGAACTGGTGGGAATCCGGGAGCATGCCCGCAGCCTCCAGGAGTCCCTGCTCGACACGGACAACCAGATCCGTCTTGCCGGCATCAACGCCTGCCGGGTGGTCATCGACGGGAAGTCACCCGACGACACCTTGTCCGTCTTCCAGATCATCTCCAAGGCGGAGACATGGCTCCAAAGGCTGAAAACACTGTGAACCTGCACCCTCTTCTGGCCGCGATTCCCCTGCTGCTCCTGGCCGCGCCGCCGGCGGCGGGCCAGGGGTTGAACCCGAAAAAATGCACGGTCTGCCGCAACGACCCCAGACTGCTGGCCGCCAACGGGGCTTCCCACGGTCCGTTCGTCTTCGGGCGGAGCGACACCCAGACGATCGAGAAGGATTTTTTCTGGCAGCCCGTCTGGCTGGAAACCAGGCACTTTCGCATCGGCGCGGATCTTCGTCCCTGGAAGGTCCCCGAGGGGGAGAGGAAGGCCTACCGGGCCGAACTCACCGAACTTGCCAAGAAGTGGCCGCGCATCAACCCCAAGAAGACCCTGCTGGATCCCTGGCTGCGGGTCCATCTGATGGCCGAACGACTAGAGAATTTCTACCAGAAGTTCCTCGATCTCATGGGGATGGATGAAGAGAAGACCTTCCTGAACGAGGATTGGCGCAAGCCCCTCGGGCTGGGCCCCTACCTGGGCGAACTCGACAAATACGAGGTCATGCTCTTCCAGGAGAAGGGCGTCTTCCGGGATTTCATGAGCCGGGCGTGGGGCCTCTCCTATGAAACCCCTCAGCGCTGGAACAACATCGACCGCAAGTGCATGTGGTTCGGGCTGAGCATCAAGAGGGAGGAGATCCACCACGACATGGAGCTCTACAACAACGTCCTGCACAGCGTCTCCATGAACATGCTGGACGGGTTCTATT
>CAZQAP010000123.1:6063-9255 GCA_964591365.1 uncultured Planctomycetales bacterium
CTCTACAACAACGTCCTGCACAGCGTCTCCATGAACATGCTGGACGGGTTCTATTTCTATTCGTACGACATCCCGGTCTGGATCCGGGAAGGATTCGCCCACTGGGCCCGTCGGGCCAACGATGAACGCTTCGACGTCTTCGACACCGTGGAGGGATCCTTCGAGCAGGCGCGAACCGTCCGGCGATGGGCCCCCGAGGTCCGCAAGCTCATCGCCAAGGACCGGGCGGTCTCCATTTCCAGCCTCCTGCGCCGCCAATCCTTTGCGGAACTCGGTTTCGACGACCATCTCGTGACCTGGTCCAAGATCGATTTCCTGATCCAGAAGGATCCCGCCAAATTCGGGCAGTTCATCCGCAAGGTGGCCTTCCGGCGCACCCCCAGGGGCCTGCCCGACAGCTCCGGCCTGGATGACGCCCAGAGGGACGCTTTCCGGGAACTCTATGGGTGGACGCTGCCGCGCATGGAGGAAGAATGGAAGCAGTGGGTTTTGAAAACCTACCCGAAGAAGTAGGGTCTTGGTTCTCCACCCCGGCCTGCTTCCTTCTTGACGTCGCCCTTCGCCCCCCTTCCCAGGGATCCCGTCCCCTCGCGGGCGGACAAGGCCTATCTGCTCCTCTGCGGCATCTTCCTGGGCGCACTGGTGGTGACCAACGCGGTGGCGGGGAAATTCTTCGTGCTGTTCGGCCAGCCGCTTTCGTGCGGCATCATCGCCTATCCGATCACATTCCTGGCCACCGATCTGATCTCGGAAGTCTACGGGCGGTCGCGGGCGAATCAGGTCGTCAAGGTCGGATTCGCGGTGAGCGTCTTCGTCACGGGAGTGATCTGGATCGCCACGCGGGCGCCGGCCTGGGAGGGCTCCGTGGTCAACCAGGAATCCTTCTCCAACGTCTTCAGCCTGCTTCCGGGAATCGTGTTCGGTTCCATGATCGCCTACTTGACGGCCCAGTTCGTGGACGTCCAGATCTTCGAGTTCTGGCGCAACCTGACGCACGGCCGGCATCTCTGGCTGCGCAACAACGGCTCCACCATGTTGAGCCAGCTTTTGGACACCGTCATGGTGATCACCATCGCGCTGGTGGTCTGGCCCGCCCTGGACGACAATCCCCGGACCACGCCGCTGGGGATGACCGACTGGCGCAACTTGGTCATCGGCCAGTACCTGTTCAAGGCCGGCGTGGCCCTGCTCGACACGCCCTTCTTCTATCTGGGAACCGCGCTGCTCAAGAGATGGATCGAGGAGGATCCGCAAGGGGCCGCGGAGGCGGCGGCCACGCCGTCCTGAGGGATGGGACTCTTCCGCGAGTTCGTCGTCTTCGACACGGAGACCACCGGCTACCCCCCGGGCTGCCGGCTGGTGGAGATCGGGGCCCTGAAAGTCCGCGGCCGCAACATCGTGGACCGTTTTTCTTCGCTGGTATTTCCCGAGGGTCCCATCCCACCGGCCGTGGTCCGCATCCACGGCATCGACGACGAGGCCGTCCGGGGGGCCCCCCCTTCCAAGGAGGTCCTGCCGGGATTCCTCGACTGGTGCGGAGACTTGCCTCTTCTGGCCCACAACGCCCCGTTCGACGCTGCCGTGATCGGTGCGGAATGCGTGCGGATCGGCGCCCAGCCTGGCGAGAACCGGATTTTCTGCACCTTGCGTGCCTCCCGCAAGCTCTGGAAGGGCCCGGACCACTCCCTCGAGGGCCTGGTCCGGGATCTGGGGCTCCGGCCGGGCCTGCACCACCGCGCCCTGGAGGACGCGGGCCACGCCCTCCATCTGTTCTGGAAGCTGGCCGAGATGGAGGCCCGGGCCCGCCCCGGGGCTCTGGGGAGCTTTCTGGGGCCGGGGAGGCTTCTCAGGGATTTCCTGCCCGTTCCGCCCCGACTTCCGGCCTCCCGGCGGCTTCTGGAAGAGGCGGCGGCCGAGGGAAAAGCGGTCCGGATCCACTACCTTCTGCCCGATGGTCGCCTGGCCCCCCTCCAGGTCAGCCCGCGTTTCTTCTACCGGACCGGAAAAAGCGTGCGCATGGAAGCTTTTTGCCACCTGGCGGGCTTTTTCAAGCACTACCGCCTCGACCGGATCCTGGCCGCGCACCCCTGTACGGAAGACCCGCGCCCCTTTCCCAGGTGAAGCCAGTTCACCCCTGGACCCCCCCGGATCCCGGTCCTAAACTATTCCTGGGTCCAGTTCGGGCCCCCTGAAAGTCGCACCCAAAACGGAATTATCCGGCGGCTTCTTCTGACAATGACTGAAACCGACACCCTCACATCCAATCCCGGTTCCGATGTACCGACTGAACCGGATTACGACGAGATCCTCGGCAGTCGCAATGCCGAGCGGGAAGGTCCCTCCGGGTCCCCTCCGGGCCCCGTTGTTCTCGATCCCAACGAGGACGTGGAAGCGTCCGAACGGGAAGATCTCGAAGAACGCTACCTCGACCTGAAGGACGAGGTCTGGCGTCTGCGCAGGTCCCTGAACCTCAACCCCTCCACCGGGGAGATCCCCAACAACGGGGGATACGCCTCTCCGGGCGGATTCCTGAAGCGGCAGCGCGTGGCCGTCTTCGTCGACGTGCAGAACATGTACCACTCGGCGAAGAAGACCTACGGGAGGAATCTCTCCTACGCCAAGATGCTGCGAAGCTGCGTCCGCAACCGGCGGCTGATCCGCTCGCTGGCGTACGTGATCGACCGCGAAGGGGTCGACCAGGTCTCCTTCCTGGACCACCTCCGTTACTGCGGCTTCGAAGTCCGCAAGCGGGAGGTCATCGAACGGATGGACGGTTCGCGCAAGGCCGAGTGGGAACTCGGCATCGCGATCGACATGATCCGGATGGCCGACAAGGTGGACGTCGTGATCGTCGTCTCCGGCAACGGAGTCTTCGCCGACGTGGTCCCGCTGCTTCAGGCCCGGGGCGTCAAGGTGGAGTGCTGCGCCTTCCGCGAGAGCATGTCCGACCAGCTCATGCGCTCGGTGGACCAGTACCACCTGCTCACCGAGGATCACCTCTACCGCTGATCCCCGGGCGGCCGAGGTCCCCGGCCCGCCCCAGGATCCCCCAACCCCCGCTCCCGCTTCGAGGAGAAACTTCCTCGAAGCGGCGTGGGGGCGGGGTGTCTACGGCGTGAAGCGCAAGGTGACGGCCTTCGAGACAAGGTCGAAGTTGCTGTTGATGACCGCCAGGTAGAGCTTGGTGCTGCG
>CAZQAP010000124.1:0-5259 GCA_964591365.1 uncultured Planctomycetales bacterium
GCGGCCTCGATCTCGAAGCCCAGGGCCTCCAGGGCGATGACGATCTCGCGGCGGCACTCCTCGCCCAGGTCGATGGGGGCCAGATCGAAGTAGCCGGCCCGGTCCTGGGTCTGTGTGGTCGCGCTTCCGTCGGGATTACGGCGGAACAGGAAGAACTCGGCTTCGGGGCCGGTCATCAGGGAGTAGCCGAGCTGGGCGGCCTGCTCGCACATCCTCTTGAGGGCCATCCGCGGGCAGCCGGCGAAAGGGCTTCCGTCGGGATTGTGGATGTCGCAGATCAGGCGGGCGATCTTCCCCTGGTCGCGGTCGCGGATGCCGTGCGATTCCCACGGATCGATCTGGTAGCTGGCCAGATCGGGGCGCAGGACCATGTCCGACTCCTCGATGCGGGTGAAACCCTCGATCGAGGAACCGTCGAAGAGGATCTCGCCGTCGAGGGCCTTTCCGAACTGGCTGGCGGGCACTTCGACGTTCTTGTTGATGCCGGTGATGTCGGTGAACTGGAGCCGCAGGAAGCGGACTCCCTGGGCGCGCATGTCTTCGAGGATCTCGTCCCGGGTCCTGGCCTGGGGCCGGGCCGAGGGGGTGTGTCCGTTGTCTTTACGGGGGTGTTTGGCGATCAAGGTCTCCAAGGGGGTTTCTCCGCTCGGGTTGGGGGGAACGGTAGACTCGGGAAACTCCGAATGCCACGTTTTTTTGGTCCCTTTTGCAACTTCGAAGCCGGAAGGGCCCATTCCTTCCCAAAAACCTGCAAAAATGCGGAGTAATCCTGGCGGAAATGGCAGTTTTCAACCGACACCGGGTGACTGGACCGGCCTCGGATCCTCGCCGGCCTCAAGAAGAAGGTTTCATCCCCCCCAGGAGGGTGGGAGGGACCTGGGGGGGCTCCCCGGCCGCCTGGGCGGGCTTGAGGCTTCCGGCGCGGGAGACCATGAAATGGACCAGGGGCAGGACGCCTCCGAAAAGGAAGAGGGCCGTGCCGATGCCGCGCAGCCAGGTCAGGGTCTGGAAGACCGTGCCCTGGACGTAGGCCTGCGAGCGCGCATACGCGTACCCGTGGTCCAGGACGGCCAGCAACTGGTGCACCCCCACCGGAAAGAGGTCGAACACCACCATCAAGGCGAGGCCCAGGTTCAGCGACCAGAACGAGAAGCGCAGAAGCCGCGGGTTCCAGCGGCCGGGGCCGATCAGCCAGCGCCCGCAGAAGAGCATGGTGCCGATCGCGAGGTTGCCGTAGACCCCGAAGAGCGCCGCGTGGCCGTGGTTCACGGTCAGGTAGGTGCCGTGCTGGAAGTAGTTCACGATCGGCAGGTTGATGGCGAAGCCGAAGACGCCAGCCCCCAGGAAGTTCCAGAAATTGACCCCGACGAGGAACAGGAACGGCTCCGCCAGCCCGAAGGAGGCTTCAGCTTTTCCTTCTCCATGCAGCCGTTCCAGCTCCCGCTGGGGCAGGCGGCGGAAACGCCAGGCCTCCACCGTCAAGAGCACCAGCGGAACGATCTGGAGGGTGGAGAGGACGCCGCCGAGCGCCACGGTCTCGATCGACTTCGCATTCCAGTAGAAGTTGTGGCTGATGCCGATCAGTCCCGAACCGAGGAAGAGGATCGCAGCCAGATAGACCACGCGCGCCGCAACCGCGTGGCTGACGAAACCCATCAGGTAGAGGAACCAGGCCACGATGATGGTGGTGAACAGCTCGAAAAAGGCCTCCACCCACATATGGATGGTGCACCAGCGCCAGAAATCCGCGATCACGAAGCTGGTCTTCGGCCCGGCGACGAACCCGGCGCTGAACATGAAGATGATCCCGGCGATGGAGTAGACCATCCAGTTGGGAAGCGACCAGCTCTGGCGCTTGCGCAGGACCGGCCAGAGCCCGCGCACCACGATGAGGAACCAGACCACGAAAGCCGCGTAGAGCAGGAAGTGGAAGGCGCGGCCGAGTTCCACGTATTCCCAGCCCTGGAGGCCGAGCCAGCGCCAGGCGCCTCCCAGAAGCCCGCTCACGCCCAGGGGGATCCCCAGGAAGGTTCCGGCCGCCACCACGACCAGCATCCAGAAGAGGGTGTTGACCCAGGCGAGCTGGTGCCGCGGTTCCGGGCGGCAGATCAGGGGCAGGATCCAGATGGTGGCCGCGAACCAGCAGACTGCGATCCAGAGGATCGCGATCTGGGTGTGCCAGGCGCGGGTCACGGTCACGGGGAGATCCTGGGCCACCGGAATCCCCAAGGAAGTGAAGAAACCCACGAAGTCGCCGATCGTGAGCAGGCCCGCCAGCACCTGCACCAGAAAGAGAGCTGCGGCGACGGCGAAGAACTTGTAGCAGGCCCGCTGGGTGCGCGTGGGACGGGAGGCTTCGACCACCGCCGAGGTGGCCAGCGGAGGGGTCTTCGACCGCTGGGCCTCCAGGACGGCCTCCCGGTCCATCTTCCCGTAGAAGTAGAACACGACCCCCATCGAGAGGATGAGAACCAGGGCACCGATGACGCTCCAGAAGACCACTCCGGCCGTGGGGGTGTTCCCAGCCAGGGGGTCGTAGGGCCAATTGTGGGTATAGCTGTAGTCGAAACCCGGCCGGCGGGCCGCGCACAGCCATCCGCCCCAGAAGAAGAAGGCGGTCAGATCATGGATCTCGCGCCGATCGGGAATATAGCCGGCGGGATGGAAAGCTTCGCCGCCCGCCAGTTCCCCCCCCGGACCGAAAACCTGGCCGTAGTAGCGTTCGAGTTGGTGGAAGGCATGGACCTGCGCATCCCCAAGGATCACCCGGTTCGTGGCCGGGTCGTAGCGGTTCTTCTTGAGTTCTTCCTGGACCAGCGAGCGCACGGTGCCTGTCCGTGCGGCTCCCTCGGGAAGCCGGTGGCTCCACTCTCGCTGGAGGAATTCGTTCATCCAGCGGGCCGTGAGATTCAGGGCCTCTCCGGTGAAGTCCGGCCCGCGAAGCCCGCCGTCGCCGAGGAAACTGCCGTACTCCATCAGCCCGTGTCGCAGGAAGACCTCCTGGCCGGTTGCGATGGAGGCCCCGTCGAATACCAAGCCCCCGCTTTCGTCAACGAAATCGGCCCGGGGGGGGGCGTACTGGTAGGTCTTCCACCCGATGTAGCCCACCACCGTCACGCTGACCGCAAAGATCAGCACGAAGACCTTCCACCACTGGTTCCGCTTGTCGAGCCACCCGATCCAGTTCATCACAGAGCCTCCAGGTCAGCGGGGTGGCGGTGTCCGGAATCGGGTCCAGTGTATTCCCCTCTCAGCGAGGAACAACCCATGCCAAAAGAGCACTGAAAGGGGGGCGGAAATAAGCAAGTCCGATCAAGGAGGAATCTTGAGGCGGGAATTAGAGTGGTAAATGGACAACTCGCATGAAGGAACTGACTCGGGAAGACTACCAGCGCAGGATTCTTGAAGTCCTGGTCCATATCCAGGAGAACCTCGACCGGCCGCTGCTTCTCGAGCAGCTCGCCCGCGTCGCGCATTTCTCCCCTTACCACTTCCATCGCATCTTCCGGGGCATGGTGGGGGAGACCTTGAAGGGCCACATCCGCCGGATCCGTCTGGAACGGGCCGCGACGCGGCTCAAGCTTTCCACGTCCCCGGTCCAGGGAATCGCCAAGGAGGCGGGATACCAGAGCCTGGAAGCGTTTTCCCGGGCATTTCGGAGCGAACTCGGATTGGCGCCCACCGAATACCGCGCCGCCCGCCAGGTCCCCGCTTTCCGCTCGGCTCCTTCGGGCGTCCACTTCCAGGCAGGTTCACCGCCTGCAGACCTTCTTCTTCACGAGGACCAAGCCAAGGAAATGAAAGTCTCCATCAAGCACCTGGAACCCTGCCGCGTGGCTTTCATGCGGCATTCCGGCCCCTACGACGAGTGCGGACGGACCTGGGACGAACTTCTCGCGAGGCTCGGGTCGCAAGGCCACCTCGGCCCAGGCACCGTGTTCCTGGGCCTTTGCCACGATGATCCCGAAGTGACCGAGCCCGGCAAGCTGCGTTACGACGCCTGCGTGAGCGTGGACGGCACCTTTTCTCCCCGGGACAACCTCGGTGTCCAGACCATCCCGGGGGGTGACTTTGCGGTTGCCACCCACCAAGGTCCCTATTCGGCTTTGGGCGAGGCCTACGCTGCCCTTTTCGGCCAGTGGCTCCCCCGCAGCGGCCGCCGGTTGCGTCCGCTCCCCTGCTTCGAGGTTTACCTGAACTCGCCCGACGGCACCGAGCCTGAGGAACTTCTCACCGACATCCATGTTCCACTGGAACCGCTGGCGGAGGAGGGGGCATGAGCACTTCCGAAAAAATCGATCTCTACAAACTTCACAAGGAGGAATACGCTGCCCCCCGGCAGCCCGTCCTGATCACGATCCCAAAGGCCTGCTACCTGGGGATCCAGGGCAGGGGGGCCCCGGGCAGCAAGGAGTTCGAGACCGGGATCGGCGCTCTTTACGCCATGGCCTTCACCATCAAGATGACCCGCAAGTTCGCCGGAAAGGGCGACTATGTCATCTGCAAACTGGAAGGCCAGTGGTGGGGAGATGCGGAGGGGCGCCCCCTTATGGAAATCCCGAAAAAGGACTGGAGCTGGCGCCTGATGATCCGGACCCCGGACTTCATCCGCAAGAGCGACCTGCGCGAGGCGGCGGCCAAACTTCTTGAAAAAGGGAAGGGGGCCCGCGTTTCCGAGGTCGAACTCCTCCGTCTGACGGAAGGGCGGTCGGTGCAGATGCTGCACCTGGGGCCCTACGAAGAGGAACGGAAGACGATCGCCCAGATGGAAGAGTTCGCCGCCTCCCAGGGCTTTTCGGTGCGCGGTCCTCATCACGAGATCTACCTTTCGGACCCCCGGCGGGTTCCTCCGGAAAGGCTGCGCACCCTCCTTCGTCTTCCCGTGCGGCGCGGATCGGCTGCCCGATAGGCCGGGCCCTATTCCGCCCAGGGGACGGTGCCCGGGAGGAAGGAGGGATGTTCCAGGTCGGGGGAGGAGGGCGAGAGGTCGGAGCCGTAGCCGAGTTCGGCCAGGTTGCTCATCTGCTCCGGCGTCATGCCGATCCGCATGAGCGGTGCGGGCGGTTTTTCGACCAGGAAGCCGGAGGACTCGAGGGCCGCGCGCAGCTCCTGCATTCCGGGGAGGCGGCTTGCCGCAAGATTCTTCTTTTCCAGCGGGTCCTTGGCGAGATCGAAGTACCAGCCGCGCAGGGGAAAGCCGTGCTTGCGGGCGTATTCGGGTGCGCTCTGGATCCACTTGGCTTCCGGCAGGCGCCAGGA
>CAZQAP010000124.1:5359-9229 GCA_964591365.1 uncultured Planctomycetales bacterium
CTCGTCGAACAGGGTGTGGGCGTGGCCGAGATCGCCGTGGTCGAGGAACTCCTCGCCATGGTCGGAAACCAGGACGACCAGGACGTTCTTGCGCCCTTGGAGGATCTCTTCCACGAAAGCGCCCACCTGGTCGTCCAGGTAGCGGATCTGCTCGGCATAGCTCATGCGCAGGTGTTCGAGATCGGCGGGCGAGAGTTTCCGTTCCCCCAGCCGGAAGGCCCGTTCGGCCGCCCCGTCCAGCTCCCAGCTGCTGCCCGAATGATCGAACATGCCTTTGTAGGGCGGTCTGGGGCGATAGGGGTAGTGGGCGTCGTTGAGGTGCAGGTAGAGGAAGAAGGGCCGCGTGCGTCCCGCCAGCCAGCCCCGTGCGAGATCGAGAACCTCTCTGGCGGACCGTTCACCTTCGACGGCTCCTTCAAACCCCTGGTCGAACCCGAAAGCCCGCGAGATGTTCCAGTTGGTAGTGATGGAATTGGTTGCGAATCCCGCGCCGGCAAAAGCTTCGGCCAGCGTGCGGCGCCCGGGGGGAAGAACGGGGTAGTAGCCGCGCCCCGGCCGGCCGACTGCCAGGTGGTGGCTGGGAGTCAGTCCGGTGAAGATCGTCGCCACCGAGGGCTTGGTCCAGGGGGCCTGGGAGACCGCCTGGGTGAAGAAGGCGCCCCGCCTGGCCAGGGCGTCGAGGTGCGGAGTGAGGTCGAGGTCGGGAGCCCCGGCGCGTGTCGCGCGCCCCCAGCCGACGAAATCGAGCCGCACGGTGTCGAGCAGGATCATCACCACGCTGGGGCGGTCCCCCGGTTCGGGACGCAGAAGCGGCGCCAGCACCCGCGGCAGCGCGAAGAGGAATACCGCCAGAAGAATGGGAAGCGGCCGTGCGAATTTCCTCCAGAGCCAGAGAAACCGCGCCGTACGCAGGAAACCGCGCTGCTCGAGCGCCCAGGCTCCCAATACGATCAGGAGAACCAGAACCGCGGCCGCGACCAGGCGGTTGCGGCCCGCGTCGCCGGCCCAGGAAATCCAGAAGAGATAGCCGTCTCCCAGGGCGCTCCAGTGGTTCGCCTGGGCAAGACGAAGCGCGCGCCACAACCCCATCCCGCCGGAGGCCAGCCCCAGCGCGAAGAGGAGGAACCCGAGCTGCGCCACGCCGGAAACTATAGTCCCGGCAGGGAGCCCCGCCCCGGCGGAGAATCAGGCCAGGAAGCCCGGGGAAGAGAACCCCTGGTCGAAGAGTCCATTTTTCTTCCACCCCATCCAGTCGCGGGCCGCTTCTCCGAAGACCCCCCGGAAGTCGAACTGATGCTTCAGATCGCCGTCCTGGAGGTCTTCAAGATTGGAGGGATGCCCGAGAAGCCCGCCCTTCACGCGGCCTCCCAGGGCGAAGACGGGGCCTGCGGTGCCGTGATCGGTTCCCGCCGATCCGTTTTCGGCCACGCGGCGGCCGAATTCGCTGTAGATGAGCATCAGCGTGCGCCCGTCGCTCCCGTCGCGGGCGAGATCGTTCAGGAAGGCCGCGGTGGCCGCGGCCGCCTGGCCCAGAAGCGCGGTCTGGGTCCCCTGCTGGAGCGCGTGGGTGTCGAATCCTCCCAGCCGCGCCCAGAGGACCGGGGGACCCTGCTTGGCGCGGATCAGGCGCGCCATCAGGCGCAGTTCCGAGGCCAGGGCCGTGTCGGGATAGCCCTTGCCGGGGGCCACTTTCTCCACCATGGCGTGCAGGTTCCCGGCCATGCGGTAGGAATCGCCCGCCAGCCGGGCCAGACGTCCGGCGAGCCCGGGGCCGGGTTGGCGGGCTCCCGCCTCCAGGCCCGCAAGCCCCTTGTCGCCTTCCGCGCCGCGGGTCCCCCGCAACTGGTAATGGGCGAGGTCCTGGAGGGTGAGCCCGCTGCGGTAGGGGCCGCGCAGGATGAGCGGGGCTTCGGAAACCCCCACGGCCACGGCCGGGAATCGATCCTCACCTCCGTCTTCCAGGGCGCGTCCCACCCATCCGGTGGGATTGTCGGGCACTTCGCGGTGGCCGCTGTGCCAGATGTCGCGCGAAACGAAGTGCGAACGGTTGGGGTTCGTGTAGCCCACGTCCCGCAGCACGGTGAGCCGGCCCTGGTCGAAGAGTTTCCTCCACGGACTCATGGCGGGATGGAGGGCCGTGACCTCGTCGAGCTTCACCAGGTTCCCCTTGAGGGCCAGCTTGGGCCGCGCCTTGTGGTAGCGGTCGTCCGCGAAGGGGATCACCGTGTTGAGTCCGTCGTTGCCGCCTTCGAAGAAGAGCAGCACCAGCCGCCGGTCGCCGGCGGGGGGGCCGAAGCCTCCGTTCCGGGCCACGAGGGAGCCGGGGAGGGACGACGCGAAAGCCGCCGCACCCGCGAAGCGCAGGAGATCGCGACGGGTGAAGGGCCGGTTGTCGGGAGCGGGCTTCATGCGAGGTGGTATTCAGGCAGGGAGAGGACGGCGTGGGCCGCGGAAGGAAAGAAGACTTCGGGGGATGGCGCCGGGGACCCGGCGTACTCCTCCGAGAAGAGGCTGCGCTCCAGGAGGGCGCGGCGGGGCGGGGAAAGCTCCGACTGGAGGAAGACCTGCAGAAGTTCCACCAGGGCGGCGTGCGGATCCTTGCGGGCGTCGGGAAAGAGCCGCTCCACCTCCACGCCGCGGGTCAGGGACCCGTCGCCGTTGGCCACGCGGGCGGCGAAGTTGACCCGTTCGATCCAGGCGGTGGCGTGGATCCAGGCTTCCCCCCCCTTCCAGCCCTGTACGCCGGGCGGTTCGAAGAGCTTCTGGCCCATGGCGTCGCACGCGCGGGCGAGCACCTTGAAGTCGGGCTTCGCGCCGAGGGTGCGGGTCAGGCCCACCGTGTAGTCGACGGGCGATTTGACCAGCGAACGGTGCGCCTCGGCCGAGAAGAAGGCCCGCGAGGAAAGCAGGGTGCGCACCACCCACTTCGTCTCCAGGCCGTGCTCGCGCCAGCGTTCGGCCAGGAGTCCGATGGCGCCGGCGGGCGGGTCGGGGGAGACGTACCAGCGCCAGAGCTTGCCGGCCAGGAACTGCGGACAGGTCCTCTGGGCCACGGCCCGGCGGCAGAAATCTTCGCCGTTCTGGATCTCCGCGCCCAGGACCCGTTTCGGCTTGGGATCGTGGTTCTCGGGCACGAAGAGGAAACGGCCGTCGCGGGCCGCATAGCCGGTGAGCGCCCGGGCGGCTTCCTTGATGTCCTTCTCGGTGTAGTGCCCCACGCCGAGCGTGAACAGCTCCATCATCTCACGCGAGAGGTTTTCGTTGGGCCTTCCGCGGCGGTTGCTGTCGCAGTCGAGGAAATGGAGCATGGCCGGGTCGCGCACCACGCCCAGGACCAGTTCCTCGAAGGGGCCTTCGCCCTTTTCGACGAAGAGCTGGTGCTGCCGGAAGAGGGCCGGAAGGCTCTTCACCTTGGAGAGCGCGCAGGCGAAGTGGTCGTGCCAGAACAGGGTCAGCCGCGTTCCGGGCGCGCGGCCGTCCTGGGCCAGCTTCATGAGCCACCATCCGGCCAGATCGCCGCGGGCCTCCTGGGAGAGACTGCGGCCCAGGCGGGCCCAGAGCGATTCCCGTTCGGGGTCGCGGGGCCGGAACAGGTCGGCCACCGCCTTCCCCGCTCCCAGGTTCACCAGACGGGCGACGCGGGCGGGCGCCTCCCCGCACAGGGCGCGCCGCAGGAGATGGGCCGCCGTGCGCGCATCCCAGGGCCCGTGTCCCCTTTCGGGACGGTAGGGCGCAAGCGCCTGCACGGGGTCGCGAGGAAGCGGAGCGAGCGGTTCAACGGAGGGTTTCATCGTTCTTGATCTCGAGCGAGAGGCGGTAGAAGCCGTTTTGGAGGTTCGATCGCGCTTCCATGCGGTCGAAGAGCCGGGT
>CAZQAP010000125.1:0-9192 GCA_964591365.1 uncultured Planctomycetales bacterium
CGGCGACCGCCCGTCATGCCCCCCCGGTTCCCCTTCCTGCGCGGGCTCCTGAACGACCTGCACCAGGACGACCTGGCAGGCACCGGAGCGAAGATGGCCTTCTATTTCATGCTGGCCCTTTTCCCGGCCCTGCTCTTCCTGGTGACGCTGCTGCGGCTCTTCCCGCTCGAGGGCCTGGTGGAACGTTTTTCCCAGGATCTCCAGGAAACGCTGCCCGGGCCGGCGGCGGAGCTGGTGCACGACTACCTGACGAACCTCGCCAGCCGCAGAGCCCCGATCGGCCTGGTGCCCGCCTGGGCGCTGGCCGCGGTCTGGGCCGCTTCGCGCGGCATGGTGGCCGCCATGAGCGGGCTCAACGTGGCCTTCGCCGTCCGGGAACGCCGCTCTCTCTTCTTCCAGCGCCTGATCGCCCTGGGCATGACCCTGGCGACATTCTTCCTGGTGGGCCTGGCCTATCTCCTCCTGGTCGGCGGTCCCCAGCTCGCCCGCGCTCTGGCGGAGTTCTTCCAGCTCGGGGATGCGGTGGTTCCGCTCATTTCCGCGCTGCGCTGGCCGGTCGCGATCCTCCTTCCGACCCTGTTCATCTCCCTGGCCTTCCGCTTCCTTCCCACCCGCCCGGTCCGCTTCCGGCACACCCTGGTGGGAGCGCTCCCGGTGGTCGCGGGCTGGACCCTGCTCGGCCTGGGTTTCCGCCTCTGGCTCTCCAGCCTCGCGAACATCGACCAGATCTACGGCAGTCTGGCCAGTTTCGTGGTCCTGATGCTCTACCTCTGGGCGGTTTCGGTGCTGCTCCTTCTGGGTGGAGAAGTCTCCGCGCGCGTGGCCGGCCGCAGGGAACCGCCCTCCTCGACCGGCACCAGCCGCACGGTTTCGTCGTAGTACGCGGCGCCCTCGCCGGCGTCGGTGAGGCGCGCACGCACCAGCGCGTTGGCGCAGCGCCCGCGGTGGAGCCAGCCGCCCTTGGCAACCAGAAGAAGATCCTTACGAAGATTCGTGTCGTGAATGACGCGGACGAGCATCTCACCGATCCGGCTCTCCACCCGCGCCAGGGTTCCGTCCGCAATGCCAGGGGCCGCTTCGGGATGGACGCGCGCTTCCGCGGGCCCTTCCTGGGCCCGGGCGGTGGTCTGGGATGCCTGGGCCTCGCGGATGGAAAGGGACATCAAGTAGAGCGGGTATTCGGCCGTGGACTGTGGGATGTCGGGCGGGGCTTCAAACAAAAGCCGCGCCCTTCCCGTCGGCGTGGGAAAGCGGCGCCCTTCGAACAAGATCTCGGGGGCGAAGGGATTCCTCTTGGCCTGTTTCTCGAGTTCGGAGACGCCGATACCTTTTCCCTCGAGCTTGGAGAGCAGGCGCTTCTTCCAGTCGCCCACGCTGCCCTGGAATTCGGCCTCCAGCCCGACCCGCCGGGCCAGCTCGCAGGTGATCTCGAAATCGCTGCGCACGTTTTCGGGCCGCGGCACGACGGGCCGGACGTTGCCGATCCAGTGATTGCCGTAGGCCCCCAGCAAATCGTCCTCCTCCAGCATGGTGGTCGTGGGGAGGACCAGGTCCGCGCAGCGCGCCGTATCGGTGAGGAAGGAGTCCACCACCACCACGAACTCCCGAGAACGCAAGGCCCGGGAAACTTTGTTCGAGTCGGGCAGCATGGCCACGGGATTGGCGGCCGTAACCCAGACCATGCGCACGGGAGGATCGTCCATCGCAAGGAGTTCCGCGCCGAAGAGCGGTTCGCACACCGTGCGGGGCGCCGCGGCCCGCCCCTTCAGGAAGGAGCGGTCGAAGGGAGCCCGGCGCGCGAAATAGAACGAGACACCGCCGCCCGCGATCCCCAGGTTGCCGCTGATGGCCCCCAGGGCATCCAGGGCGCGCACGGTGGCGGCGCCGTTGGTCCGCCGCGGCATCCCCCAGCCGACCTGGATGCTGGCCGGCCGGCCGCGCCCGTAGACCCCGGCCAGGAAGGAAAGGTCGGAGAAAGACACCCCGGCCTCCCCGGCCCACTCCCGGGGGGTTCTGGAAAAGACCAGCTTGCGGTACTCGGTCAGGTGTTCGCAGTAGTTGCGCGCTTCGGGGTCCGACCAGCCGCTCTCGAAAAGAAGCCGCGCCATGCCCATGGCCAAAGCGAAATCCCCTCCCGGACGGGGCTGGATCGTCCGCTCGCAAAGCCCGGCGGTCTGGTGGGCAACCGGATCGATCAAGACCAGATGGCTGCCGTTGGCCCGGGCCTGACGCAGGACCGGGAGCAGGTGCACATTGCTGACAAAAGGGTTCTTGCCCCAGAGCAGGATGACGCGGGAATGGAGCAGGTCGAAAAGATCGCTGCTGTCCGAAAGGCCGAAATCCTGCTCCTGGGCGGCCTCGCCCGCACCCGAGCAGATATCCCCCCTTTTCAGGGTGACGGGCCCGAACTCCTCGAAGAAGAAGTCGGTCACGTACTTCATGAATCCGAGGGAACCGCCGCTGCGGTAGTGGAAGATGGAAGCCGGGCCGGATTCCTCGCGAAACTCGTGCAGTTTTCCCGCCGCTCGATCGAGGGCTTCCTCCCAGGAAACAGGTTGAAACCCGTCCCCCACCCGAAGGAGAGGAGCCGTCAGCCGATCGGGGTCGTACTGGCGCTCCAGAAAGCGGTTCGTGCGCTGGCACAGGAACCCCCGGGTGACCCGGTGCCGGGGATCCCCTTGCAGGCGGACCACCCGCCCATCCTCGACGTGCGCCAGGATCCCGCAGGAATCGGGGCAGTCCCGGTTGCAGGTGGTGGCAAGAATCTCCTCCATGGGGGCCTGGAATCTTAACGAAAACCCCTTCTTGGGTCTTTTCGTGGATTTTTCCTCAAGACCGCGGAAAAATGGGCCGACATGTTCCCGGACGGAAACCCGGGTGTTCCCCCGGGTTCCATACTTCCCGTACCCCCCGTCAGGAGATCTCCCGTGTCAAGAAAAACAACCGGGCTTTTTTGCCTTCTTCCCATGCTCCTGGTGGCCGCCTGTGGCAGCAGCAGCGCAAGCAAGACCGCCGGTGCGGCCTCGGGCACCGTGGGCTTCGTCACCGGGGACTCCCCCATCAGCGGCCTCTCGTCAGTTTCCCTCACGATCACTTCGGTGACCCTGCAACGGGCGGACGGGACCTTCACGGCGAACCTGCTCTCTTCCCCCAGGACCTTCAATTTCCTGGGGCTTGCGCAGAGCCAGGCCATCCTTTCCCAGTCCGAACTTCCCGCCGGAACCTACAAGGAAATCTCGGTCATCGTCGACCCGAACTCCGTTTCGGCCCGGGACTTGAACGGCGCGGTGGTTCCCGTGGCCGTGGCCAGCGAAACCGATTCGGACGGTTTTTCGGGTTCGGGATCTTCCAGCCTGAAAGTGGTGGACGGGAAGTTCAAGACCGTCGCGATCGATCTGGACCTTGCCAATTCCCTTGACAACGACCCCAATGTTCCCGGGGGTCTGATTCTCGACCTTCGAATCCGCGGCCGCCAGGAGACCGCCGCCATCGAACTGGAAAGCTTCCGCGGCGAGGTGGTCTCGGTCAACCGGGCCGGTTCCTCATTCGTGCTCAAGGTGAAGGATGACGATGCCCCTGACGACAGCTTCGGCCGGGCGACTGTGAAGGTCCAGGACGGCGATTTCCTGGCCGATGCGCAGGGGGTTTCCCTGGCGACTGCGGACGCCTTCCTGGCGGCTCTGGCCCCTGGGACCGAGGTGTCCGGGAAGGGCTCAATGAGCCCCGGCGGCGGCATCGATGCCTCCAACCTCAAGATCGAGAGTGATCTCGAGTTCCGGGTGAAGCTGAAGGGCCGGATCGACTCCATCGACACCGTCGCCGGAACCTTCGATCTGCTTCTCAAGGAAGTCGACAAGGGCCGGGACATCGCCCAGCCGGTCCTCGACGCTCTCGGCAACCCGGGAATCCTGACGATCTCCTTCCAGCCCGACACTCCCGTGATCGGGGAAGAGGGCGGCAACCCCCTGACCCCCGCCTCGCTGGTGCCCGGCCTCGAGGTGGCCGTCCGTCTGGCCGCCATCCAGGCCCCGATGCCCTTCCCGGCCGCAGCCATGGAAGTGGACGAGGTCGAGATCGGATACGAAGGCTCCATCACGGACATTTCGGGGCTCCCCGACAGCTTCCAGATCACCCTCGACTCCGAGGATCCTGCCGTGGTCAACGGCTTGGTGACCGGCCCGGTGACGGTCGACTTGAGCGGTTCTCCGGTTCCGCCGATCTCCCTCGACGTAAACGGTTCGCCCGAACTCGCCCCGCTGGATCTTCTCACGGGCCTGGGAATCAAGATCGAGGGCTCGCTCGCAGGCGTTCCTTCTTCAGCCACCCTCACTCCCTCCGGCGCCGAGGTGGAGCCGGGGGAACTGAAGGGGACCGTCAGCGCCGTGGACGAGGCTTCTTCATCCTTCACGGTGGACGTCCTTGAATCGGAAGATTCCTTCGGCGGAGGTCCGCTCGGTTCGGTGGCCACCCTTCGGATCCCTTCCTCGGCGCTCCTGGAAGACCAGAACGGCGCGGTCTCCATTGCCGACATCGCCAGCATGTTCAACAACCTGCAGGCCGGACAGACCCTGGAAATCAAGGCCAAGGGCATCGCCCTTGCTTCCGGGGACATCGAGGCCTACGAAATCGAGGTCCGGGTGAATTGACCGGAAACGGCTCAGCGGATGAAGCGCCGGGCCCAGGCGCGGACTTCGACCCCGTTGAGAACGTGCATCCGCCGGATCCTTTCCAGCGTGGAGGGACCGAAGGTGGACAGCGGCAGGTGGAGGATGTGACGGCGCATCCTCCCCGCCGCTCGTTTCACTTCCGGGGAAGGAGGCCGCCGGGCGACGTGGACCAGGAAGTGGTCCCGGCACCAGAAGGCCCCCGCCAGAAGCAGCCGTTCCGAAGGCGTGCGGGCGCGTTCGAAGCGGAAATCGTTCCAGACATCGGGGATGGCCACGGGCGGGAAGATCAGCAGACACCCCCCGTACCAGGCCCGGGCGACCCCGGGACCGACGATCTGCTCCCGGAAATCGGTGGCATAGAAGGCCAGCGTGGATTCCAGCGGATGTTCGGCCATCCAAGTGCTGCGGAAGGGATACTTCTGCCCGAAATCGTCTTCTTCGAAGATGATCACCAGGGCTCCCACCGCTCCCGGGAGCGCGCGCTCCTCACGGACGTGCAGTCTCCTTTCGACCACGTCCCGCAAGGTGGCGCGCAGGTCGAGCCCGTCCAGGTAGGAGGTTCGGAAGGGCTCGCTTCGGGAACGCTCCACCCGGGCCAGGCTCAACGCACGCCGGCCGACGTAGTCCCGGAAACCCTCGATGCAGAGGTCCTCCGGGGGCCAGGAGCACTGCAGGGGGCCCTGCCAGGAGGCCTGCCAATCCTCCTGCCTGCGGGCATCGGGGACCTGCTCCAGCTTCAGGCGTCCGTATTCGAAGGAAGCCCCCGGGGTGCGGTTCCGCAGGGGGACTTCCCGGCCGTCGATCCATGCCCGGTCGGCGGTCATCGGAAGCCCTTCGGGAGGGTCCCGGTCGGAAAGAGTCCCTTCCCCCTCCTTTTCCTCCCCCCCGGGGATCAGTTCCCCGTTCCAGGGATAGCGATGGGCCTGTTCCAAGACGGCGAAGGCGTAGTCGTTGCCAACCGCGCCGTTGGCGGCGGCGACCAGGGTGTAACTGTCGGGGATCAGGAATCCGCGGCGCACCGTCATCTTGCGGGCGAAGTCGAGCAGCGCCCGCAGCCGGCCGGGACCGGGTTTCTCCAGGGAGCCGGGAAAGCGCCTGCGGTGAAGCTTGCGGGCCTCGAGAAGAAGTTGTTTCACCGCCCCGGGAGCATCGAACTCCTCGAGGTCGATCCCCGCGCGATGCTTTTCGAAGCGGACGGCCACGTAGGGGATCTCCCCCATGAGAAAGGGCACCGATCGGGGGTGAGCCCGAAAGCGCGTGATCTGGGAGGGAGGCGGACCTTCTTCCGGGAACAGTTCACCCCCGCCCTGTGCGAGCAGAGATTGAATGGCCGCCCAGTGCGCCATGCCGCAGAGGAAAAGGATGCGGCCGGGGAATCGGGAGAGGAGAGCGCGCAGCCGTGCGGCCATGTGGGCTTCCCGAATGGCGTCCTGGGGGCCCCGCGGGTGGCGGGCCAGAAGCGGAAGGCAGCTCCGATACCAGGCTTCGAGCCCGAGCATTCTCACGCCATGGGGGTCCGGAAGAGCTGTGGCCGCGCCCTGGAAGGCTGGAATCTCGGCGTCCACGAAAAAGGAGGGCAGCCGCTCCTCCCGGGCGATCCGCAGGGCCTCGACGATGCCGTCCGCCGGCTGGATGGGGACGTACCACGCCGGCGCGGCAGGATCCAGGAAATCGGGGGTTTCCCGGTAGAGGACGACAGAGACGGCCGGGAGATCCCCAAGGGCGCGCAAGACCTCCGGCTGCAGGGAAGGGGGCAGTTCCACGGCCACCGCATCGAAGGATTCTTCCAGGAGCTTTCGCCGCGCTGCCAGAGCGAAGGCGAGCCTGCCATGGACGAGCGGAAGGCAATCCACCCGCTCCCAGCGAAGGTGGTTCACGCCTTTCCTTCCCCGCCCTTCCCGCCCCCTTGCGGCCCTCCGAGGCCGAAGAAGGAATGAAAGTCGGCCCAGTTGTCCTGGATGAGAAGGTCCTTGGCGCGCTGCTCGAATTCTTCGGCGCCTTCCCCCAGGGTCTGCTCCACGGCGCGATGAAAGGACTCCTCCAGAGCCAGGCCCCTCCTTTTCCCCAGCTTGAGGGCGTAACGCATGATGTTGATGCCGTCGCGCGTGCTGTAGTCGAGACGGAAGCGGTGGCCCTTCTGGAGGAAGTTCGCCGTCATCCGGATCAGATCCTCCGGGGCGAAATCAACGTTATAGCGCAGGATCTCCAGTTCCTCCTGGGAATCCGGGAACCCGAGAGCCACCATGGGCTGGATCCTGCTGAGGATGTAATCGGGGATTTCGTAGGTGCTCGCGTCATCGTTCATCGTGATGCAGCAGCGGAAATCCCGCTGCGCCTCGATGCGCACCCCGGCAATCACCGAGTCGGCATAACGGCGGTAGTCCAGAAGGGGCGCAAGGGAAGCCCACGACTTTTCGGACATCCGGTTGGCTTCATCCAGAATCGCCACGCCGCCGGTGAGCATGGCGCTGACCAGCGGGGAGGCCTGGTAACGGATCGCGCCGTTGGCGTCGAGAACGGGAGTGACCAGCAGATCTTCGGGCCGCGTGTCCATGGTGCACTGGTGGATGAAGACCGGTCTTTCCAGTTCCTGGGCGGCGGCTTGGGCCAAGGTGGTCTTTCCCATCCCGGGCTTCCCCACGAGCCGGGGGCAGAGCGGCTGGTCGCCGGCCGTGATGGTGGTCCAGCAGGCCAGCACCTGCTCGACCAGCTCGCGCTGGCCGATCCACTTGACCGGACTGCGGACAGGTTCCGCGAGATCGATTTCTGTTTTTCCGATGCGCAAGGTTTCTCCCTTGGAAGGAAAATGGGATTCTACTCCGCGGCCCGGAGGAGCTCCCGCTCCACAGCTTTCCGCACCCATCCGCGCCGCAGGCCGCCGGCCGGACTCCACGGCCGGGCCCATTCGGGAAGGATTCCTTCCTCGCCGTAGCCCTCCCGGAACGCCTCCCAGGCCGTCTTGCCGACCCGTTCCCGCCACGGACTCCAGAAGACCCGCAGATCGGCCGCCGCCAGGGAAGGACGGAGAGGGGCCGGTTTCCAGAGGGCCTTGGACGGATCGATCCAGCGAACGCTGCGGCGGTCCTTCCCTATCAGGAGATTGCGTCCGCAGAGGGTGCGGTACCAGCAGCCGGCGGCATGGATCTTGCGTATGCTCCCTCCGATCTCCACCCAGGTTTCCGATTCGATCCGGGCTTCCCGGCGCATGAGTTCCTGGAGGTTGCCGGAGGAAGAAAGCCAGGGGGTCAGGACCCAGCCGTCGCGGACCACGCCCAGAGGGTTTCGTTCCACGGCCCAGGCAATGGGGCTTACCACCGGAACCCGCAAACGGGCCAGCCGCAGGAGGTTGCGGGCCTCGCGCACCGGCTTGGGGGTCCCCAGAAAAGTGTGCCGGAGAAGGCCGTGCCGGCGCTGTTTCATTCGCGGGAAGCAATAGCGCTTGCACACGGCCAGCCGGCCATCCGCGAGTTTCAGCAGGGAGACCCGCACCGTGGGCCTTATGGAAAGATCCCGAACGGGGGCGCCGGCCGGAAGGCCTCTCTCCACGAGGACGGGAGGGCCCCCGGGCGCGGTGAACACGCGCCAGCTCAAGCGGCCTCTCCGCGCTCGAGCAGGACGAGGGTCTGTTCGCTCCACCACCGCAGCACGAACTTACGGCGCACCAGGACGAGCCCGGCAGCGCGGATGTCGGCCCGGAAGGCCGCCCCCGAGATCGCGTGGCGGGCCGGAGGACGCCGGCTGCGACGGGGCCGGAGGGCCTGGAAGCAGGCGCGGTCGAAGTAGGAGGTGATCACGAACCGGCGGCTCACCCGCGCCATTTCAGACAGGATCGCCCGCCGCTCACCGCTCTCCGGATAGTGCTGCAGCAGCCGCATGGCCAGAACGAGATCGACCGAACCGGAGGCCAGCGGGAGCCGGAAGGCGGAGGCCTGAACGGCGGAAAGGAGCGGCAGGAGTCCGCGGGCCTCCTGCAGCATGGCCCTGGACTGGTCGCAGGCCAGGACCGTGCCCGCGTGCGTCCGCAGAAGGGGCTGGAACCTCCCGCTGCCGCACGCAAGGTCCAGAACCGAATCCACCGTACCGTGCCGCAGCAATCCGTTCACGATTCCCTGTTCCCGGCGGTTGGTGCGCCGGGCATGCCGGCTCGCCTCCCAGCGGGACCGAGCATAGAAACCCGCCACGCCGGGCGCCTCGTAGGCGCGCCGGCAATCGTCTTCAGAGGAAGAAGTCGCCAAGGGCGGGATGGATCCCCAGGGCATCTTCAAGATCATCTCCGCTCTCGATCATGCCTTCCAGGAACCAGTTCACAGGGTTGTAGAGGCAGGTGACCTCGCGGCATTCCTCGTCCGCATGGAAGGTGTCCAAGAGCCGGGCCGTCCCGGCCCGGCCTTCCCGGCCTTCCTCCTCCCAGGCCGCGGCACCTCCGAGACGCGCTTTGGCCACTCCGCGGTGGGCGGGGCAGTTGAAGGTCCCAAGCGGACTCAGGACCTGGCGAAGGGCCTGCATATGGCACTCGCGGGGCTGA
>CAZQAP010000126.1:0-9091 GCA_964591365.1 uncultured Planctomycetales bacterium
GCCCACCTCCTCGAAGCGCCGCAGCGGCACCGCCAGGATCTTGCGCACGAGATCGCGGCGCAGCTCCGCGATCGAGGCCTGCGAGAAGCGCGTCAGCATCACCTCGGCGAAGTAGCCGGTCACGAGCTTCCCGGCTCCGACCGCAACGAAGATCCCGATCAAGAGTGCGCTCGCGTGGCCGATGCTCGAAAGGGAACGGTGCGCCACCGCGATCAGCCCGGCGTTGAAGAGCCCGCTCACGAAGGCGACCAGACCCGTGAAGATCACCATCCCCGGCGCCGAACGCATCACCAGGCGGATCAGGTCCATGGCGGCGGGCCCCCCGTCAGGCCCCCGAGGCGGCTTCCTGCGCGCTGCGCAGCCGCGCGCGGAGCTTCTCGGCCAGCTCGCTCACGGCGGGTTCCTCCAGGAAGCTCGCATGGGTGCCGGGCACCTCGACCACCTCGACCCGGCCGTCCGTGATCGAACGCCAGCCCCGCTCGGCCGCGCCGGGAACAAGAGCCCGCTCGCGGGTGCGGAACAGGATCACGTCGCCGGGGAAGGGCCGCGGGGCGTGGGTCATCAGCGCCCTCCAGTGCGTGCGCGCGATCTCGAGGAAGCCCTGCGGGTATTCCGAGAGATCCATCATGTCGGAGAGTTCGGGGAAGACCGCCTGGCCGTTCTTTCCGGTGACCAGCTTCTTCACGCGCGTGCGGGCGAAGCGCCAGTGCAGGCGCAGGGAACGGCGCCGCGCCTCCGGGTCCTTTTTCAGGAAGGTCCGCAGCCAGCCGGGGAAGTTGCGCAGAGTGAGCAGGAGGATGCCCGGGTTCGCCAGGCTGCCGCGGTCGGCCACCAGGGGCGGGGCACTGTCGAGCAGCGCCAGGAGCCCCACATCCTGGCCGGCTTCGCGGAGCTGGCGCGCCATCTCGAAGGCCACGTTGCCTCCGAAACAGTAGCCGGTGAGATAGTAGGGGCCTTCCGGCTGCAGCCGGCGCATTTCGCCCACGTAGAAGGCCGCCATGGCCTCGAGATCCGAAAACGGCTCCTCGGGCTCGCGAAGACCGAGCGAAGGCTGGTCCGGGCCCAGCTTCATGGCGAGGTCGCGGTACCGCAGCAGCCCCCCCCCTCCGCCGCCGCCCAGGGTGTGGACCCAGAAAAGGGGCGGGCGGAACCCGCCCGGCTGGATCTTCACCAGCGAGGCGGAAAGCGCGGAATCCGCACCGTTGCGCACCATCTGGGCGATCTCCCGGATGGTGGTGGCCTGGAAGAGGGCCGCGAGCGGCAGTTCCAGCCCCAGCCGCTCCTGCATGAGCGCGAAGGCCTGCACGGCGAGCAGCGAATGCCCGCCCAGATCGAAGAAGTCGTCGGTGACCCCCACCTGCGCACTGCCCAGAACCTCCTTCCAGATGGAGACGAGTCCGCGTTCCAGATCGTCGGCCGGTTCTTCGAGGGTCCGGCCCGGAGTCCCGGCCTCTCCATCCGGAAGCGGAAGGGCCTTGCGGTCGAGCTTCCCGTTGGGAGTGAGCGGGAACGCATCCAGGAACACGAAATGGGAGGGGACCATGTAGGCGGGGAGCCGGTCCTTCAGAAACCTGCGCAGCTCTTCCGGCGCGGGTTTCGCCTCCGAATGCGCAACGGCCCAGGCGACCAGCCGCTCGTCGCCCGGCCGGGGGACGAAAAGGCCGGCCGCAGCCTGCTCCACGGCCGGGTGGGAACCCAGCACCGTCTCGATCTCCCCCAGCTCCACCCGGAAGCCGCGCACCTTCACCTGGGTGTCGAGGCGGCCGAAGATCTCCAGCGTTCCGTCGGGGAGGAAGCGCGCCGCGTCCCCCGTGCGGAAGTAGCGCGCTTCCGGCTCCGGCGAGAACGGGTCGGGCAGGAAGCGCTGCTCGGTCTGCTCCGGACGGTTCCAGTAGCCCAGGGCCACCCCCGTGCCCCCGATGCAGAGTTCACCGGCCACCCCGGGAAGCGCGGGCCGTCCGTTCTCGTCCAGGACGTAGACGCGCGTGTTGTCGATGGGGCGGCCGATCGGCACCGCCTTCAGCTCGGGGGAGACCCGGTGGACGGTGGACCAGACGGTGGTCTCGGTCGGTCCGTACATGTTCCAGAGCGAGGCGCTGCGCGAAAGGAGCGCATCGGCCAGCTCGCGGGAAAGCTTTTCCCCGCCGCACAGGATCTTGAGCCCGCGGTTGCCCTGCCAGCCGGCGGCCAGAAGCATCCGCCAGGTGGCCGGAGTGGCCTGCATGACGGTGGCCGGGCAGGCTTCCAGGCGCTCGCGCAGAAGCGCGCCGTCCGCGCAGACGTTCTCCGGCAGGATCTCGAGACAGCCGCCCGACACCAGCGGCAGGAACAGCTCCAGCCCGGCGATGTCGAAAGAGACCGTCGTGACCGCGAGAAGATGATCCTCCTTTCCGAAGCCGGGGCGGCGGCGCATCGACTGCAGGAAATTCGCCAGCGCCCGGTGGGGGATCCGGACCCCCTTGGGACGCCCGGTCGATCCGGAAGTGAAGATCACGTAGGCAGGCTGTTCCGCGGAAGGCCGGATTCCCGGATCGGTCTTCTGCTCGGCGTCGAGGGCGGACCGTTCGGCGTCGAGGCAGAGAATCCGGCTTTCGTCCGACCGGGGGGGAAGCCGGCCCCATTCCTTCTCCCGGGTCAGGATGACGGAGGGGCGGGAATCCTCCAGAACCTGCGCGATGCGCGCCTTGGGATAGGCCGGATCGAGCGGGATGTAGGCCGCGCCGGTCTTGAGGACCCCCAGGAGTGCGGCGGGAAGATCGAGGCCCCGCTCCAGGAAGACGGCGATGTTCTTCCCCGGCGCGGCCCCCAGCGAGAGGAGGCGGTGCGCGATCCGGTTGGCGCGTTCGTTGAGGGCCCGGTAGGAAAGAACCTCCCCCTGGAAGGCCGCCGCGGGCGCATCCCCGCGCCGCGCGGCCTGGGTTTCGAAGGCCCGCGGGAGGAAGGCATCTTCGGAAAGGGGACGGCGGGTGTCGTTCCATTCCTCGAGCATCCGCCGGCGTTCCCCCTTCGAGAGGAGCGGCAGCGCGTCCACGGGGACGTCCGGCCTTTCGAGAACGTACTCGAGCAGCCGGAGATAGTGTTCCATCATGCTGCGGATGGTCCCCTCGGCGAAGAGGTCCGTGCTGTATTCCACCGTGGCGGTGTGGCTCCGGCCGTGATCCACCACGAACAGGCTCAGCTCGAACTGCGCGGCGCCGCGGTCGATCATGCGCGGCCCCACGCGGATCCCGGCCACGTGGCCCCTCGGCATCGGGATGGTCTGGTAGTCGAACATCACCTGGAAGAGCGGGGAGTGGCGCAGCGAGCGCTGCGGGTGGAGGGCCTCGACGAGCTGCTCGAAGGGGAGGTCCTGGTTGGCATAGGCCGAAAGCGCCGTTTCCCGGACTTTCGCCAGCACCTCCCCGAAGCCGGGTCCGCCCGAGAAACCGGCCCGGAGCACCAGCGTGTTGACCAGGGTGCCGACCAGGGCCTCCGAGGCCGACCAGTTCCGGTTGGCGATGGGCACTCCCACGGCGATGTCGGTCTGGCCGCTGTAGCGCGAAAGAAGCGTCTGGAAAGCGCCGAGCAGAACCATGAAGAGGGTGGCGTCGCGGCGCAGCCCGAACTCGCGCAGGCGCCCGACCAGTTCCTCGGGGAGGTCGAAATGGATCCGCGCGCCGCGGGTCGAGAGCTGGCGCGGGCGCGGCTGATCGGTGGGAAGGGCCAGGAGTTCGGGAAGATCCTTGAGCTGGGAACGCCACCAGGCGAGCTGCCGCTCCAGGGCCCGGCCCGCGAACCAGCGGCGCTGCCAGGCGGCATAATCGACGTAGCCGATCGTTTCCCGGGCCAGGGGGGACGGCTTGCCCGTGCAGAAGGCTTCATAAAGCGCGAGCATCTCCTGCAAAAGGATGTTGGCCGACCAGCCGTCCGCGACGATGTGGTGCATGCAGATCGCCAGCAGCAGGCGCCTCGGCCCCACCCTCAGGAGCTGCACCCGCACCAGCGGGGCGGCGGCCAGATCGAACGGCTCGCTGGCCAGCCGGGCGGCCTGCCGTTCCGCTTCGGCTTCGGGATCCGGGTGTTCCCGCAGATCGGCCTGGACGAACGGCAGCTCGCACGTCTCGTGGATCACCGGGAAGGGCCGCCCCTCGCGCGTCTCGTAGGCGGTGCGCAGGACTTCGTGCCGCTGCAGGAGTTCCCCGAGGGCCCTCTTCAGGGTCCCGACGTCGAGCTGGCCCTCCAGGGAGAGGGCGCCGGTCACGTTGTAGGCCGTGTTGCGGGGGTCGAGCTGGTGCAGGAACCACATCCGCTCCTGGGAGAAGGAGAGCGGCAGCACGCCTTTCCGGTCGACCGGAACGATGTCCGGGACTTCGAGTTTCTCGTGCGCGAATTCCCCCAGGCGCCCGGCCAGGGCCGCCGCGGTGGGGGCCTCGAAAACCGTCCGCAGGGGAAGATCCAGGCCGGACGCGTCGCGCAGGCGCGAAAGGAGCTGGGTCGCAAGCAGCGACTGCCCGCCCAGGTCGAAGAAACTGTCGTGGACCCCGATGTCTTCGGTCTGGAGGATTTCCCGCATCGTGGCGAGGATCGTTTCCTCGAGATCGGAGGGAATGTCTCCGGCCCCCGCCGCGGGAGAGGCTCCTTCCAGGCCCAGGCAGGCCAGCGTGGCAAGGGATCCGTCCAGGAAACGGCCCTGGCAGAGCCGCCGCTGGAGCTTTCCGCTGGTGGTCCGCGGAAGGCCGCCGGGGCGCAGAAGGGCCACTGTGTGGATCTGGAGTTCCAGCTCCCGGGCTGCCCTTTCGCGGATGGCGGCGGCGATCTCCTTTTCCTGGCCCTCCTTCGTCCGGGAAACCTCCGCGGCGACGACGAGCTGCTCCTGGCCGTCCAGATCGACCGAAAAGGCGATGCAGGCGTCGGGGCGCTGGAGCGGGTGGGCGCCCTGGACGGCGAATTCGATGTCCTCGGGATAGTGGTTCTCTCCTGCGAGGATGATCAGATCCTTGATCCTTCCGGTGACGAACAGTTCCCCGTCGTGGAGGAAACCGAGATCGCCGGTGCGCAGGAAGGCGCGCCCCTCTTCGCCGGCGAGCCGCCCCTGGAAGGTCTCGCGGGTCAGCCCGGGGTTGTTCCAGTACCCCTGGGCCACGCTCTCCCCCGCAACCCAGATCTCTCCCGTGGTCCCGGGAGGGCAGGGCCGGAGAGTTTCCGGATCGACGATGCGCACTTCGGTCCCGGCCACCGGACGCCCGCATCCGGCGACGGCCCGGCCCTCGTCCGGCTCGCGCACCGGAACCGGTCCCGGACGGGCGGCGGTGACGCAGAGCGTCGCCTCGGCCAGGCCGTAGCAGGGACGCAGCGCCCCTTTGCGGAAGCCGCAGGGCGCGAAGGCCGCTGCGAATCGTTCCAGCGTCTGGGGACGCACCCGTTCCGCCCCGTTGAAGGCGATCCGCCAGGAACTCAGATCGAGCCGCTCCTTCTGCTTGAGCGTGATCCGCCGCACGCAGAGTTCGTAGGCGAAGTTGGGGCCCGCACTGACCTCGGCCCCGTGGTCCGAGATGGCCTGCAGCCAGCGGTGCGGATTGCGCAGGAAGGCCAGCGGGGACATGAGGATCGCTTCGCCGCCCGAATAGACCGGCTGGAGAAGCATGCCGATCAGGCCCATGTCGTGATAGGGAGGCAGCCAGGAGACCCCCTTGCTGCCGGGCCCGGCCTCGAGAAGCTCCGCGATCGCGGCGCAGTTCTGGAGGATGTTCCCGTGCGAGAGCATCACCCCGCGGGGCGCCGAGGTGGAGCCGGAAGTGAACTGGAGGAGAGCCAGGGAAGCGGGATCGGTGGGAATCTCCTTCCAGTCGCTGGGGTCGGAATCGACCACCAGATCCTCGCTGGCCAGCCAGCGGAGCGCACCGAGGGCCGGTTCCTCCTGCAGCGCGGGCCCCAGGCCCTGCAGGATTTCGGCGGAGGTCAGGGCCAGGGTGGCTCCGGAATCCGCGACGAGGGTCTTCAGCCGGGCCCCGCGGCGGGAGGTGCCGGGCGGAAAGGCGGGCACCGCCACCGCCCCCGCCTTGAGACAGCCGTAGAGGGCGGAAACGTAATCGAGTCCCGGGGGATGCAGGACCAGGACCCGGGCCCCCTGGGCGCCAATGGCCTGAAGCCGGGCCGCAATGGCCCGGGCGCGCCGGTCCAGCTCTCCGTAGGAAAGGGTTTCCTCGCCGGCTTCCTTGAAGGAAAGGAAGCGGAAGGCGGTCTTTTCGGGCGACCGCTCGGCCTGGTGCCGGAGCAGCTCGGTGATGTTGGAGGGTTGAAGCCTCAAGCCCGACCCATGAGGGTGGCTGGGAATCGTCATGAAACCCCGATTCCACTATCGGCGGACAGGGGGGGGACCTCAATTCCTGCCCGCAAGGGGGGATTGCCGTTCATCTTGCCAGGGGCTGCATTGTATGAGCGTGGAGGCCGGGGCGGCGAACCGGAGAGGCCAGGGCCGCCGGATAGCCCGCAGCGGCTTCGAGGGCGTGGAGTTCCCAGGAAAGCCCTCCGGGGAAGGGCTCGGCGGTCCACAGGATACGGGCCGGTTCTCCCGGGGCCAGGGAGACCGCGAAGCGGTCCAGCCGGCCCGCAAGACCGGTGCCCAGAGCCTTGAGAAGGGCTTCCTTGCGCGTCCAGCAGAGGAAGAAGCCCGCCAGACGGTCCTCTTCGGGAAGGGCTTCGAGCTGGCGGCACTCCAAGGATGAGAAGTAGCGCCGGGCGATGGCCTTCATGTCCGCAAGGGGCCGGATGCGCTCCAGGTCGATGCCGATCTCCATGTCGAGACCGGCCGCGAGAAGCGCCCATTCTCCCGAATGGCTCCAGTTGAAGCGCAGCCGCGAAGCCGCGGAATCCTTCGCGAGGGCCGGCTTGCCGCGCGGACCCGCGCGAAAACGAAGGCTGCGGGGATCCCGGTCCAGGCAGGCCCCCAGGATCCGGCGCACCTGGCCCCGGCGCCGGAGGAAGGCTTCCCGGTCGGCGGGGCGATGAAATCGTGCGGCGCGCCGGAGTTCCTCCGGCGAGAGCAGGGAGCGGAGTTCCTGCAGCGATTCCGGGGATCCTTCCGCGGGGATGCGCCAGAGATGGATCTCGTCCGGGGCGATCTCGGAGAAGGGCTCCGATTCCTTCCAGGACGGCTGGAACTCCATGGGCGGCCCTTTTTATAACCCCACGGTCCGCTAACCTGCCGGGCGGCGGGGGAAGCCCGCGCAGCCCACCCCTTGAAGAATCCCTCCGGTTCCGAGAAAGCCCCTTCCGCCAAGCCCGCCGGGAAGAAACCCCGGGCCGGCCTCTTCCTGCCCACCCTGGCCGCGCTGGGCGTGGTCTACGGCGACATCGGCACCAGCCCGCTCTATGCCATCCGCGAGTGCTTCCGGGGCCCCGAGGCGATCGGATTCTCCCCGGAACGCGTGCTCGGGGTGCTCTCGCTCATCTTCTGGTCGCTCCTGGTGGTCATTTCGGTCAAGTACCTCGTCTTCGTCATGCGCGCCGACAACCACGGCGAGGGCGGAATCCTGGCCTTGATGGTCCAGGCGGTCCCCTTCCCCAAGACCCGGCGCGGGAAGCTGCTCATCACCGTCCTGGGTCTGTTCGGGGCCGGGCTGCTCTACGGCGACGGGATGATCACCCCGGCGATCTCGGTCTTGAGCGCGATCGAAGGGCTGGGCCTCGTGGCCCCGGCGCTGAAGTCGTGGGTGATCCCCCTGACCCTGGGCATCCTCTTCCTGCTCTTCTTCGTGCAGCATCACGGAACGGCGCGGGTGGGGCGCATCTTCGGCCCGGTGATGCTGCTCTGGTTCTTCATCCTGGCGCTGCTCGGCGGGGTGTCGATCGCCGCGGAACCCCGGGTGCTCCTGGCCCTGGATCCCGGCCACGCCTTCGGGTTCCTCTTCGGCAACGGCAAGGAGGGGTTCCTGATCCTGGGGGTGGTCTTCCTGGTGGTGACCGGGGGGGAGGCGCTCTACGCGGACATGGGGCACTTCGGAGCCGCGCCCATCCGGCGCGCGTGGTTCGTGCTGGTGCTCCCCGCCCTTCTGGTGAACTACTTCGGCCAGGGGGCGCTCCTCTTGCGGGATTCCGCGACCGCGGAAAACCCCTTCTACCTGCTGGCTCCCCCCTGGGCGCGCTATCCGCTGGTGGCGCTGGCCACGGTGGCCACGATCATCGCCTCGCAGGCGGTCATTTCGGGCGCCTTCTCGCTGGCCCACCAGGCCATCCAGCTCGGCTTCAGCCCGCGGCTCAAGGTGGTCCACACCTCCCACGACGAGCGCGGGCAGATCTACGTGCCGGCTGTCAACTGGCTGCTCTTCCTGGCGGTCGTGGGCCTGGTGCTGGCCTTCCGCTCCTCGAGCAACCTGGCCGGGGCCTATGGGATGGCGGTCACCAGCACCATGGTGATCACCACCGGCCTGCTCTACCTGGTGGCCCGGAAATCGTGGGGCTGGGGCCGGGTTGCGGCGGGAGCCCTGATGAGCGCCTTCCTGGTGGTGGACGTGGCCTTCTTCTCGGCCAACCTGATCAAGGTGATGGCCGGCGGCTGGCTTCCGCTCTTCGTGGGGGCCTGCATCTGCGTGCTCTTCACCACCTGGCGGCGCGGCCGCAAGCTCCTTTCCAACCGGATCCGCAGCTCGGCCCTCGCATCGGACGTCTTCCTGAAAGATGTGGCCGCCAACCCGCCGCTGCGGGTGCCGGGGTCGGCGGTCTTCCTGACCAGCAATCCCGAGACCATCCCGCCCGCCCTGCTGCACAACCTCGAGCACAATCACATCCTGCACGAGAAGGTCGGGCTGCTGACCATCCTGGTCGAAGACCGGCCGCGCATCCGGGCCGACAAGCGGGTGGAGGTGACCGATCTCGGCCACGGCCTGTTCCGCATCACGGCCCGCTTCGGCTACATGGACAACCCCAACGTGGTGCGGATCCTGAACCAGTGCGAGAAGCACGGCGTGGAGTTCGAACCCCTGGAGACCACCTTCTTCCTCGGCCGGGAGGTCCTGGGCGTCGGCGGAAGGGGCAGGATGGCCCGCTGGCGCAAGGATCTGTTCGCCTGGATGTCCCGCAACGCGCGCAACGCCAGCGCCCACTTCGGCGTGCC
>CAZQAP010000127.1:0-9070 GCA_964591365.1 uncultured Planctomycetales bacterium
GGGATGCCACCCATGCCCTTCCGCCCGTCTTCCATCCTCATCGCCGGGTTTCTCTTCGGACTTTCCGGTCCTCGAGCCTCCGCCCAGGAGGGATGCCGTAGCGTGGAGCTGAAGTACCGTTTCGATTCCGCCGGTTCTCTCGACGCTCTCGGACGCTCGGTGGCCTTCGCGGGCGACGTGGACGGCGACGGCATTCCGGACATGATTGCCGGCGCTCCGCTGGCCGACCCGGGCGGTCAGGCCGACGCCGGCAGCGCCCTGGTCTATTCGGGGGCAACGGGCGTTCAGCTTCACCGATTCGACGGGCAGGCCGGCGACGAACTCGGTTATTCCGTTGCGGGCGCCGGCGACCTGGACGGAGACGGCTTCGATGATCTGCTCGTGGGGGCGCGCCGTGCGAAGGCGCCCGGAATCGGGCGGACCGGTTCGGCCTTGGTTTTCTCGGGTGCCACGGGAGGGCTTCTCCTGCGGGTTGACGGCCTGGCGGTGGGGGACCGGCTCGGTTCCTCCGTCGCCGGTGCCGGCGATCTCGACGGCGACGGTGTGCCCGACATCCTGGCCGGCGCACCGCGCGCCGATCCCGGCGCCCTGTGGCGGGCCGGATCGGCCTTCGTTTTCTCCGGCGCCACCGGCGCTTCCCTCTTCCGCTTCGACGGCTCCTTTGCGAATGAAGAACTCGGATTCTCCGTCTCGGGGGGTGGAGACGTCAACGGAGATGGCACCGCCGACCTGATCGTCGGCGGACCTTTCGCCGATGCGGGAGGACTCACCGACAGCGGCTCGGCCTACATCCTTTCGGGCGCCACCGGCCTCCTCCTCCGGCGGCTGGATGGAACCGCTTCCGATTTCGAGTTCTTCGGCGACTCGGTCTCAGGCGCAGGCGACGTGGATGCGGACGGCGTGGCCGACTGGATCGTGGGCGCCCCCGGCTTCAATCCCCAGGGGCTCGACGAGGGCGCGGCCTTCGTCTACTCGGGGGCCACCGGCGCCCTGCTCCTCTTCCTCGACGGCCCCGTGGAGCACGCCCGCCTGGGGGACGCGGTCGCTGCAGGCGGAGACGTGGACGGCGACGGCACCGCCGACGTGATCTCCGGCGGCCCCGCCAAGGCCAACCACTCCGAGCAGGCCGGCATCGCCTTCGTCTTCTCCGGCACGAGCGGAAAAGAGATCCTGCGCCTGGAGGGCAAGACCCCCTTCGGTGTCCTGGGGGTCGCCCTCGCCGGCGCCCGGGACGTGGACGGGGACGGCCGCAGCGATCTGCTGGCCGGATCCCCCGGCGCGGTGCCCGCCGGGCCCGGGGGGCCCACCGGCTCGGTTTTCCTCCTGACCTACAATCCCGCCCTCTCCTCGACCGGCGAAACCCTTTCGATCCTGCGCGGCGGGACCATCGAGTACGCGATCGACTTTCCCGCGGCCGACGCCGGGGCGGGCTACCGGATCCTGCTGTCCGCCCACGGAACCGGCCCCACCCTCCTGCACGGCCTTTCCATCCCCTTGACGAAGGACGGCTTCTTCCGCGCATCCCTTCGGGGAAACACGCCTCCGCAGGCTTCCGGCTTCCAGGGGACGCTCGATGCCGCCGGCGATGCCGCGGCCCGCATCACGGTTCCGCCCCTTTCCCTGCCCCTCAAGCTGGCCGGCCGCCGCTTTCCGCTTCATCTGGCGGTCATCAACAGCCACTTCGACCAGGCCTCGCTGGCCTGTTCTCTGCGCTTCGTGTTGTAAAGCCTTTGCGGGGGGCGTTACCGGCCGGTAACCCTCTTGCCGGTTCGAGGCGGTTTCGGAGTGGCATGTTTTTTGCTACTGCCCCTTCCACTCCGATCTGGAGAGCCGCCTTGAAGCATTTCCGCCCGTTTTTCCCCATCCTGGCCGCCACTGCGGCCCTGGGAACCCTTGGCCCGCTCCTTCCGGCCCAAACCGTGGGCGGGACCCTGGACCTCCATTTCCGCTTCGATGGGAGTGCTCCGGGAGATTTCCTGGGGAACTCTTGTGCGGCCGTCGGCGACGCGGACGGAGACGGCGTCCCGGACTTGGCCGTCGGCGCCCCCTTCGCCCAGCCCCAGGAACTGGGTTCCGTCTACCTCTTTTCCGGAACCGACGGCCGCCTGATCTGGCGCTTCGACGGCACCGGGAGGGCCATGCAGCTCGGGTACTCCGTTTCCGGTGCGGGAGACGTTGACGGCGACGGCCGTGCTGACGTGATTGCGGGAGCGCCGTGTGCGAACCCCAACGGCCTTCGAGGGGCGGGCGCCGCCCTCGTGCTTTCCGGGGCCACCGGCCAGGTCCTCTTCCGCGCCAATGGCCAAGCCGACTTCGACGCCCTGGGGGCCTCGGTTTCCGGGTGCGGCGACCTGGATGGGGACGGTTTCGCCGATTTCATGATGGGGGCCCCGGATACCGATTCCAACGGACTCGTGGACTCCGGCGCGGTGTTCGTCTTTTCGGGGAGCACCGGCGGCCAGCTCTTCCGGTTCGATGGAAATCGGGCGGGGGACTACCAGGGACTCGCCGCCGCCCGCGCCGGAGACGTGAATGGGGACGGGATTCCTGACATTCTTCTTGGGAATCCCTTCGCCTATCGTCACGGAAACGCGCTGGTTCTTTCCGGCGCGGATGGGAGGCGGATCTACAAATTCATCGGGAAGCGGGTCGGCAACCATTTCGGGGCGGACGTCTCGGGAACGGGAGACGTGGATGGGGACGGGGTCTGCGACATCGTGGTCGGTTCGCCCGACCTTCCCGGGAAATTGATGGCCCTGAAAGGCGTCGTTTTCGTCTACTCCGGAGCCACCGGAGGTCTTCTCCGCGAGATCGACGGACGGCGGAACGACGACCTTTTCGGCCAGGCGGTCAGCGGTGGAGGGGACCTGGATGGGGATGGGCTGGCCGACGTGGCGGTGGGGGCGCCCTGGGCGGCACCGCCTGTCCTGGATCGCGCCGGTGCGGTGTCCGTCTTCTCCGGATCCTCCGGGGCGCTCCTGTTCCGCCAGGCGAGCCGGGTCTCCAACCACGTCCTGGGCACTTCGGTCTCCCTGGGGGGCGATTTCGATTTCGATGGCCGGGCCGACCTCCTTTTCTCCTCGCCCGGCGCCGATCCCGGGGGCCTCTCCGCGGCTGGTACCACCTTCCTGTTCACCTTCAACCCCATTTTGCGGCCTTCCGCGAAAACCCTTTCTGTATCGGCGGGCGGATCGATCGACTACGCCATCGATTTTCCCGATCGGGTCGGCGGCACTCCGTACCGGATCCTGATCTCCGCCCACGGAACCGGCCCGACCTGGCTCCATGGCCTTTCCATTCCCCTGACGCGCGATCGGCTCTTCCGGGAATCCCTTCACGGGGGGGCGCCCCCCCAGGCTGGGAACTTTCAAGGGGTCCTGGATGCCGGCGGAAGGGCCTCCGCACGGATCCAGGCCGGCCCGCACGGTTTTCCGTCCCGTCTGGCCGGACGAAGCTTTTCGCTGGCGGTTTTGGACGCCAATCTGGAATTCTCTTCCGTGGCCCGCAAGCTCGTCTTTCTTCCCTGAAGGGCCTTTCCCCCGATGGGGCGGCCAAGTTTAGAATCCCCGGCCCCGCGCGGCCCTGGTTCGGCCGGCCGGGGAGGAAACCATGAGTCTTCCCTTCGAGCCCCAAAAGGGCCCCGTCAGTCTGCACGCCCTGCGGCACAGCGTCAGCCACATCATGGCCGACGCCGTGCTGCGCCTCATCCCCGAAGCCAAAGTCGCCATCGGCCCGCCGATCGACAACGGCTTCTACTACGACTTCGACCTGCCCCGCCCGCTCACCGCCGAGGACCTCCCGCGCATCGAAGAAGCGATGCGCGCGATCCTCAAGGAGGCCGGCGAGTTCCGCTGCCGGACCCTGACCCGCGCGGAGGCCCGCCAACGCTTCGAAAAGAGCGGACAGCCCTACAAGCTGGAACTCCTGGACGACATCCCGGAAGGAGAGGCGGTCACCTTCTACGACCACGGCACCTGGGGCGACCTCTGCGCCGGGCCCCACGTGGAGAAGGCCTCCCAGGTTCCCGCCGATGCCTTCAAGCTCTTGAGTGTGGCGGGCGCCTACTGGCGGGGCGATTCGGAGAAACCGATGCTCCAGCGGATCTACGGAACCGCCTGGTGGAACCGCAAGGATCTGCGCAAGTACCTGGCCTATCTCGAGGAGGTCGAGGCCCGCGATCACCGCCGCCTGGGCCGCGAACACGATCTTTTCAGCCTGCACCCGGAATTCGGCGCGGGACTGGTCTTCTGGCACCCCAAGCTGGCCCACGTGCGCCGGCGCCTGGAGGAGTGGTGGTGGGAGCTGCACGAAGAACAGGGCTACTGGCCGGTCTACACCCCGCACGTCGCCGGCGACGAGGTCTTCGAGCGCTCGGGGCACCTCGAGAACTACGCCGACATGATCTGGGCACCGATGGACGTGGACGGCCGGCCGCACCGGGTCAAGCCGATGAACTGCCCGGGCCACATCACCATCTTCAAATCCCGCCGTCACAGCTATCGCGATCTGCCCCTGCGGTTCGCGGAACTGGGCACGGTCTACCGCTACGAGCCGAGCGGGACCCTGCACGGCATGCTGCGGGTGCGCGGCTTCACCCAGGACGATGCGCACATCTTCTGCACCCCCGGCCAGCTCGAGGACGAACTGGTCGGTGTGCTCGAACTCGTCCACACCATTCTGAGCACCTTCGGCTACCGGTACCAGGCCTACCTGGCCTCGCGCCCGGAGAAGTCGCTCGGCAGCGACGCAGTCTGGGAACACGCCATGAGCGCCCTGCGCGGAGCCGCCGCCCGCAAAAACCTCGAACTTCACGACGATCCCGGCGGGGGGGTCTTCTACGGACCCAAGATCGACTTCAAGCTCGAGGACGCCCTGGGGCGCGAATGGCAGGGCCCCACCGTGCAGGTCGACTTCAACCTTCCGGAACGCTTCGACATCCGCTACAACGACGCCGACAACGAACTCAAGCGGCCGGTGATGGTCCACCGCGCCATCTTCGGCAGCATGGAACGCTTCGCCGGCGGCCTGATCGAGCATTTCGCCGGTTGGTTCCCGGTCTGGCTGCATCCCCAGCCGGTGGCGGTGCTTCCGCTCGGCCAGGACCAGGCTTCCGCGGCCGCGGGCCTGGTGAAGATCCTCCACGAGGGCGGATTCCGCACCGTTCTCAAGACCGACGGCCCGCTGCGCAAACGCATCCGCGAGGCCGAGGTCGAGAAGATCCCCTACATGGCAGTGCTCGGGGCGCGCGAAGTGGAACAGGGTGTCCTCAACCTGCGCGTCCATGGCGTGGCCGAGCAGCGCGCCCTCACTGCCGCGGCGTTTCTCGATCTTCTCCGGGAGCGGCGCGATTCCAAGGCCCTCGACTACTGAACCCCCATGACTTCGCTTCAGGAAAGATCCGTACTCGTCACCGGCGCCAGCAGCGGGATCGGGGAAGCCTGCGTGCGCGCCTTCGCCGCGGCGGGCGCCGCGGTGGCCTTCTGCGCCCGGCGCCGCGAACGGCTCGAATCCCTGGCTTCCGAACTCTCCCGCCAGGGAGCCAGGGTGCACCCCTTTCCGCTCGACGTGCGCAGGTTTCCGGCCGTCGAAGCCGCCCTGGCAGCATTGCCGGCTCCCTTCTCCGCGATCGACGTCCTGGTCAACAACGCCGGCCTGGCCCGCGGCCTGGAACCGATCCAGGAAGGAAGGCTTGCCGACTGGGAGGAGATGCTCGACACGAACGTCAAGGGGCTGCTCTACGTCTCGCGGGCGGTTCTTCCGGGCATGGTGAAACGCGGGCGCGGACACGTGATCAACGTCGGTTCGATCGCCGGGCACGAGGTCTACCCCCGCGGCGGGGTCTACTGCGCCAGCAAGCACGCGGTCGCCGCCCTCACCCAGGGGATGCGCCTGGATCTCTGCGGCACGGGGGTCAAGGTAAGCACGGTCGATCCCGGGCTGGTCGACACCGGATTCAGCACGGTGCGCTTTCACGGAGACGCGGAAAAAGCCGGGCGCACCTACCTCGGCATGACCCCCCTGAAAGGGGAGGACATCGCCGAGGTGGTGGTCTGGATGGCCTCCCGGCCCGCCCGGGTCAACGTGGCCCAGGCCCTGGTCCTGCCCGCCGACCAGGCCTCGGCGGCCGTGGTCCACCGGGAGAGCTGACTTCCCGGGCCGGCCAGGGGGGGGGAAGGGCCGTCTTCCCGAGGCGGGGATTTGCGTTATCCTGAAAGCGGTCCCCATGTCCCTTCTTCTTGGCGCCCTCTACCGTTCCTGCGATCCCGCGGAAGTGGTGCGCCGCTGGCGGGACCGCCTGGCCCGGCTCGCCGAACCCCGCCTGACCCTCCGCAGCGGCGTGGTCGCCCACGGTGCCCTGCGCATCCTCGTGAGGACCCGTCCAGGCTCCCGGGTCCCACACCGGCGCCTGGGCCGCCTGGCGCGCATGGCCATCGGACCCGACCGCGAGGAGTACGCCGAGTTCTGGCTGCTCGAGCCCGCGGAATCCTCGCCCGGTTACCTGCGGCTCGAAGGCGCCACCTGGCCGCAGTGCCTCAAGTCCCTGACCCTTCCCCGCGTCCGGCAGGTGCGGCTCTGGAGCCCCATGGTGTGCCCTGGCCCCCTGCGAGCGGAGATCCAGGGTTGTGGAAACCAGCTTGGACTGAAGATGCGCATTCTCGAGGGATGGGTCCTCATGGCCATTCCGCGGCGCAAACCCGAACCGCCCCATCACGCGCCCTGGCAGGGCAACTACGGATGGTGAACTGTTCCCCTGGAGCCCCGCCGCGGGCTCCGGCCGACTCCCCCTGATCTCCGAGCATTCCGATGGGCAAACCCTTTCCGCATCTCGAATGGCTGCACATCTGCGACTACGCCTTCCGGGACGAGCACGGAAAGCTCTGCCTGATCGGGATGTTCGATGCGCTTCACTCCCTGCGCCTTCCCGGCCGGCTGCCCGTCTTCAGCGTGGCCATCGGACTGACCGACGGCCAGGGCGTCTACCAGGCGGCGCTGCAGATCGAGGCTCCCAGCGAACGCACCATCGACCTTCCTCTGCCCGCCATCCAGCTTCAAAATCGGCAGACCAAGGGACGCGCCGTGATCCGCCTGGCGGGGCTCCCCTTCGAGGAATTCGGGGCCTACACCTTCCGGCTGAAGATCGACGGACAGCCGGTGGAACACCCGGTCCACGTCCTCGACCATCTGCAGCTCAAGCCCCCGGAGGATGCTTCCCCGCCTCCCGCACCCCCTTCGGGGGGGGAAACCCCCCCTTTTCCGGGGGTTTCGCCGGGTGAGGGATGATTTTTCCTTGACCGGGATCCGCCCGACCTTGCTAGGATTGCCCTATTCCCCCCGAAACCTCCGAGGCCCCATGCTGCTGCCCCTGCTCCTCTTTTTGCTCCCCCCGCAGGCTGAACCTGTCATTCATGGCACCGTCGTCGTCTGGGAGGCCCCCGGGGTTTCCGATTCCCAGATCGTGCACAGGGCCCGGGAAACCCTGGGTGCGCTGACCCCGGTCCGGGTGCGTCCCGCCTTCCCCTCGGGACCTGCCAACTCGGCGAAGCACGCGGCGGCCGGCCTGGACCGCATCCTCGTCCTCCAGGTTCCCCGTGGAACCGAGGAACAGGTGCGCGCCCACTTGGAGAGTTCTCCCGAGTGCCGCAAGGCCCGCCTCGATCTCCGCACCGGGCAGCTTGCTGACGACTCCAATGATCCTGGTTTTTCCAAGCAGTGGTCGTTCCAGCAGGTTTCCAACCTGGACATGGACCTTCCCGAGGCCTGGGACATCTCGGTCGGAAAGAAGGACGTGGTCATCGCCGTGATCGACACCGGAGGCCTCTATCCCTTCGTCGGGACCGACCACGAAATGATGACGGCGGTCAATCCGGGCGAAATCCCGCGCAACGGAATCGACGACGACGGCAACGGCTACGTGGACGATTACTATGGCTGGGATTTCGTCCACAACGATCCCATTCCCGAGTATGAAACCGGCCATGGCGTCTCCGTGGCCGGAATCGTGGCGGCCGACGGAAACAACGGCAAAGGTGTGGCCGGGGTGGCCTGCGGCTGCGGAGTCATCCACCTCAAGATCTTCGATGAAAACGGCCAGTTCCCCCCTTCCGGAAAGTTCGCCGGCGAACTCTCCGCCGCCGCCGCCATCGTCATGGCCGCCGATTCCTCCGCGCGCGTGATCCAGTGCTCCTGGACCAATGGCTTCAAGCCCTCCGACCTCATCAACAAGGCCATCGACTACGCCGTGGACCGTGACAAGGTGGTGGTCTTCGCGGCCGGAAACTTCAACAACCAGAAGGTCTGGCCGGCGAAGCATCCCGGGGTGATCGCGGTGGCGGCGGTCGATCAAGAGGGCCTGCGCAGCGTCTGGGGGGCCGGCTTGGCCTCCTCCTACGGAGACTGGGTGGACTTCACGGCCGGGGGGACCGCCATCTACACCTCCTGGCCGGAACCTTACGAGACGGGCTGGTTCTTCGGAACCTCCGCGGCCGCCCCGCACGTCGCCGGCGCCGCCGCCCTCCTTTTCAGCAAGTTCCCGCGCCTCCATGCCGGTCAGGCCCGGCGCATCCTCGAGGAATCCGCCCTCGACCTGGATGACCGCAATCCCGGATTCGAAGGCCTGCTTGGAAAAGGGTTCGTCAATGCCTGGCAGGGGCTTCGAAAGATCGCCCAGGTCGGAGACCTGGGCATGGGGGTGGCGGGCGGCCGTTCCCAAAGCCCCGATCTTGTCGCCTGGCGGCAGGGCGGCCAGGGAAACCGGTATTTCCTGCAAGCCACCGGCCTGCTTCCAAAAGAATCCGTCAAGCTGGTCTACTCCCTCAACCGGGCCGACCTTCCCCTTGTGGACGGCACCCTCGTCCCGCGTCCGGATCACGTTGTCGTCCTCAAGGCCAACCGCAAGGGGAAGGTTTCCTGGGTGTTCACCAACGACGGTCATCTTGGCGAAGGCGTCCGGGTCTTCTTCCAGGCTGTTCTCGAGGGGCAGAGGGACGGCGTGGTGCCCGGCCTCACCAATGCCCTGGAAATCGGGATGGAAGCCGGCGCCGGGCCTGGAAGGCACCGCGGCGGGTACTAG
>CAZQAP010000128.1:0-9037 GCA_964591365.1 uncultured Planctomycetales bacterium
AAATGGGGCCAGCGGTGCGGGCTGACCCTGCTCCTGCCCCACGGTTACGACGGACAGGGCCCGGAACATTCCAGCGCCCGGATGGAGCGCTTTCTGGCCCTCTGCGCGGAAGAGAACATGACCCTCTGCTACCCGTCCACTTCCGCCCAGTATTTCCACCTGTTGCGGGTCCAGGGGCTGCGCAGGGAGAAGCGGCCACTGGTGATCCTGACCCCCAAGAGCGGCTTGCGGGATCCCCGGGTGGCCAGCCCGGCCGGCGCCCTGGAAGAGGGCGGCTTCCAGCCGCTTCTAGGGGCGCTGTCCGGGGAATCCGTCCGGGCGGAAAGGGTTCTCCTCTGCAGCGGGAAGATCGCCCACGAACTCGAGGATTTCCGCGCGGCTTCCGGTCACGAAGACGTCGTGATCCTCCGTTTGGAGCAGCTCTATCCGTTCCCCGCCGCGGAAATCGCCGCATGGGCGGAGCGGTTCCCTTCGTCGAAATGGGTCTGGTGCCAGGAAGAGCCGCGCAACATGGGAGCCTGGACCTGGCTTTCGGACCGTTTCCGGAGCCTGGGGATGCCGACTCTCGAGTATGCGGGACGTCCGGCTTCGGCGAGTCCCGCTACGGGCTCCTACCGGCGCCATCAGGCAGAGCAGAAGCGGGTCGTGGAAGACGCTTTTGCTGCTTCCTCCCGCGGTAGGTGAGGCCGAACTGGCTCATTCCGATCCTGCGGATCCGTCCCACTGCCTCCTCGGGATCGTCGGTGACGGTCCAGAGTTCCGGATCGCTCGGGCTGATGGTGCCGTTGGCGACCAGCCGTGAGCGCAGGAAGTCGAGGAGCGGCTGCCAGAACTCGCAGCCCATCAGGATGAGGGGGAATTCCAGGATCTTGCCGGTCTGGACGAGGACCGAAGTCTCGAAGATCTCGTCCAGGGTGCCGAATCCGCCCGGAAGCGTCACGAAGGCGTAGGAATACTTCACCAGCATCACCTTGCGCACGAAGAAGTGGCGGAATTCCAGCCACTGATCGAGATAGGGATTGGGTTCCTGTTCCTTGGGCAGCTGGATGTTGCATCCGATCGAACGCCCGCCGGCTTCCTGGGCGCCGCGATTGGCGGCCTCCATGATTCCCGGCCCGCCTCCGGTGAGCACGGTAAAGCCCTCGCGGGCCAGACCGCGTCCGACCTCCCGGGCCATCTCGTAGTAGGGATTGCCTTCCTGGAAACGGGCCGAGCCGAATACGGTGACGCAAGGACCGGCCTTTTGAAGCCCGCGGAAGCCCTGGAAGAACTCCCGCGTGATCCGGAAAAGGCGCAGCATTTCGGAGCCGCGCCGCTGCGGCCCCTGGAGGAAATGCCGGATCGAAGGATGTCCGGGCCCCTTGCCCCACTCGGGGTGGTTTTCGCGGATCACGGCGCCCCCGACTCCTGCTGGATGGTCTCACAGCGGTCCAGGACCTTGCTGCGCTCCGAAGGAGGAACCGCCTGGTCCAAGCCCGGATAGAAGGTCTCGTGTTCGCGCTGATTGTGATGGACCAGGAGTTCCTTGAGCCGGGCTTCCCGTTCGATCAATTCCACGATCTCCAGGGGGGCCGTCCCCTTCTTCTTTTCCAGGTTCGAGAAAAGACGATCGAACTCATCAAGAAACGTTTCGACCTTGCGGTGTTCATTTTCGATTATTTCGGCGCTTCCTCCGATGGGGGGGGCATGCCCTTGCAGATAGTAGGGCAGGAGAATCTCTTCCTCTACGCGGATATGCGCCCGGAGTCCGGAGCCGAAACGATCCAGGGCGCTTCTGGATGCGGGAAGGTCGCCCTGGATGAGGGCGGCCTGATGGGAAAGGAAGATCTTTCCCAGTCCTTCGTGGACCGATTCCAGTTGGAGGAAGGATTCGGACGTCCGGCGGGGTTCCATGGGTTGACGGGAGACTCTACCGGATCCGGCCCGGGCCCCCCCGGTTCGCGGGCCGGGCAGCCTATAATCTCCCCTCCATTTCCGCCCCGCGGCGGAATAGAGGGAACAGCAGACCACCCGATCATGGCAGAGATCCAGACAGAAACTACGGTCCTCGGCGCCGGCCCGGCCGGATACCTCTGCGCCATCCGGCTGGCCCAGTACGGAAAGAAAGTCGTCTGCGTCGAAGAGGGTCGCCTGGGCGGCACCTGCCTCAACGTCGGCTGCATCCCCTCCAAGGCCCTGATCGTCGCCGGCAACTTTCTTGAGGAGGCCCGCAGCGCGACCGAAATGGGCATCACCGTGGGGGAACCCGCGGTCGATCTGGCCCGCATGATCGCCTGGAAGCAGGGGATCGTGGAGAAGCTGACCGGCGGAATCGGCATGCTTTTCAAGAAGCGCGGGATCCATGTGGTCCGCGGCCGCGGCCGCCTGCTGGGACCAGGATCCGTCGAGGTCGAAGGCCCCAAGGGCGGAATCACCCGCATCAAGGCCCGCGACGTCGTAATCGCCACCGGTTCCGAACCGGTCACATTTCCCGGCTGGGAATTCGGAGAGCGGATCTGGTCGAGCACCGAGGCGCTCTCCCCCGCCAGGATCCCCGGGCATCTTCTGGTCGTGGGAGGGGGCTACATCGGCATGGAGCTGGGGACCTTCTACGCTCATCTCGGGTGCAAGGTGACCATTGTCGAAGCCACGGGCTCCATCCTCCCCGGAACGGAAGCCGATCTTTCCCGCCTGGTCGCCCGCAAGGCCAAGAAGGCCCGCGTCGAGATCCTGACCGGCTCTTTTGCCCGGGAATGGAAGGAGAAGGACGGCCGGGTGGAGGTCCGCGTGGAAACGGACGGGGAGTCCCGGACGATCGCCACGGACCAGATCCTCATGACCGTGGGCCGCAGGCCGTGCAGCCGGGGGATCGGCCTTGAGAACGCAGGCCTGACTCCTGACAAGGCGGGTTTCCTCGAAGTCGATGCCCAGCGGCGTACCCGGACGCCGCACGTCTACGCCATCGGAGACGTCGCCGGCCAGCCGATGCTGGCCCACAAAGGGTTCGCGGAAGGGCTTGCTGCCGCCGCGGTTCTTGCCGGAAAGCAGGGCGCCGCCTACGACGTGAAGGCGGTTCCGGCGGTGATCTTCACCGATCCCGAGATCGCAACCGTGGGCATGACGAAGGCCCAGGCCCGGGAAGCCGGAAGAGAGGTGTCCATCGGACGATTCTCCTTCGGAGCCAACGGACGGGCCTTGAGTCTTCGCAAGGGGGAAGGCTTCATCAAGGTGGTTGCCGACAAAGGGGACGACACGGTTCTTGGAGTCCAGATGGTCGGTCCGGAAGTCTCTGAACTGATCTCCGAAGCGACCCTGGCCATCGAGGCCGGTCTGACTTCGGAGGACCTTGCCCTTACCGTCCACGCCCATCCCACTCTTCCGGAAGTTTTTCAGGAGGCCTGCGAGGACGTCCACGGCATGTCCCCTCACAGCGCCAAGTGAACGGCCATCCCGTGGCCGGCCTGAAGTTCAGCCGCACCCCGGAATTGGAGGTCCTCGATCTCGGGCGCTGCGACTATGGGCAGGCCAACCGGAAAATGATGGCCATGGTGGAGCAACGGACCCGCGGGGAGATCCCCGATCGCCTGCTCTTGTGTGAATTCGAACCGGTGGTGACGGTGGGAAGGGGCGAAGATCCCGCCCGCTACCGAGGGATCGGACTGCCGGTCTTCAGCGTCGCCCGCGGCGGGAAAGCCACCTTTCACGGGCCGGGCCAGGTGGTCGCCTACCCCATCCTGTTGCTGGAGGGAAAAGCGCGCGATCTGCACGCATTCCTTCGCGCTCTGGAGGAAGCCCTCATCCTCACGGTGGGGTTTTTTGGCATGAAAGGGGAACGAGATCCCCGCAACACGGGCTGCTGGGTGAATGGGCGCAAGATCGCTTCGATCGGGGTGGCGGTGCGCCGCTGGGTGACTTATCACGGGGTTGCATTGAACGTCACCACCGACCTCGAATTCTTCCGCCGGTTCGACCCTTGCGGGCTGGACCCCGGCCTGCTCACCTCCATGGCCCGCGAAATGAAGGATCCTCCTCCCCTGGCCGAAGTCCGTTCCGCCCTGGCCCGCTGCCTGGAGGAGGTCCTGCGGAAATGACTTCCCCGAACCGGAAGCCCGGATTCGATCCCCTCTTTCGCCCGCGGGCCATCGCGGTGATCGGAGCCAGCCGCAGCCCCAACCGCATCGGGCATGAGATCGTGCGCAACCTCGTCGAGGGGGGCTTTTGCGGGCCGGTCTATCCCGTGAACCCCAGTACGGACGTGGTCCACTCGATGCCCTGCTTTCCCAATGTCGGCGCGATTCCGGGGCCCGTGGATCTTGCGGTGATCGTCGTCCCCGCCCGCCATGTGTTGAAAGCGGCCCAGGATTGCGCCCGGAAGGGGGTCAAGGCCCTGGTCGTCATTTCCTCGGGGTTTGCGGAGACAGGTCCGGAAGGGACCGGGCTCCAGGAGAAGCTTGTGGCTCATTGCCGCAAGAACCGGATCCGCATGGTGGGGCCAAACTGCATGGGCGTGCTCAACACGGATCCGGAAGTTTCCATGAACGCGACCTTTGCCGCCACCACGCCCACGTCGGGGGGGGCTGCTTTCCTTTCACAATCCGGGGCTCTGGGTGAGGCGATCCTCGCCGACGCCCGCTCCCTGGGACTCGGAGTGAGCATGTTCGCCAGCATCGGAAACCGCGCCGAGGTCAGCCCCTCCGATTTTCTTGAATATTGGGAGAAGGATCCCCGCACTTGCCAGATCCTCCTCTATCTCGAGGCGTTCGGGCACCCCGAGCGCTTCATGAGCATCGCCCGGCGACTCACGCGCAAGAAACCCGTCATGGTGGTCAAGTCCGGCCGGACTGCAAGCGGCGCCCGGGCGGCGGTCTCCCACACCGGATCCCTGGCGGGGAGCGAGGCGGCCATCGATTCCCTGTTCGCCCAGTGCGGTGTGCTGCGGGTGGACAGCATGAAGGAACTCTTCCTGCATGCCTCGGCGGCGCAGACCGGCAAGCTTCCGCTGGGGCGGCATCTCGCCATCGTGACCAACGCGGGGGGGCCGGGAATCCTGGCGACGGACGCCTGCGTCGGCCGCGGCCTGGTGATCGCTCCCCTGCAGCCCGCCACCCAGAAGAAACTGCGGACCTTTCTCCCCAAGGAAGCCTCGGTCACCAATCCGGTCGATCTGACCGCAGGCGGGGATGCCGAAGGGTTCGACAAGGCCTTGTCGGCGGTGATCGCCGACCGCGGGGTGGACATGATCCTGGCCATGTTCGTGTCTCCGATCATGATCGATTCCGCGGCGGTGGCGCGGGTCTTCATCCGGCATGCGCGGCGGACGCGAAAGCCCCTCCTTACCTGTCTTCTGGGGCGGGACCAGGGAACGGAAGCCGAAAGCCTCCTGCGGGAAGCCGGTGTTCCGAACTATCGCTTTCCGGAAGAAGCCGCCGTGGCCCTCTCCGGGCTCCACCGTTTGAGGATCCTTCGGGAACGGCCGGAAGAGCCGGCCCCGTCTTTTCGCGCCGACCGCCCGGCCGCCCGGGGAATCGTCGAGAAAGCGGTCCGGGCCGGGAGGCCGGTCCTGTCGGGAGATGAGGTGGATTCCCTGCTGGCGGCCTACCGCATTCCGGTGGCGCCTTCACGGGTCGTCACGCGCAGCAGCGAAGCCCTCGAGGCGGCCGGAGAATTCGGCTGGCCCGTCGTCTTGAAGCTGGAGGCCCGCGGAATCGCCCACAAGACCGACATGGGCGGGGTCTTCCTCGATCTTCGCGGCGCGGATGAACTGCTGAAAGCCTGGGCCGAACTCGATAAACGCTTTCGGAAGCGGCTTACCGGCTGGAAAGTGCGCGTGCAGCCCATGAAGAAGGGGGGGGTCGAGGTCTTTTTCGGGGCCGCGACCGATCCCAGGATGGGGCGCATGATGGCATTCGGAATCGGGGGGATCCACGTCGAGGTCTTCAAGGACATCGTCTTCCGGCTGCACCCGCTTTCCCGGACGGATGCCGAGGAGATGGTTGCCGGGATCCGGGCCCAGGCCCTACTGGACGGCGTGCGGGGGCAGCCGGGCGTGGTCCGGGATCAGCTCGTGGAGGTCCTTCTCCGTCTGAACCGCCTTCTGGCGGATTCACCGGAGATCGCCGAACTCGACCTGAATCCGTTTCTTGCCGCCCCCAGCCGGGAGCGATCGTTCGTCCTCGACGCACGGGTGCGCCTCAAGGACCTCAAGGACTCAAGCTGAGACCTCCCGTCAGCCGGGCCAGGTCCTGCAGGAATTTGATCTTGGGCCGGTCGGTGCCCACGCAGATGGTGTGGATGCGCACTCCGGTGCGCAGGTATTCCTGCCCGAGCCTTTCCAGCATGTGGCCGGCGAACTGATGGGAACCCGAACTGCTGCCTCCGTCGGTGATCAGGACGATGGTGTCGACTTCCGGTTTCTCCTGGGCCTCGACGAGAGCGTCGAACAGAGCCGAGGTCGAGGAATAATCCCAACTCTGGAGAAAACCCTGGGCCTTGGCGCGGGTGCGCGGGCCGATCAACTGCATGCGCTGGAACGCCGGGACCACTCCCTCGGGCCCCACGATCCCAAGGTTGAATTTCGCGGATGGGTCGAGCCGGTCGAAGTAGCGATCCAGTTCGAGGGCCCCCGCTTCGGCCCCGGTCCGGTCCCCGATCTTGAAGATCCGCATGCTTCCCGAGCCGTCCACCAGGATCGAGACCCGCCTGCTGTCCACCGGAAGTCCGAAGAAGGAGGCCACGGTTTCCGTGCCGCCCTTCCTGGAGGCGGCGACGAGCCCGGTGACGGAATGGTTGCGAGCCGGGCCGTAGTTCGATTGTGTGAGCGCCTTCTTGAGAAAGGCCTCCCCTTCGTTCTCCCACCAGCGTTTCCAGGCCCTGGGGTCGTATCCGAACTGCTGGCGGGTCAGGAGCATCAAGGTGTTGCCCAGGTCGGTGAGGAAGCGGCCCTTTTCTCCGTGGGCTTCCTTTTCCAGGGCTTTGATCAGGAAAGGTGCCGCTCCCCAGAACCTCCTTTTCACCACCGTCTCCAGCACCGCCGTGCGCTCCCCGCAGTGACCTGAAGAGAGGGCCCGCGGCACGATGGGAAGGAATCCTTCGGCCTCGCTCTTGTCCCCCAGGATCCGGATCGCTTCCGCCCGGTCGAAAGGGTCATGGGCCGAAGCGGCCGCCTTCTGGAGAAGCGCGAGTTCGGGCGGGGCGGGCTCCAGGGCCGCGAAGCCGCGATAGGGGGGACCGGCCTTGCGGAGCCGGGCCCGCACCTTCTCGGCAAGTTTGGCCGGATCGCCCTTCGTATTCTTCGGGGACGTGAGGCGGTTCTCCGCGAGAAGAACCCCCAGCGTGTGCTGCCACTCCCGGCGGACGCGGGGCGGAGCCTTGTCGAAGAACCGATCCAGAAGGAGTGCGGAAGGGGCCTTCGCGTCCGAAGACGCCAGGGCGCGCAGGCAGAGGATCCTCTGCAGGTCGCTCCGTTTGCGGTCCGCCGCGGCCCGGGCGAGGAGTTCTCCCTCCTCGGGAGTGCGGGCATTCTTCATCCCGCTGTAGAACCAGTCGCGCAGGAAGACCCCGCGGTAGGTCTTCAGCTTGGAATCGAACAGCTCCAGCCGCAGGCGCATGGCCTCCGAACCTTCGAAGCCCGCCAGGGTGCGGGCCGCCTGATAGGCCCCCTGTTCGTAGGTCGCCTTGTCCACGGCCCGGCGCAGGGTCTTGGCGATTCCCGCCAGATCCTGGGCAAGGAGCGGAAGGGTCAGGAACAGGAGGAACACGGCCTGGAGATTAGCCGGCCCCAACCGGGAACCGGGGACGGAGGGAGGGAAAGGGGGAAACCCTGGGCCGGCCCCCCCGAGCTGACCCAGGGTTGCCCCACAAAAGGAAGACTTCCAAATCCCTCATTTCCCCCGAAACCCCTCAAGATGTCCGAGGAAGGAACCGAAGCTCCATCCTTCCGACCGCAAACCCCTCCTCCAGGTGACGAAAAATCCTGGAGAAATCTTCCCCGCCCGTCCCGGGGGGGGTCAGGGGTGCCCGCCCGCTCGTTCGAAAAGGGCGAAACGCTCTTCCCAGGCCCGGCCGGTCCCCGTGTCTCCCAGGGGCTCCTCCCGAAGCAGGCGGAACTCCTCTCCCAGGGCGGCGGCCAGATCGCCGGTGGTCATTCCGAAGGGCGGGCGGGGGATTTCCGGATCCCGGCCGATGGGGAAGATCACCGCCGCCAGCCGGCCGCCGGGGGCCAGCAGCCGCCGGGCCATGGCACCGTAGGCCGGGCGTTCCCCTGGGGAGAAGGCGCAGAAGAATGTATGTTCCCAGAGGAGTTGGAAGGGAAGTCCGCATTCGAATTCGAGGGCATTGCCGCAGTGGAAGGCTCCTCCGCAGGCCTCCAGCGCCGGGCCGAGTTCCGCAGCCAGGTCAGGGACCACGTCGGCAGCGGTCACCCTCCAGCCGGCCCGGGCCAGGGCCAGGGCGTCGTGGCCCCGCCCGCAGCCGGGCACGAAGGCCCGGGCGCCGGGTCCGAAGCGCGCCAAACCCAGCTTGTCCCGGGCCAGGGTCTCGGCCAGCGCGGGATGCGGCCGGCCGAGATCCCAAGGAGTCTTGGCGGTGCGGTAGCGTTCGACCCAGAAAGCCGCGTCGTGCGCCACCGGAATCAGGGCACGTCGAGGACTTCGAGATTCGAGTCGAAGGTCGCGCCGCCCATGTCCACTCCGGCCTCCAGGAAGACCCGCCGGCCGGAGATCTTCCCAGGAATCGTGAGCGTGAAGGAGGCTGCGCCGGAGGGATCGGTGGTTCCACTGGCGGCCACCTTGGTCCCGCCGAGATCGAAAGGCTGGCCATTGATGAAGACCGGTCCGCGCTGCAGGGAGGCGTAGAGCTTCCAGGGAGCGCTGGGAGGCGCCCCGGAAATCTGGACGGGAACGACGTCGCCCACCGCGGCGGTGTCCGCCAGGTCGAGCTGGACGGAATCCGTCGGCAGGGCGCCGGCCACCCCGGCGAAGAAGACCCGGTTGTCCTGCAGAGCGGGTTCCTTCGCGGTGGCCAGGACCTCGAACCGGTAGAGTCCCGCCATGGCCGGGGT
>CAZQAP010000129.1:0-8997 GCA_964591365.1 uncultured Planctomycetales bacterium
CGGCGAAGTTCCCGGCGAACAGGCAGTTGGTGAACACGGCACTTCCCTGGACCGCGGCCGCCCCTCCGGCGCCGCCGATATTGTTCTCCATCGAGCAGTCGTCCAGCGAGGGATTCCCGATGCTGAAGAAAGCCCCCCCGGAACTGTTGGACCGATTGTCACGGAAAAGACAATCCTGGAGAACGGGATTCCCGTTGCTGTAGAGAGCGGCCCCCATGCCCTGGAAATTGTGGGCCGTCGCCAGGTTGCCGAGGAACTGGCAGCCGGTCAGCAAGGGGTCCCCCAGGCTCCACATCCCGCCCCCCAGATTGAGGGTCTCATTGGCCGAAAAGACGCAGTCGGAAAGGACCGGATCCCCTTCGCTGTACATCCCTCCTCCGCGCCCGGCGAATTGGCCCAGGAAGATGATCTGGTTGCCGGTGAAGCGACAGCCGTCGACCTGCGGGCTGCCCTGGCACCAGAGGCCGCCTCCCTGGGAAAAGGCGAGGTTGTCCAGGAACACGCAGTCCACCAGGACCGGGCTTCCGTTGCGGACCAGCATCCCGCCGCCGATGTCCTGATCGGTTCCCGCACCGTTCGCGTTCCCCGCCGTAATGGTGAACCCGTCGAGCAGGGTTGCCGGATCCGCGCCGGAAGCCGTCACTACGTGGAAGGAGTTGTCATCCACGGAATTCGCCAAACCCAGGTTGCCGCTCAAGATGGTTGGGTGCGCGGCAGGGTCCCGCATCTGGTCCGTCGTGCCGGTGAATCCGCCCCGGAGGCGGACTCCTGCCGGCAGCGTGAAGGTCATGGTGCGGTCCCCGGTGTCCCGGTCGGGAAAATAAGTGCCTTCCGCAACCCGGATGACCTCGCCGGGTCCGGCCAGGGCCAGGGCATCCTGGAGGTCCCGAAAAGCGCCCGCCCAGGAGAGGCCGTTTCCACCCGGGGAACCGGCATCCACGAAATAGACCGTCTTGGGAACAAACGGCTTGGAAGGGGCGGGAACCCCGAGATTGGCCTGGCTCCACAGGCATGGATTGCCCGTGGCCATCGCCCCAAGCAGAAGGAGAACGGCCCTGTGCATCCCCATTGGAGGAGCTTACCTTGCGAAAATGGGCTGGACAACCTGGAATCCAGGGGTTCCGGTCCGGTCCGCGGGGATCAGGGCAAGGAATCCCGGCAGGAACCCAGGCGGGAGCGGACTTCGGCGACCTTGGCTTCCACCTTCGAGGCTGGAACGGCGAAACGCTCCGCCAGGGAAGCCCGGATCCGGCGGATGACCCCCAAGACCAGGGCCCCGGCGCGGATCCTCAGGAACCGCCGCACGGCCAGGCGGACGAGAAACAGCCAGGCTGCGAGCAGGACAAGGGCATTCGTCAGGAAATCGAGTCCCACGTATTCCTCGTGGAAGAAGCCCGAAACGGCCTTCCAGGCCACCCAGCCTCCCATGGCGTAGACCGGAAGATCGAGCAGGAGGCGCACCAGGCGCGGGATGCTCCTCTGGGCAACGGCGGGAAGGTCGCGGTTCAGAAGGCGCCCCCAGGCCTCGGCCACGCCTGCGGCGGCAACCTCCTGGAGGGTCTCCGCCGGCGGGAGCCCCAGGAGTTCCGGATCCCCGGTCAGTTTTCCGGCGCGCACACGGGAAGCCGCCAGGGCCCCGGCATGCCAGTCCGCGAATTCCCCCGGTTCCGGCAACAGACCCGAGGAGGCCTCCATGCGCATGCGCCGGGCGACCTTCTGGACGCGGTCCACGGCCAGGGCCCCGGCGGCCGCCCCGGCACCCAGGAGCGGGTTGCGCCGCAGGAGCAAAGCCCCCGCGCCCAGGCCCAGCGTGCCCAGGCCGCCCGCCCGCAGTGCCCAGCCGCCGGGCCCGTCCCAGCGCTTGGAGGTCTCTCCCCAGAGGAGCAGGGTCAGGTCCGCCTGCCGGAGGCGCAGGCGCTCGCCGGCTTCCTCCGCGACCCGGCCGGCAAGCTCCCCGAGGCCCTTGCGAACCTCCTCCGGCAGGCCTTCGAGGTCCGGACCGGCCTCCTTTTCGATCTCCCCGAAAAAGGATTTCACCCGCTGGAGGATGCCGCTCACGTTCTTTCGTCTCCGGAGGAAGAGGGCGTTCCTGCGGGCGAGCTTCTGGATCTCGGCCAGGAGATCCGGCCAGCCAGGGGCCGGGCCTCCCTCGCGGGCCATTCGCGCGCTCGTGGCCAGGACCGGGGCCCCGCGCGCATTCCAGCGGCTGGCGGCAAGGCCGCGGATCTGGGCGAGAAGCTCCTCCTGGGCCTCCCCGCTCAGCTCGTCGGCGCGGTTGAGGACGAAAACCAAGCCTCGCCGGGAGGCGAAGGGATCCAAAAAGGAGACCGCCGCCTTTTCCACCACGGACTGGCGGTGAAGCACGACCAGAAGGACGTCGCTCCGGTCCGCGAGCCGGATGACGGTCTCGCGGTGGCCGGCTTCCAGGCTGTTGAGATCCGGTGCATCGATGAGGACTTGGTTGCGGAAGGCGCCCCCCCCCTCGGGCCCGGGCGGGGAGGGGGAGTAACGGACCACTTCGGCTTCTTCCAGAACCCCCTCCAGAAGCTCCTCCAGGGGGATTCCCAGCGGTGCGTAAATGACGGCCCGCGTGGTTGTGGGGCGGTCGGTTCCTTCCCGGGCGATGGAGACGCCGGCCAGGGCGTTGAGAAGGGTCGATTTTCCCGCTCCCGTCGCCCCCACAAGGGTGATCACGACGGTGGCCTCTCCCGCGCGTTGAAGCTGGCGGTCCAGATCTTGGAGCAGGGCGTCGAGTTCTCCGGCCCGCGAACGCATCGCCCGGAGGATGGACAGAAGCTCGCGGTCCCGGTGGAGGCCGTCCCGAATCGCCTGCAGGCCGGCTTGCGCCTCCGGGGAGGGTGACCTTTGGTTCATTGAAGTTCCTCGGCGAGGGCGAGGAGTCCGGCTGCACTGCGGGGGTGCTCCCGTTTCCGTTTCTGGAGCAACGGAGCGGCGGTTTCCAGTGCGGTGCCCACCACCATCCCGCGGAGCTGGTCGGCCCGCAGCCGCTGCCAGAGTTCTTCCGCCTCGCGGATGATGGCGCTGCCCACGAGATGGGAGATCTTCCCGGTGAACAGAGTGCCCAGGGTGCCCCCCCCGGCCACCGCAAGATCAGCCCCCAGGCCGCCGGTGTGGACGATGACCGCGGTGGCCAGGACCATCGGCCCCAGCGTCACCAGATCCGCCGCAAGCTGGATGTCCCAGTCGCGGCCCCGCTTGCGGAGGGCTTCTTCCACCAGGTTTTCGCAGGTCTGGCGGAATTCCTCGAGCCCCGGAGCCTGGCGATTCAGGCATTCCGCCAGCTGCAAGCGGGCCGCTTGGCGGCGTTTCTCGGAAAGATCCGCATCCAGGCGGTCGGCCAGCTCGGCATCGGCCCGGCCGCGCAGCTCGCGCCGGGCTTCGGGCCCGAAATCGCGGGCCAGCTCCTCCCAGAAGGAGGGCCAGGCAGCGGCCAGACGCTCGGTCTCCAGGGCCAGGACCTCGCCGGCGGGATCGGGAGGCGGGGCCGTTTTCTTTCTCCAGGGCAGGGTGGAAGCCAGGCCCGCGGCTTTGAGCCGCAGCTTCCGCAGGGCAGAGCGCCAGCCCCGGCTCCAAGAGGGCGCCCGGCGGTTCAGTACCGCCTGGAAAGCTTCCACGAAGGGGCCCACCGGCATGGCGGCGCGGGCGATCTCCAGCGCCAGGGAATGGGCCCGGGATTCCACCTGGGCGAGAAAACCTTCGGCCAGGCTTCCCCGGGCCTGGAGCTCCTCGGCCAGCTCCCGCAAGTCCTCCCGCAGTCTTTCCAGGGAGGCCCGCAAGGCCTCCGCTTTGAAATCCGCGACCCGCTCCAGGTCCAGCAGGGTCTCTCGCAAGCTCTTCCGCTCCGCATCGAGAGCCTGGGGATCCAGGGCGGCTGTTCCCCGCTGGATTTCCAGGTCGTGAGGAGCCCAGAAAACCGCCGCGGGACGGCATCCCAGGTCGGAGCCGAGTTTTTCGGCGTGGGCCCGAACCGAATCGGCATCGATCCCTTCGTTGTAGACCAGCATCCAGGGCCTTCCGTGGGAAAGCCAGTTCCGGAGGAAGGTCACCACTTCGCGGTTCTGGTAGGAGTGGCGCGTCACCACCGTGATGACCAGGTCGGCCACTGCGAGCAGGGCCTCGCTGGCGGCCCGGTTTTCCACCAGGATGCTGTCGAAATCGGGCGTGTCGATCAGGAGCAGGTTCTCTGGAAAGCGGGCCTGCTCCACCACGAGAAGTTCCTCCGCGAGGGCTGAGCCGTCCGGCACCGCCGGCACCCTTCCGGAAGGCAAGGGACTCAGGCTTCGCAACGGAAAGCGGGAGAGGGACGGGTCCGCGGCCAGTTGTTCCAGGAGAGCCGGGTGGGCCGTCCCAAGCAGGCGCCGGGTCGTGCCGCCCGCGGGATCGGCCGGGCTCAACGGCGCCCCGGCGAGGGAATTGAAGAGGGAGGATTTCCCGGCGTTGTTGGGACCCACGATGCCCGCCACGAGGTAGCGGTCGCCCCCGGCCGTGCGGGGCAGCAGGTCCCGCTCCAGACGGTCCAGGATGCGGTCGGCGGCGGGAACCCCCGCCACAGGAATGCCCCCCGTGATGAGCCGCTTCAACTTCCGCAGCAGGCTGCTTCGGTCCGCCTGCACCCGCGTTCGATGGGCCGGAGTCTTCACGGGCGTCCAGGGGTATCCTTGGAGTTCATGGGCGAGATGTTCACCCTGCCCGGAAGCGGGCCCGAGGGAAGCGGCAAGGAGGGATGGGGGACCATTCTTTTGGTGGGAATTGTCGCCGTCCTGGTTCTTTTTGTCGTGGTCCGGATCTTCCAGAATCCCGTTTCCCGCTCCTTTGTGGGAGATTTCGGGCAGGAATTTCACTCTGCGGAAGCCCGCAAGGAGGCCCTGGAGAAGATTCTTCCCGGGGCGAAGCTCCCCGAACCCTTCGTCCTCCGGGGCGCGGTCCGGGTGGGCGACGCCGAAGCGGTCTGGATGCGCCGGGATTTCGACGATGCCCACGCCATCCTGATCAGCGGGCCCGGGGCCCTGGATCGCGATCAGGTTCAGGCCCTCTTGGATGGCCTTGGAAGCGAACGTCTTCCCTCCCGCCAGCTTGTCGACGAGAAGGGCGTCCGGTTCGACAAGCGGCCCCCCTTCGCGGAGGAGTACCGCACGCGGCCTGCACCTGGAAAGGAGGTGCTGCCGCCTGCGGGCTGGGTGGCCTCCTGGCCCGAGGCGGCCGGAAGGGCCAGTTCTGCAGCCGCTGGGATTCCCGTCACCCTCGATCTGGGCGACGGGAATCTCTATCCCATGGAAAGCTACCGTTTTGATTCGCCCTATTGGTGGACCCTGGTGGATCTGGGAGTCCGCGGTCGTCCCGGCAGGCATCTGTTCCTCTTCCATGCCTTGAAGAGGAAGGAATCCCCCAACACTTCCGAGCTGGTGCGGTTCAGCCGGGAACTGATGAGGATTTCGAAGAATGGCGGGATTCGGCCGCAAGAGCGGCCGCCCCGATGAGTCCCGCATCGTTGCCGAGCTCCGCCCGCTGAAGAAGGAAATCGGAGGCGGATCTCCCGAAAGAGCGCACGGAAAGGACCCGCAGAGCGTGCCGGCTCAACAGGTCGAGAACCGGGGCGCCGCCTCCGCCGATCAGGAAGACCCTCAAATCGAGCAGCAGGGCGACCTGGGCGAAGGCTTCGCCCAGCAAGGTCCCCGCCCGGCGGAAGATCTTCAGGGCGCCTTCGTGGCCGGCGCGGGCCCGCCCGGCAAGGCCGGGAAGTCCCGAAACGGAAAGGCCCGCGTCACGGGCCATGGCCACGATCCCGTTGGCCGACACGCAGGCCTCCACGCAGCCCAGCGCTCCGCAGCTGCAGGAGCGATCGCAATGCACGGAAAGGTGGCCGAATTCCCCCGCCAGCCCGCCTGGCCCCCGGAAGAGGCGCCCGTTCAGGATGATTCCACCGCCGATGCCGGTCCCGATCGTGGCGAGAAGGAAATCGGGATGCTCCCGGCCTGCTCCGAAGCGTGCTTCCCCGAGTGCCGCCACATTCGCGTCGTTTTCGAGGATCACATCCATGCCGATGCGCTGGCGGAGGGCTTCTCCCGGCCGCTGTTGATCCAGGAAGGGGAGATTGGGCGCATCCATGACCATTCCGGACGTGCCGACAGCGCCCGGGATTCCCAATCCCACGCCCGCGGGATCGTGGTCCCGGCACAGATCCTCGACCAGTCTGGCGAAGGTCTCCACCAGGTGTTCGTAACGCTGGGGAGTTTCAATCTCGCGGCGGGAAACCACTTCACGCCCGCGAACGGCTCCGGCCTTGATGCTGGTTCCTCCCAGATCGATCCCGATGAAGATCTCCGTGTTCATGGAATCTGCGCGGTTCAGTAGTCGAGACGCTGGTTGAAGGGTATCGGGAAAGGAACCGCGAGCCGGATGGGCTTCCCGAACCACTCTTGCAGGCGGTGGTAACCGTCGCGGAACGGGGGGGGTTCGTTCATGCACGCCAGCGTCTGGATGATCCTCTGCGCCAGAAGGGTGATCGAGGCGGCATCTTCGAAGTCGATCTTGTCCCAGGTGTCGGTCGGCTTGTGGTAGTCCTCGTGCTCGTCCGTGTTCAGGAAGACGATGGGAATCCTGTTGTAATAGAAGGAAGCCTGGTCGCTGCGGTCGAAGAATTCTTCATGATCGAATCCAACCTGCAGATCGAGACCCTCGGCTGCACGCTCCACGAGCGAACGCAGAGCGGGGGAGGACTTCGTCCCCACCGCATGGACCGATTTGTTCATGGAACGGCCGATCATGTCGAGATTGACCATGGCGGCGATGTCTTCAGCCCGGATCCGTCCGTCTGCCAGGAACCAGGAGGATCCCACCAGGCCCAGTTCCTCCCCCGAAAAGGCGACGAAAAGGATCGAGCGCCGCGGTGCGGGTTCGCTTTTCGAGAAGACCCTGGCCAGCGCCAGCATCCCCGCGGTTCCCGATGCGTTGTCGTCGGCACCGTTCCAGATTTCGCCTTTGTCGTTCTTCCCCACGTGGTCGTAGTGGGCGCCCACCACGATGAATTCGTCCGACAACTCCGGGTCGGAACCTGGAAGCAGGCCCAGGACGTTGGTCCCTTCCAGGCCGGGTTTCTGGCGCTTGATGGAGAGACTGACCTCCAGGTCGGTGGAGAAGCTGTCCGCGGCGCCGCTGGCATCCACTTCCTTCACCCACGCCGCCGGGTCACGGTCGGCCGCTTGGAAAACCTCTTCGACCACCCGGGTGGAGACATAGGCCACCGGAATTCGGGTCCCCAGCGGCCAGTCGAACTGGAGCTCCATGTAGAACTGGTTGGCGGCATCCTCGGCGGTGAAGTTGGTCTCCTGCAGTTCCTCCTGGTCCACTATGTTCCGGATGGTGGGCATGATCTGGTTGTAGGTCGCGGAGAAGGCCGGCCAGTAGGATGCGCCGGGTGCATCCCGGGCATCCCTGTATTCCAGGAGGCCGGGGGGAGAGGCCACCAGCACGGCAACGGCACCTTTCTCCTGGCAGGCGTGGATCTTGCGGGAAAGGTGCGATCCGGGGAGGAGCTTCCGCCCGAGGAAGCGGCTCTTCGTGTCCTGAGCCTGCGGTTCCCAGCGGAAAAGGAGCACCACGCGGTCCTTGACGTCGAGATCGGAAAGGTCGTCGTATTCATATTCCAGGGCTTGCAGGCCATAGCCGGCGAAAACGACTTTGCCCTTCGCGGTCCCGGACGGGGAGGACGGGTGGGGAAGGTAATTGGAGCCAGCGGGGACCTTGACGGATTCCTCTCCTCCCAACCGGAGCCAGGTTCCTTCCTTGTCGATGCGCTCGGGCATGGCGGGGAAGACCTGGCGGTAGGAATCGCCCAGCGGCTTCAAACCCAGGGCGACGAAACGCTTTTCGATGAATGCTGCCGCCAGAGCCGCCCCCGGGCTGCCTGTCCGGCGTCCTCCCATTTCATCGGAAGAAAGGTACTGGACGTCCTTCTGCATCCATTCCACTTCGAGGACGGCGGAAGGATCGGCAAGACGTCCTTCCTGCGGAGGAGCCGGGAGAAGCGGAGCCAGGAAAAGAAGGGTCAGGATCAATTCAGCCCTTGGCTAAGACGCCGCTGCGCTCTGCGGTAGTATTTTTCCGCCTGTTTCATCTCCTTCTGGAGACGCTCGATCCGGTGACCGTCGCTCGGGTGGGTGGAGAGGAACTCGGGGGGTTTGTCTCCGCCCAGTTGCGACATCCTCTGCCAGAGTCCAATTGAGGCATGGGGGTCGTAGCCGGCGTCGGCGGCGAAATAGAGACCCAGTTCGTCGGCTTCGGATTCGTGTGTGCGGGAAAAGGGCAGGAGGACTGCCACCTGGCCTCCAACCCCCAGGCCGGTCATGATCAGCTCCTTCGATTTCGGGTCGATGTTCTTGCTGGAGCCGAGGGCGAGATCGGCCAGCCCCAGAAGGCCCGTAAAACCGACCTGCTGGGCCATCCGTTCGGCGCCGTGTTCCGCGACCGCGTGGGTGATCTCGTGTCCCATGACCATGGCCAGGCTGTCCTCATCCTGGGTGACCTTGAGAAGCCCAGAATAGACGGCTGTCTTGCCCCCCGGCAGCGCCCAGGCGTTGATGGTCTTGGGGTCGTCGATCAGGGTGAACTGCCACTTGAATTCCTTGGCGGCTTCGGGGAAAAGTTTCGCAAGCAGCGGGGATTGCGCAATCCGCTCCCCGATTCGGCGGACCATGTCGGCCTCCGGGCCGGTTTTGATGATCTTGGCCTTGGAGAGGGTTTCCTTGTAGGCCTGTTTGCCCAGGTTCATCTGCTCATCCAGGGACATCATCGGTGTCAGCCGGGAGCGGCCGGTGCCGGGGACGGTGGAACAAGCGGCAAGGAGCAGGAAGAGAAGGAGTGCGGGCAGTTTCATGGTCGGTTCCGGCGGGCGGGCTGGCCCGTGATGTTGTTCATCTTAGACGGTCGGGCGCCTTCCTGGCCATCGGCGCCGGGCATCTCCTGGAGAATGCCGCCGGA
>CAZQAP010000130.1:0-8968 GCA_964591365.1 uncultured Planctomycetales bacterium
GCTGGAGGGTCTTTTCTTGAGGCCTTCAGGGTCCACCCATGTGGGCCAGCATCCGCTAGGTGTCGGTGGAAAGGACCGCCAGGAAGGCCTTCTGAGGCACCTCCACCCTGCCGAGGGATTTCATCCGTTTCTTCCCCTTCTTCTGTTGTTCGAGCAGCTTGCGCTTGCGGGTGATGTCCCCTCCGTAGCACTTGGCGGTCACGTTCTTGGCCAGGGCCCGAATGGACTCCCGCGCAACGATCTTTCCACCGATGGCGGCTTGGAGGGCCACTTCAAACTGGTGGCGGGGTATTTCCTTCTGGAGCTTGCGCAAAATGGACCGGCCCCGGCGTTCGGCCTGGTCACGGTGGCAGATGAGCGAGAGCGCGTCGGCCTCCATCCCGGCCACGAGGATCTTGAGCTTGACCAGGTTGGCGGGTTCGAAGCGCGGGTTTTCGTAGTCCATGGTCCCATATCCACGGGTCCCCGATTTCAGCTTGTCGTAGAAATCGAAGATGATCTCCGCAAGGGGCATGTCCCACGAGAGCAGCACCCGGGTGGGTGAAATGTGCTCCTGGCGAAGGAAGGTGCCCCTGCGTTCCGAACAGAGCTTCATCACCGCTCCGATCGAACTGGTGGGGACGAGGAGATTGGTCTTCACGACCGGTTCGTGGATTTCCTGGTAGAGCGAGCCGTCGGGAAGTTCGCCGGAGGAGTGGATGACAAGGACCTTTCCGCTGCGCATGATCACCTTGTAGGGGACCGTGGGAGCGGTCTGGACGATGTCCAGGTCGCTCTCACGTTCCAGGCGCTCCTGCACGATCTCCATGTGAAGCAGACCGAGGAATCCACAGCGGAATCCGAAGCCGAGAGCTTCCGAATTTTCCGGATCGAAGAGAATGGAGGAATCGTTGAGCTTGAGTGTGTCGAGCGCAGCGCGCAGATTCTCGAAATCCCCGGAATTTGTGGGATAGAGGCCGCACCAGACCATCGGCTGAGGATTGCGGTAGCCCTCGAGGGGACGAACACTCGGTCCCTTCGCGGAGGTGATCGTGTCTCCGACGCGGATTTCTCCAAGTCGTTTGATGTTGGAGATGAAATACCCGACCTCCCCCACTCCGAGGAACTCGTGCGGCCGGGGCTCAGGTGTGAACTTGCCGAGTTCAAGCACTTCGCGGTCCATCCCGGTGCCGAGCATCCGCACCATGTCTCCCCGCCGGATCAACCCGTCCACGACGCGGAGATAGACGACCACACCGCGGAATTCGTCGTATTTCGCGTCGAAAATGAGCGCCCGGAGGGGTTTTTCAGGATCTCCTTCGGGAGCCGGAATCCTTTCCACGACAGCCCTCAAGATCTCCGGGACCCCCTTCCCCGTCTTCGCCGAACAGGGCAGGGCCCCCTCCCGTTCCAGGAGAAGGACATTCTCCATCTCTTCTCCGATCTCCTCCGGACGGGCGTGGGGGAGGTCGATCTTGTTGAATACGGGGATGAGCGTCATGTCCCGATTCAGGGCCAGGTGGGCGTTGGCCACCGTCTGGGCCTGGATGCCCTGCGCAGCGTCGATCAGGAGAAGGGCACCCTCGCAGGCTTGCAGTGACTTCTCCACTTCGTAGGAAAAATCCACGTGCCCCGGAGTGTCGATCAGGTTCAGGAGATACCGTTTTCCGTCCAGTTCGGTCTCAAGCGAGACCGCCGCGGCCTTGATCGTAATGCCCCGTTCGCGTTCCAGATCCATGGAATCGAGGATCTGCTCCTTCTTTTTGCGCACGTCGACGGCCCCGGTGATTTCCAGGAAACGGTCCGCCAGCGTCGACTTGCCGTGGTCGATGTGGGCAATGATGCAGAAGTTGCGGATCCGTTGCGGAGGAAAGGCTTGTTTCATCGGGATTGCTGTCCGGCAAGGACGGCGTCCAGGACCGCTCGCAGGCGCGTCATGGCCTGTCCGCGGTGACTGACCGCATTCTTTTTCCCCGGATCAAGGGAAGCGAAGGACCGGCCGGAGGCCTCATGATAGAAAACCGGATCGTAGCCGAATCCGTTCCGGCCCTCGGGCGCTTCCAGGATGCGGCCCTCCACCGCGCCTTCTACGGCGAAAAGGAGTTCGTCCCCGCGCGCTACGGCGATCACGCAGGCGAAGCGGGCCGTGCGGCGGCCGGGCGGGATCCCTTTCAGACGCTCCAAGAGCAGGGCAGTGTTGCGCCGGTCGCGTTCTGCGCGGCTGCCCTCCTCCCCGGCGTAACGGGCCGAGCGGACCCCGGGCTCCCCATTGAGGGCATCCACGATCAGCCCCGAATCATCCGCCAGGGCCCAGAGGTCCCCCCGGCCAGCCGCAGCGGCGGCCTCTCCCGCGGCGAAGGCCTTCTTCAGGGCGTTGTCGAAAAAGCTCTCCCCGTCCTCCTCCACCTCCGGCAGGGGAAAGGGGACCTGGTCCGGGGCCAGGATCTCCACAGGAAGACCGGCGGACAGCGTCCGAAGCTCGGCGAGCTTGCCCGGGTTGCGCGAACAGAGGAGGATCGCCTGCATCCTTCAATCCAGGTCAGTCGTCCTCGGCCTCGGAGTAGCCGGCCTTTTCAATCGCTGCCAGCTCCTCATCCGAAAGGGGCGGGAGAACTTCCCAGTGGAACCGCAGAGCGCTTCCCGGGACCCATTCCCCGATCAGGATCTTGGGAGGCTTTCCCCGCCGCATGAGCCCGTCCCCCGAGATGAAGGTGGGGAGCCCTTGATCGTCAAACTCCCACGACTCGTGCACGTGTCCCGCCAGGTAGGCCGAGGTGCCCAGGTCGAGCAGCCTTCCCCGGAGCCAGTCCGCTTCCGCCGTGCGGTTGAGCGCATGGCCCTTCTCACGTCTCTTGTAGATCGTGCGCGGGTCGACCAGCGGCCGATGGGTGAAGACCACCAGGGGCGGAAGGACGCCCCGGGCCTGCATCGGCTCCCGCAGGGATTCCACCTGGCGCAGGAGGGTTCCGCGCTGGCCGGCGCCCGCCGGGACCAGATCGGCGGCGGTGTCCAGGTTCAGGAATTCCACGCCCCGGAAGGAAAAGAAGGAGTCGAGCGGACCGATCGAATCCCGGAAAAGCAGGAAGCGGCTGCGATGCCCCCCGTGAAAATCGTGGTTTCCGATGGCCGCAAAGACCGGGATGCGGGCTTCCCGGAGAAGCTCGGCCGCATTCTCCAACTGGCCTTCCGCGTAGGCGAAGTCCCCCAGGTGGATCAGGAATTCGGCCCCCAGATCCCGGGCCGCGTCCAGGCAGTGCTTCAGCTCCGTGGCCCCGCCCGTGTCCCCGATGGCCGCGAAGGAATAAGCGGTGCGCTGCGGGAAGAAGACCTTGGCCCGGGCCGTGCGGGGGGGACCGGGCTCCGCTCCAGCCATTTCGAGGACCCGCTCCAGGGGAAGTTCCCCCTGCCAGGTTGAGGTCCGCCCGCCGGGGGTGACCAGCAGCCGGGCCTCCGGATGGACGTTTTCCAACACGACCCGCAGCGGTTCCGGGGAACGGTTCTCGAGAAAAAGGACCGGCTCGGGCCGAAAAGCCCTGAAGACCGGCATCCCATTCCGCATCCCGGCGGAAAAGGCGCCCTCGCCGCGGATGGACCAGGCCTGCTCCTGCGCCTTCACCGGGGCCGGGGTAGGATCGAGCTGTAGCGGGGGGTAGCGGAAGCCGTGGTCGAGGCCGGCTCCCGTGAGCAAGGCCAGGACCAGGAGAAAAGCCGGCAGGAGTCGCCGCAAGCGGCTCAAACCGGAATGCCGCCCTCTACGGCGGCGCGCTGGAGGGCAATGACTTCCCGGACTCCCTCGAGGCCCAGATCCAGGAGCTGGTCGAAGGATTCCCGGCTCACGGTTCCCTTTTCGGCGGTGGCCTGCACTTCGACCAGGTTCCCCTCGGAGGTGCCGATCACGTTCATGTCCACGGCGGCCTCGAAGTCCTCGCCGTAGTCGAGGTCGAGGAGCGGGCGGCCGGCGACAGTCCCGACGGAAGCGGCTGCGATCCACGCCCGCAGGGGCCAGTGGCGGATCTGGTTTCGCCCGTGAAGGGTCCGCAGAGCATCGTGCAGAGCCAGGCCGGCGCCGGTGATGGAGGCGCAGCGGGTGCTGCCGTCCGCCTGGAGAACGTCGCAATCGGCAAACAGCGTCCAGGAGGGAAAAGCGGAGAGGTCGGTCACCGCGCGCAGAGAGCGGCCGATGAGGCGTTGGATTTCAACGCTGCGCCCGTCCCGGCGGCCCAGTTCCCGCGGTTTGCGACCCTCCACGGATCCCGGCAGCATGGAGTATTCCGCCGTCAGCCAGCCCTCCTTCTTGTTCGCCTGGAAGGTGGGAACTCCCGCGACCGCAATGACGGTGCAAAGCACGCGGGTTCGGCCGAACTCCACCAGCACGGATCCTTCCGCGTTGTCGGTGAAATTGCGGGTGAAGCGGACGGGTCGCAGTGCATTGGCCGCACGGCCGTCGGATCGTTCCATCGTTCTCCATTTGGGCAGGCAGGAAGGGCGGCGGGGGTTCTTTCAGGGAAGGGCCCGCAGTGGAGGGACCAGGCCGAGGGCCCGGACCTGCCGGGCGTTTTCCGGGCCCCAGACCAGTCCCCCGGAAAGGGAGAATTCTATCAGCGGCCCGCCCGGAAGAGCCGGACCCTCCCGGTCGGGCCGGACTCCTCCGGGAGCCCAGGCGCGGAGAAGGCCCAGGAATTCCCGCTCCAGATCCTGCGGGCCCTGGTTCTCGAAGTGCGCCAGCCTTTTTTCCAGTTCCAGGATCCAGCGGCCCACGATGGCGGTCCTGTCGGGAGGGAAGCGGGAATGGTCGGCCAGGCAGGTCACCGGATAGGGGAGCGCCGGCGCGGGTGGAGTCGCCAGGAGGTTGACGCCCAGGCCCAGGATCGCGCCCGGGAGCGATGTTCCGGCCGGATTCCCGCCCGGCGCGGGCAGGGCCGGAACCTCGCAGAGGAGCCCGGCCACCTTGGCGCCGTCCAGAAGCAGGTCGTTGGGCCATTTCACTCCGATCCGGGAGGAGGTCCAGGGAACCAGGGCCGAGGCCAGGGCGCAGGCCGCGAGAACTCCCATGGCTTCGAATGGGCTGGTGGGAGGAACGAGGATCAGGCTCACCGCGAGGTTGGACCCCGAGGGGCCCGACCACCAGTCCCGTCCCTTGCGTCCTCTTCCCGCGGTTTGTTTGTCCGCGGCCACGAGCCAGCCATCCAGGCTCCGGCGGTTTCCCCCGGCGTCCGCGAGGAGATTGCGGGCGTGGTCGTTGGTGCTGGCGGTCTCCTGGAGAACCACGATCCTCCGGGCGAGCCGCCGCCGTGCGGGGAGTTTCTGGAGGAGGTCCGGGATCCGAAGAGGGCCGCGCGGGGAACTCCGGCGGCCCGGTTCAGAACTGGAACTGGTCCCTTGAGCCACTGAGGCGTTCCTTCAGCCGCAGGACGATGTTGGAACGGATCTGGCAGACGCGGGACTCGGTCAGGTTGAGCCGCTGTCCGATCTCCCGCAGGGTGAGCCCCCTCTGGTAGTAGAGGACCAGGATCGTCTTCTCCTTGGGAGTGAGGTTCTTGGAGAGGACCTCCATCAGGTCGCGGCGATGGACGAAGTCGGCCGGGTTCTCCTCGGTTGAGGCGGAGAGGAGTTCAAGGGGGCTTTCCCCCTCCATTTCTCCGGAGTGGACCCTGCGGTCGCTCACGTTGAGGATTACGTGGGGTGTGCCCTTGCCCACCTCCTGGGGCACGGCCGAAACTTCGACTTCCAAGGCCGAGGCCAGCTCGGAGAGGGTCGGTTCCCGCCCCCAGCGGCTCAGCCAGTTCCGCCGGATCTTGTCGAGGCGGCCGGCGCGCTGGCGGACCAGGCGCGGGACCCAGTCCTGGCTTCGCAGGGCGTCGAGAATCGCACCCCGGATCCGGCTGCTGCAATAGGTCTTGAACTTGACCCCTTTCGCCAGGTCGAATTTGTTGATGGCGTCCATCAGACCGATGTTGCCTTCCTGCATGAGATCGTGGACGTCGATCGACTTCGGCAGGGTGGCGCAGATGCGTTCCGAAATGTAGCGGACGAGGTTTGCGTGCCGCTCCACCAGTTCCCGGCGGAAGTCCTCATCCCCCGTGCGGCGGTATTCCACCCAGACTTCCTCGGTGGTCCGTTCCGGGGATGTCCGACGGCTGGAATCGGGAGGAGAGGCCGGCTGGGCGGGTCGGGTTGCCACGCCGGGGATTCTAGAAAAAGCCCGCGCCGATTTCCCCTCTGCTTCCGGCCTAGGCCGGGATCCGGATCAGGCTCTGGACCTCGAAGCCGTGCAGTTTTTCCCGGCCTTTGAGGAAGCCAAGCTCGACCACGAAGGCGGCCGCCACGACCTCCCCGCCCAGGCGGCGCAGGAGGTTCGCCGCGGCGGAAGCGGTCCCCCCGGTGGCGAGGAGGTCGTCCACCAGGACGATCCGGTCGCCGGGCCCGGCGGCATCGGCGTGGATTTCCAGCGTGTTGGTGCCGTATTCCAGGTCGTAGGTTTCCGATTCGGTTTTCCAGGGCAGCTTGCCCGGTTTGCGCAGAGGAATGAGAGAAGCCCCCAGCTTCTCCGCCATGGGGGCTCCGAAGAGGAAGCCCCGTGACTCGATGGCCGCCACATGAGTGGGCCGGAAGGGCTTCACGCGGTCGCAGAGGGCGCGGACGGCCTGCGCGAATGCGCCGGGATTCCCCAGGAGGGGGGTGATGTCCTTGAAGAGGATGCCCGGTTTGGGGAAGTCCGGGACGTCCCGCAGGAAGTCCGCCAGCGGGGGAGGGGCCGAAGGAGCGGACGGGCTCATGAAGCACGAGGATACCCGCGGGGCCCCCTCTGCGGGGTCCGCGGCTTCCGGGCCGGGAGGCTTTCGGCCTACTCGAACCAGATCCAGATCCGGCCGGCGTGGTCGCGCCCGACGTTCAGGACCGACGAGGAAACGAGATCCGGGCCGAGGTCGGGGTCCCCCCGGGAGGCGAAGATCGCCTTGCCCTGGTCATCCACCGATCCGAATCCGAGGCCGACGGGGCTGGTGTGGGGCCGGCGGTCCACCCGGGGATCGAAGGCAACCAGGTAGAAGAAGGACATGGGAGGGGGCACTTCCCCCGGTTTGTATCCAAGTTCTTCCGGCCAGGATTGCCTGCCTACGTTCAGGAGGGCGCCATGGGTGAAATCGGGTTCGCCGAAGGCCGGCTGGAAGCGGGCAACTTCGCTGGATGGATCCCAGACGAAGACCAGGCGGTTGTCCTGTGGAACCTCGGAATGGAGCCCTTCGGGCAGGGGGGGGAGCCGGTCCAGGGCCTGCCTCATTCCGCCGGAATCCGCGGTCAGGACGTCGTCGGACACTTTCATCAAGGGAAGGCATTTGTGGCCGTCGGCATCGTAGAACCAGGGCCCCGTGGGCACGGTCCTTCGCAAGCTCTTCCAGTGGAGCGAAAGCGGGAGGGCGGCCAGGGGGGTGCGGTGGAGGAGTTCGACCTCCTTCTGCGAGGAGGGGGCCTCCCATTCCGTTCCGATGGCGAAAGGGGCCGCAAGAAGCGGAAGGAGGAAAAGCAGGGCGGGGCGGGGTTTCATGCGGATTGCTGGAGGCTGGGGGGGATGGGTCTACTGGCACTCGCAGGTGATTTTTTCCCCACTGTCATAGGGAGAGCAGGTGGTGGTGCAGACGTGGACGGAGCAGGTCAGGGTGCCGATTCCATTCTGGACCACCCAGATCCCCGTGCAGGGCTTCGGGACGCGTCCACATGTCGGGCACGAGACGATAACCCCTCCTCCTGGGAGCCAGGCGCTCGATGAATGACAACTCGTGGTGGAACAACCGTTCTTGAAGCAAGTGGCATCTCCCTCGATGATCTGGATCGTGCATTTCGCAATCTTGAGGGGACTTTCCAGGAGGGGAGGGGGAGGGCCGGGGACCACCCGAAGGACGGGGGCCCGCAGGGAGCCTGGAGAGGCGGCCATGGGGGTTGCTGGGATGCCTCCAGAAAAGGAGAGAACGGCAGTCAACCAAGCCAGAGGAAAAAAAAGGGTCTTCATGGATTCTCCGACTGGGACCTCGAAACGAGGCCCTTCACTTATTTCTACCCTGAAAAACGGGGCGGGGGGAAAAAAAGGGCCCGATCCGGGCCCGGCCCGGCTACATGGCCCCGGGGGCCGGCACCCCCAGAAGGCCCAGGCCCGTGGCCAGGGTGCGCCTCAGGGCCTCGATGGCGGCCAGGCGGGCGGTTTCCAGGGCCGGTTCCGACCCCAGGACGCGGCGGTCGCGGTAGAAACGGTTCCCGGCCGTGCCGAGCCGCAGGAGGTACTGGGCCAGGATCGAGGGCTCCCTGCGGGCGCCGGCCTCGCGCACGGCCGCAGGAAAGCGGCCCAGGGCGGCCATGAGATCCGGGGAGTCGGCCAGAAGCGCCGCGTCCACCTCCCCGGCGGCGGGAACCGGCCGGCCGGCCTTGCGCAGGATGGCGCAGCAGCGCGCATGGGTGTACTGGAGCGAGGGGCCGGTATCCCCCTCGAAGGAGAGCACTTCCTTCCAGTCGAATACGACGTCCTTGGTGCGCTGGTTCTTCAGATCGTGGAACACCACGGCTCCGATGCCCACTTCCCGGGCCACCCGGGCCGGGTCGGGATGATCCGGGTTTTTCTCCGCCACGATGGTGGCTGCGAGTTCGACGGCCCGGTCGAGTACCTCGGAAAGAAGGAGGACCCGTCCCTGGCGGGTGCTGAGTTTCCCTTCAGCCAGCCGGATCAGGCCGAAGGGAATGTGTTCGATCCGATCGGCCCAGGAGCAATCGCAGCGCTGAAGGACGGCCTGGAGCTGCTGGAAGTGGAGCTTCTGCTCATTGCCGACGACGTAGAGGCAATGGTCGAAGTGGAACTCCTCCCAGCGGGAAAGGGCGGCGGCGAGGTCCCGCGTCAGGTAGAGGGTGGTCCCGTCCGTCTTCTGGACGAGTCCGGGGGTCTTGATGCCCTGCTCCGCGAGGTCGACGATCCGGGCGCCCTCGCTGGTTTCGACCACGCCCCGGG
>CAZQAP010000131.1:0-8882 GCA_964591365.1 uncultured Planctomycetales bacterium
CCGGGGAGCTTTCCGGGGACGCCCAGGTCCGCGAGCTGCGCGATTTCATCGCCCGCACCCGGGAACTCGTCCGGCGTCTCGAGCCCGACGACGAACTGACCACCCTCGTGGACGAGGCCCGCCGGATGAAGCTCCAGGAGGTCCGCCTGGAAGATCGCGGGGAGAAGACCGCCGAGGTCGAGGAGCTTCTCCAGGAGGTCCGCCGCCGGAACGCGGAACTGGAACAGAAGATCCTGGATCTGCTCGGCAAGCAGGGCTGACCCCTCCGGCCTGCAAGAAATTTCCGGAAACCCCCAATAATTCCGGGAGTAATGCGTAACCCGCATGACGTCCAAGGGGTTCGAGAATCATCTCGAAGAATGGAAGCCGACCAGGGCGAAGGCCCGCCACCACCGGCCCGCGCGGGCCACCACAACTCAGGGGGATCCGAGGGAATGCTGTTCGAATTTGCCGCCACTCTTCTGCTTACGGCCGCCTTCCAGCAGGCCGACATCCAGGACCAGGACTGGCTCGGAGAGCTGGCGGCCCGGCGGAGCTGGTACGTGGAGAACTCGGGCGACGGCGCCTGGCGCTTCTACGCCAGCGTGGACAGCGGTTTGAGCCGGGACACCCTGGTTCTTCTCGACCGCCTCTATCCGCGTCTTCGGGAGCTTCTTGGGGGCCTGGGCCCCAAGGAGGGCACGGCGCCCCACAAGGAACCCGATCCGCGCTATCCCGCCTTCGACGACCCCACCCTCCTGGCCCTCTTTTCGGACCAGGAGGACCTCGATGCCGTGGCCCGCGCCGTGGGCGAGCGCTGGGACTACTTGAAATCCTGGTCCGACGCGGTGGAGAAGGGGCACTTCCCGCTGGTGCGGGTCTGGGAGCCGCCCTTGAGCCTGGTTCTGCACAACGCCTCCACCGAAAAGGTCAAGCGTCCCGACGTGCGGCTCATCCACCAGGCCATCCAGATCGAGGTCGCCCGGCGTTTCGGGCCGGTCCCCTTCTGGCTGCTCGAGGGGCTCGGCTACGCGCTTCAGGACGAACTCGTGGGCGGGGTGTACGGCTATTCCAACCAGCAGGCGCACGAGCTGTCCGAGGAATACCACCAGACCTGGCGCAGCAACGCCCAAGCCGTGGTGACCGGCCAGGATCCGGGCCTGGAGGCCTTCGTCCAGCAGGTGGCCGCCCCCTTCCAGCAGGCCCGCGCCTACCGGCAGTTCGCCTTCGGGGTCTGGCTGCTGCGCACCCATCCCGACAAGGTCGCAGGGCTTCTGGAGGCCTTCGCCGCAGCCCGTCCGGCCGATGCGCGCACGGATGTGCCCTGGGATCCCGGGTCCGGAGAACAGGAGAAGATCCTCGCGTCGGTGCTCGGCGGGGGCTTCCTGGAGGAGATGGCCGCCTGGTGGGGGAAGGCGCCCACCGACGGAGGGCCGAATGCCGCCTCCAACGCCGTGCTTGGCGCGGTCGCCCAGGTCGTGGAGAAGCACGGTCTCAAGACCTACAAGAGCCGCGACAAGCGCATCACCATCGTCTCCGACTTCAAGGCCCGGGAAGTCCAGCGCGCCATGAAGAAGACCGAAGAGATCTTCAGCAAGCTCGACAAGGCCTTCGGCAAGCCGGAGGGGACCGACAGCGTCTGGGGCCTCTTCATTCTCGACCGGGAGGTCTACCAGGATCTCTGCCATGCCATCGCAGAAGCCGATCCGACTCTGGGGCCGGCCGTGGAGGGCTTTCTCAAACAGACCGGCTTCACCCTTTACCGTCCGCCCCTGACGACCTACTTCCACGACGTGCGCGTCCAGGAGGAGGCCGATCCCGTGCGCACCCTCAACCACAATTTCGTCCACTTGGAGGTCTTTCGCCGCTTCGGCGTGGTGCCCCTGTGGATCAGCGAGGGCCTGGCCAATGCGACCGAGGAAGAGGCCTACGGCGACATCCACGCCCATTGCAACCGGAATGAATTCGTCTTCACCGCCTCGCGGGGCGCCTGGCGCAACACGGCCGCCCGTCTCATCCTGAAGGACAAGAAGAAGACCTGGACCCTTCCGGATCTCTACGGCTACAGCGCGCGTCCCTACCAGGATGAACTGGCCCACCTGGCCTTCGCCTTCGCCACCTACGGGCTGGAAGGGGACCCGAAGGGGCTGAAAGCCTTTCTGGAGGGCCTCCAGAAGGATTACCGGGAGAACTGGAAGGGCGGAGGACGCTTCGAGCCCGATCCGGAACTCGTAGCCCGGCTGGTCCACGAGTCGTTCGGCGAGGACTTCGAGAAGAAGTTCCTCCAGTGGACCGACAAGAAACTCAAGTAGGGCCTTCGAGGTGGTCCATCCGGGCGGATAAACTGGGTGCATGGCTCTCCCGCGCTGGCTTGTCTGCGGAGGGCTGGTTGTCATGGCCAACCTCCTTCTTCCCCCGCTTCCTGCAGCCGCCCAGGCGGGTCCCGGGATGGTGCGTCCCGGGGAGCCGTTCCCCCTGAACCGGTTCCCCCGGCTGGACGGGAAGGGCTTCTCCTCGCTTGCGGAGTTCCGCGGCAAGAAAGTCCTCCTCATCCAATTCGCCTCCTGGTGACAGGGCTGCCGCGCGCACGTGCCCGTGTGGCATGAGCAGACCCTCGATCTCCAGAAGGAAGGCCGGCTCCAGCTCGTCGGCCTGATCCAGGAACAGCATCCCGACCGCTGTCGGCTGTTCATGCAGTGGAAGGAGATGGGCTGGCCGATTCTCGTCGATTCGCTCAACCGGACGCGGGTCTATGCCGTTCCGCTGGCCTGGGCCCTGGATGAACACGGCATCGTGCGCGCGGTGAATCCCCGGCCCGAATGGCTTCGCGGGGAGTTCCTGGCCACGCAATACCCCGCTCCAGAGCATCCGCTCGAGCCGGTCCCCCTTGAGGAGGAACCCGCCGGTGCGCAGGCCTTCCTGGCTGGGCGCTACACCGATTCCGTGACCGCTTTTCGCAAGACCGTGGCTCGGGACCCGGACGACGGTCCCGCCTGGTTCGGGCTCGGTTGCGCCTTGCGGGCGCGTTACGACCTCGGGAAACGCGAGGCGGGGGATTTCCAGAATGCGGTCGCCGCCTGGACCCGTGCTCTCTCGCTGGATCCCGCCAACTACATCTGGCGGCGCCGGATCCAGCAGTACGGGCCCCGGCTGGAGAAGCCCTACCCCTTCTACGACTGGATTGCCAGGGCCCGCAAAGATCTGGAAGCCCGCGGCGAGACGCCCGCGCCGCTCGTAGCGGAACCGGTCGGTTCCGAGATCGCCCATCCGGCTCACCGTTTCGCGGCCGGAGCTGCTGAAGGGGCCCAGGAGCCCGATCCGCAAGGCAGGCTGCCCCGGGATGAGAAGGGATTGGTCGAACCCGAGATCGTGATCGTGCCGGATCCGGTCCAGCCCGGACACAGTGCACGGATCTACGTCTACCTGCGCCCCTCCAAGCGGCTGCGGGCCCACTTCGACCCCGAGGGCGGCACCGTGCAGCTTCAGTTGAAGCCTCCCCAGGGCTGGGAAGTGGACGCCCGCCTCAAGCGCGTGCCCCAGCTTTTCCCCGTCGGCGGACAAGTCCCGGCCGTGCACTTCGAGTTCGAAGTCCGGGTCCCCGAGAGTGCCGTCCCGGGCCAGGCCGTCTTGAGCGGGTACGCCACCTACCCGGTCTGCGAAGACGTGCAGGGCGCCTGCCAGTACCTGCGCCGGGATCTGGAGATCCCGATCCCCCTGGCCCGCGGTTCCTCGCGCTGAATCCGGGTCCGGATGCGGAAGGTCAGTCCGCGGGTGGCAGTTCCCGGGGGACCACCTCGACGGCCTCCGGCGCTTCCATGCGCCGCCGCAGGTCGTCGGTCACCTTGAGTTCCGCCAGCCTGCGCCCCGAGGGGAGGATCTTGTGCTCAAAACTTCCCACGGCCTTGTTGAAATGGCCCACGGCCGTCTGCAGCCCGGTCCCCACCTTGGAGAGGTGCTCCTGGAAGATGGCGATGCGTTCGTAGAGTTCGCGCGCCGCCTTCCAGACCGCCTGCGCGTTTTCCGCGATGGCCTCCTGCTGCCAGAAGATCCCCACGGTGCGCAGAAGCGCCATCAAGGTGACCGGAGTGGCGATGAGGATTCTCTTCTCCATGGCCTGGAGCTGGAGATCCGGGTTGTAGCGATAGGCCGCCGAGAGGATGGGATCGCCGGGGAGGAACATCACCGTGAAGTCGATCTTCCCCGACAGCCCCTCGGTATATTCCCGTTTCGCGAGCGCCTGAACGTGGCCGCGGACCTGGGCGGCGTGCTTGCGGAGGAGTTCCTCCCGGCGGAGGGGATTCTCGGTTTCCTGGGCTTCCAGATAGGCCGACAGCGGGGCTTTGGCGTCCACCGGCAGCCGGCCTCCCTGGGGAAGCCGCACGACGAGATCGGGGCGGTTCCCTTCGGCCGTGGCCTTCTGCTCCTCGAAGTCGCAGTGTTCCGTCATTCCGGCCAGTTCCACGATGTTGCGCAGGGCCACTTCGCCCCAGCGTCCCTGGGCCCGGGAACTTCCCCTCAAGGCCGTTTCCAGGGCGTGGCTCTGCTTGCCGAGAGATTCGGTCGTGGCGGAGAGCTTTTCCAGATGCTCCTTCAGCGAGCCCAGATCCTTGTCCCGCCGCTCTTCCAGACTCCGGCGCTTCTCCTCCAGCTCGCGGAGCTTCTCTTGGAGCGGTTTGAGCTTCTCCTCCGCCTGCGAGAGGAAGGCCTGGCTGTTCTCGCGCAGCGCCTGGCGGGAGAGGTTGCCGAAGGTGTCCTCGAACTGCTTGCGGGACTGTTCCAGGAAGACTTTCTGGTCGTCGAGGGCCCCCTGGGCAGCCTCGAGCCGGGCCGTTTTCCCGGCCAGTTCGCGCTCCAGCTCTCCCAGGCGGGCCCGCAGGGCGTCTTCCCGCTTGCGGGCGGCACGATGGGCCCACCAGAGGCCCGCGGGCAGGCCGGCCAGGAGGCCGAGAAGGGCGTAGGCGAATTCCGGCATGAAAACGGCCAAGCGGCGGTCCCCGCATCCAAGGACGCTCCGCGCCCAGGATAGCCGCGGGGAAACCGCCTGGGGAGGATTGAACTCCCGGACGCCGGGCGCCAAACTGGTCCTGGAGATTCCCGATCATGCTTGCGCCCCTGTTCCTCCTCTTCGCTCCCGTCCTTCCCCTCCAGCAACCCGAACCCCGGTTCGCCTGGGTGGGGGAGAAGCCCGCTCCGGTCCACGCCTGGTTCGCCGACAGCACGGCGCTTCTGGCCACGCTGACCCCCGGACTTCCGGTCAAGGTGGTCGAGACCCGCACCCCGTGGGCCCGCATCCAGGTTCCGGGAGGTTTCGCGGTCTGGGTGCACGGCGATTTCGTGGCCCGGGAGGGGAACGCGGGGCGGATCTCCCATCGCTTTGTTCGCGCCCGTCCGCTCCCGTCGGACGGAGCCGAGTCCTATCCGGTCGGAAAATTCCAGAAGGACGACCCGGTTGAGATCCTGGGCCAGGAGGGCCCCTGGCTGCGGGTGCGGGCACCCGAGCACCTCGGCGGCTGGGTGCGGACCTCCTTCCTGATCCTGGAGGAGGGCGAGACGGCCGCCTGGACCAAGGAGTGGGCCGCCGAGCGGCTGACCCGCAAGGACTCCCCGCCTCCCGGGGCCGCCGTTCCCAAACCTGCCCCGCCGCCCGAAAAGACGAAGGCGGCGCCGGCACTCGAGGCGCCTTCCGCTATCAAAGCCGCCCCAAGCGAAGGGGAGGCTGATTCTCCTGCACCGCAGGCTGCCTCGGCGGTTCTGACGGAAAGCGGGGTGGAGGAAGCCCTGCTTCAGGCCGAGGTCGCTCTCGGGAAAATGGCCTCGGCCGGGGAATGGGATCCCGCAACCGCCGGGGAACTGGAGACCACCCTTGGGGCGGTGCGCTGGGTGAGCAGCGATTCCCGCCAGATTGCCCGCGCCCGCGAAGCCCTGGCCCGGCTGGAGGCCCTGCGCCATGCCGAGCAGTTGAAGGAGCAGATGGCCGCGGCCAAGAAGGCACTCGATTCGGAAGCGGCTGCCGCCGAAGCCGCGGCCCGCCACAAGGCCCTTGAAGCGGTGACGGCGGAGCCTTCCTCCCCGCTCGACGCTTACGATTCCGTCGGCTGGGTCGAATACAGGCCTGCTCTCGAGGCTTCGGCGCCCTTCGTGCTCGTCCAGGGAGCGCGGATCCAGCACTTGGTCTCCCCCGGGGGCCGCTTCGACCTGAAGGACTTCCTGGGGCGGGAGGTCGCGGTGCGGGGCTCCTTCGAGCCGGATCCGGTCGCGGGAGGGAAGACCCTCTTGATCGCGGAATTGAGGGTCCTTCCGCAGCGCTGAGTTGAAGCCCCTTTTCGTCGTCGCCGCATCCTTCGGCGCCTACGTTCTCGGATACCGCTTCTACAGCCGCTGGCTGGCGGCGAAGATCTTCCGCCTCGACGACCAGGCGGTCACCCCGGCCCACGCGCGCCGAGACGGGGTGGATTTCGTGCCCACGCGGCCGGCCATCCTGTTCGGCCACCACTTCGCCTCCATCGCGGGGCTGGCCCCCATGCTGGGACCCGCCGTGGCGGTTTTCTGGGGCTGGCTCCCGGCCCTTTTCTGGGTGGTCTTCGGGGCCATCTTCGTCGGCTGCGTGCACGATTTTTCGGCCCTCGTCCTCAGCGCGCGGCACCGCGGCGAAAGCATCGGCGGTCTGTGCGAGCACCTGCTGGGACCCAAAGCGCGGGCCCTCTTCCTGGCGCTCATCTTCTTCGGGGTGGCCCTGGCGATGGGGGTCTTCGTCGAGGTGATCTCCGTGCTCTTCTCCTGGGGTGCCGACTTCGACCCCGGACATTTGAGCGCGGCCGTCACCTCCTTCCCCGAGGTGGTTCTCCCCTCCGGCGGCCTCATGGTCCTGGCGCTGGGAGCGGGCTGGCTTCTCTACGTGCGTCGCAAGCCGCTTCTGCCGGTCACCGCGACCGGGTTCGGGCTGCTGCTGCTCCTCGTCTTCCTCGGTTACCGGATGCCCACACTCGGGGTTCGCGATCCGTCCTCCTGGCCGGCCCGCAACGCCTGGATCTGGATCCTGCTGGCCTATTCCTATGCCGCTTCCGTGCTTCCGGTCTGGCTGCTGCTGCAGGCGCGCGACTTCCTCAACTCGCTCCTTCTGGGCCTGGGACTGCTGCTGATGTACGCGGGCTTCTTCCTCCTGGGCCCCGATTTCGACGCTCCCGCGGTGAATCCCCATCCCACCGGGGCGCCGCCGCTCTTCCCCTTCGTCTTCATCACCATCGCCTGCGGGGCGGCCAGCGGGTTCCATGCGCTGGTGGCCAGCGGCACCACCGCGCGCCAGCTCGACCGGGAGAGCCATGCGCGCCCGATCGGGTACGGGGCCATGATCGGCGAGTCGCTGCTGGGGCTCATGGCGATCCTTGCGTGCACCTGCACGCTGGGGGGCCAAGAGGCCTGGGCGCGGACCTACGTGAACTGGCAGGCGGTCCAGGGGCTGGGGCCCAAGCTGGGCGTCTTCATCCGCGGAGCGGCCTCCTTCGTGGAGCAGGTCGGGATTCCCCACGATCTCTCCATCACCCTGGTGGCCATGGTGGTGGTCTCCTTCGCCTTGACGACCCTCGATTCCGCCACGCGGCTCCTGCGCTTCAACGTGGAGGAGATCGGCGAGTCGCTGGGCCGCCTTCCGGGGATGGCCCCGGTGGGCCGGCTGCTGTCCAACCGCTTCCTTTCCACGGCCGTGGCCGCCGGCGCGATCGGCTTCTTCGCTTTCTACGAAGTGCGGGTTCCGGATCCGGCAGCGCCCGGAGGATTCCGGCTCCAGCCCGCCGGCCTGGCCCTTTGGCAGCTCTTCGGGGGCACGAACCAGCTCATCGCCGGCCTGGCTCTTTTGACCGCCGCGGTCTACCTGAAGAAGAAAGGCCGCAACGCCTGGCCGCTGGCCATTCCGGCGGTTTTCATGGTTCTCAACACCCTGGGAGCCCTGGCCATCAAGATCCGCGATTTCTTTCTGCGGGACCAGATCCTGCTCCTGGTCCTCTCCGTGATCCTGGTGGGGATTGGAATCGGGGTGGCTGCGTTGGCAGCCACCCCGCTGGTGGCGACCAGCCGAAAAGGGTTTTCCGACCGGTCTTGAATCGGGGAAACGGATTCCTCGGCGCTTAAGGGGTCACCTTGGCACGTTGGAGAAGCCGAAGCGGCCGTCATGGCTGGCCCCAAGGCAGGGGTTGAGCTGGTGGTGGCCATGACCGACGCTGGAGATGCCGTGAGGCTTTCTCCTCCGGCGGTTGAACTCGAGGCGGCTTTCCAGCTCTTCCACCGAGAAAAGCTCGAAAAGAGCGACTCCGGCTTCACTGGAGCGGTCCGGAATGGAGGCAGGTTTCTTCATGGTTTTCCTTTCGGGACGAAGAGAAGGACCCAAAAACCTCCCTGCGCAGGGGATCACGGGGCCATTCGGACCGATTTCGGAGCCCCGGGACGGTTGTGACAGAGGAAATGGAGAAATCTTCCCGAAGCCCGGGTGGCCGGTCTGGATGGAAAGAAAGGCCGCCGGGAGGAGGGACTCCCGGCGGCCTTGTCCTCACGGCTCACAGGAGCGGAGAACCGGAACCTTCAGCTCAAAAGGTGGGGCTTTGGCCCAGATTCGGGATGAATCCGCAGCCGGTCTCACGGAAGTGGTTGACCCGGGAGATGCCTCCCCTCCTGCGCCGGTGGAATTCGTGGCGGCTTTCCAATTCTTCCACGGAGAACAGCTCGAAGAGCTGGATCCGGGAGTCCTTCTTTTCGGTGTCTTTTTTCATCGGCTTGGGGTTTGTGGTGGGCGGTTCTCCGGGAGGGTGAACCGCTTGCTCCAAGGATACCTCTGCGGAGACCGTTCTTGGAGGGTAACCGGGCGAAAGCCCGTCGAGGGGATTCTGGACCTATGTGTCTCCTCCTCTTGCACT
>CAZQAP010000132.1:0-8806 GCA_964591365.1 uncultured Planctomycetales bacterium
CACGTCGGCCTTGACGGAGGAGGCCTTCTCATGGAAGAAAAGAACAAGAGAAAGAACGAGAGAACCATCCCCAGGGCCAGGCTGTCACCAGGCACAGCCGTCTCCGGGGTGAACATTGCAGCGGCCGGGGGTTGGGATCCTTCTTCTCTTCTTCTTCTCCGCGCTCTCCGCGTCTCCGCGGTTTATCGTTCTTCTTTGCTTGGGAGATCCTCGTCTCCCAGGGTTCCCCGGCACCGGGGAAACCTCTCGGAACCTCCTGGCGGATTCCGGAAGATCGAAAATCAATGCCGCCCGGACGGGGCGTGCGCCCTGTTCTCCGGGGCCCGAGAGGGTTCCGCCAGCCAGTGCTTCAGCACCGCGCGGAACCGGGCGAGTTGGATCGGCTTGGTCAGGTAGTCGTCCATGCCGGCTTCCAGGCATCGTTCGCGGTCGCCGCGCATGGCATTGGCGGTCATGGCGATGATGGGGATCCCCGCCTTCTCCTCCCCGAGGGCGCGAATCCGCCGGGTGGCCTCGAAGCCGTCCAGCTCCGGCATCTGGCAGTCCATGAAGATCATGGCGAAGCGGCGTTTTTCCAGGGCCGCGAGCACCTGCAGGCCATTCTCCGCGGTCTCCACCTCCACCCCTTCGCGCTCGAGCAGACGGCGGGCCAGGCGCCGGTTGACCCGGTTGTCCTCGGCCAGCAGGACCGGCCCCCGCCAGTCGGTGGGGGATTCCTTTTCGTCGGGGGGGCGCCTGGCGGAGCGGGACGCGGATCCGTCCTCCCCTGGAGCGGTCCTCCCGGAGGCGGGCGCCAGACCCAGGACCTCGCGGATCTCCCGGGCCAGGCTGCGGCGCTTGACGGGCCGGATGAGCCGGCCTGCAAAGAGTTCCGAAGCGACGGCGGGGTCCGGGGAACGCGATCCGGAAAGCAGCCGGATGCCGCGCAGGTTCCGCAAACGGGGCTCCTCCTCCAAGCGCGTTGACAGAGCCCCGGCCTCTCCGCCGGGAAGATCCTCGTCGCAGAGAAGCACCCGGAAGGGATCTTCCTTCTTCAACCCCTCCTCGAGCAGGGCCCAGGCCTGATCCGGAGTATCGCAGAGCAGCGGGCGGCAGCCGAGCGCTTGCAGGGCATTCCCCAGGGATCGCCGGGCGCTGGGATTGTCGTCGAGAACCAGCACCCGCAACCCCCGTAAACCTTCTTCGGCGGCGGGGGCCGGCAAGGGGGCCTGGGTATCGATCGGGAACTCGGCGGTGAACCAGAACGTGGAGCCGCGGCCCTGGGTGCTTTCCGCACCGATTTCCCCGTTCATCTTGCGCACCATCTCCCGGCAGATCGAAAGGCCCAGTCCAGTGCCGCCGAAACGCCGCGTGGTGGAGGAGTCCGCCTGGGTGAACTTCTCGAACATCTGGGGAAGGGTTTTGGGATCGACTCCGATTCCGGTGTCGCGCACCTCGAACCGCAGCCGCACGCGGTCCTGCCACCTCCGGTCCACGACCACCTCGACCACGACCTCGCCCTTGGCGGTGAACTTGACGCCGTTTCCAGCCAGATTGACGAGCACCTGGCGCAGGCGGTGGGGATCGCCGATCAGGTGGGTGGGCACGTCCCGCGCGACGATCGCGTTCCAGTCGAGACCCTTCTCTCCCGCGCGGGGAGCCACGGCATCGAGCATCCGATCGAGGGTCTCCTCCAGGTCGAACGGGCGCGACTCGAAATCGAGCTGCCCCGCCTCCACCTTGGAGAGGTCCAGGATATCGTTCAGAAGACCCAGGAGCGATTCCGAACAGTCCTGGATGGTTTTCAGGTATTCGCGCTGCTCCTCGTCCAGATCCGTGTCGAGGGCCAGTTCGCTCATCCCCAGGATGCCGGTCATGGGCGTGCGGATCTCGTGGCTCATGTTGGCCAGGAATTCGCTCTTCAAACGACAGGACGCCTCCGAGGCTTCCGAGGCCTCCCGGAGCTGTTCTTCCAGCTTCACCCGGGCGGTGACGTCGTGCAGGCTCAAGGCCACCCCTTTGCCCCAGCCGGTCGCCGTCAGGTCGTAAACCAGTTCCTGGAAAGGATGCTTGCGACCCTGGCGGCGGAAGTCCCCGTTGCGGCGGGGGATTTCGGCCAGGGCCCGGCGGATCTCCCGGCCCACGGGATCGTCGAAAATATCGCTGGCCCGGTCGTATTCCCGCCCCTTCGCGTCCTGGAAGAACCTGGCGGCAGCCGGGTTGCGGTAGACCACCCGGAAGTCCGGGACACCGGCCTTGGGAGGGAGCGGCTCGAGCAGCAGGAACCCGTTGGGAAGCTGATCGATCGCGCGCCGGAATTCTTCTTCCCCCCTCCGGCGGCGGGCCTGGGCTCGCCCCAGGGTTTCACTCCATCCGTGGGCAAGCCAAAGGATTGCGGCCATCGCCCCCAGGATCACCAGCAGATCGAAGGTGGGCTTGAAGGCCGGGGAGATTTGCGAAGGGACGGGGCCCCAGGCCAGGGTCCAGCCCCAAAAGGAGGCCAGGACCAGGGTGGCCAGCCCTGAATAGGCCAGGCCGGTTCGGAAACCGAAAAGCCAGCAGGCCAGGAGCGGCAGGGCCAGCATCCCGGGGACCCCCGGACCATTGAGGGCCCCGGTGGCGAGGGAGGTCAGGGCCACCACCGCCAGCACGGCCAGAAGAAGGGCGTGGCTCCAGAACCGGGGATCTCCATCCCGGCGGACCGCGTGCCAGGCGACGGCGTTGATGCCCTCGGCTCCCAGGATCACCGCCGCCGGCCAGATCACCCCGCAGGCGAGGTAGAGGAAAGCGATCGGAGGCCCCAGGAAGAGGAGCCGAAAGGAGGTGGAAAGAAAAATCTCCCGTTGGCGCGAAGGCTCCCCGGGAACCTCCCCGACCGGGAGCCGGCCAGGGATGCCAAGTGCTTGCCCCAATCCGTGGAGATGATCCAGAAGCCGGTGCATGAGGGGCTTGGAGGGCTGAAGGGGAACGTCCAGATCTCCATCGGCGGACCGGGCCGGCTAGCTTGAGTCCCTAGAATGGCTCTCCATGGCACGAAGCCGCAAGAAACGACTGACCGACTACGCCGCCTGCGCGGGCTGAGCCGCCAAGCTCCCGCAGGGGCGCCTGGCCCAGGTTCTGCGCCAGGTGGCCTCCGCCGCAGGGTCGGCCGACCTTCTCGTGGGACCCGCCGGGTTCGACGACGCGGGAGCGGTGCGCCGTGAAGGGGGACGGGTGGACCTCTTCACGGTCGATTTCTTTCCCCCCGTCCTCGACGATCCGCAGGCCTACGGTGCTGTGGCCGCGGCCAACGCCCTCTCCGACATCTACGCCATGGGGGGCGAGGCCCGGGTGGTCCTCAATCTGGCCGGACTGCCCGAGGAGTGGGGCGACGACTGGATCACCCCGATCTTCGCGGGAGCCATCGCCAAAATCCGCGAAGCGGAGGCCCTCTGGGTGGGAGGCCACACCGTGACAGCCGAGGATCCGCTCTTCGGCTTCGCCGTTTTCGGCGAAGTTTCCGAGGAACAGCTCGTCACCAACACCGCTGCGCAGGAAGGAGACCTTCTCTACCTGACAAAACCGCTTGGGTGCGGCTCCCTGGCCACGGGGCTGAAAAAACGCAAAGTCGGCGGGGAACATGCCCGTGCCGTGGCGCAGGGAATGGCGAAGCTCAACCGCCAGGGTGCCGCCTGCATGCGCAAGGCTGGAATCCGGGCTGCCACGGATGTGACCGGCTTCGGACTGTTCGGACATGCCGCCAACCTGGCGCGCGGTTCGGAAAAGACCCTGGCTTTCCGGGCCGTGGGTCTGCCCCTCTACCCGGGGGCGGCCGAACTGGCCGCAGGCGGAGTTTTTTCCGGTGGAGCCGCCCGGGGCCGGGAGGCGCTTTCGGGGCTTGTGGATGTGGCCGGAAGCGTTCCCCCCTGGCTCGAAACCCTCTGTTACGACTCGGAAACGAGCGGCGGGCTCCTGATCGCCGTCCCTGAGGAAAAACAGGCCGCCTTTCTGGATGCCTGGGCGGAAGAAGCTCCGCCCGCCCTGGTTGGGGAGGTCGGTGCCGGCCCCGCCCGGGTCCGTCTGCTTTGACCGGCTTGGAAGCCGGCTCATAATGCGGCACGATCCTGGCCCACGGGGCCTTTCCGGGAATCGGCACCCTGGGAGCGGATCGGGGCTGGCGTCCCGTGCGGCCTTCAAAGCCGTCAGGGCCCATCTTGGATGGGCCCGGTGGGTTCGATTCCCACGCGCTCCCGCCAATCCGCGGGAAGCAAGGTCCTCCGGCTTATACTTTCCCCGTGAGGGCCTTGGCGTTCCTAGCGCTTCTCGGGGGGATTTCGGCTCCGCGGCAGGCTTCCGAGCCGGAACCCGTTCCGGCCGTGGTGGTCGTCCAGCTGCGCGGGGAACTTGCCGAGACCTGGGCCTCCTTGCTGCGGCGCGCCCATTCCCGGGCGCGGGAGGCGGGGGCGAGACTCTTCGTGGTGGACATGGACACGCCGGGCGGAGAGGCCGAACTGATGAAGCGCATCGGCGACTCCCTGGACGCCATCGGCGGGGACATGGAGACCGTGGCCTTCATCAGCCACCGGGCCTGGTCGGCGGGCTCCTACGTGGCCATGGCCTGTAGCCAGATCTGGATGGCTCCCGGGGCATCCATCGGGGCGGCCATGCCGATCCAGATCGGGCCGGGGGGGATCATGCCCCAGCTCGATCCCGGGGTTCAGGAGAAGATCCTGGCGGCCTTCCGGGCCGATTTCCGGGCCTGGGCCGAGAAGCACCACCGCAATCCGGGCATCGCCGAGGCCTTCGTCGACAACGGGATCGAGCTGAAACGGATCTCGATCCGCGGCCAGACCCGCGTGGTCACCGGCAAGGAGTACGACGAGCTGCTCGAACGCGGCGAACAGCCCCGCTTTCTCGAATCGATCAGCGGGGCGGGGGAACTGCTGGCCATGACTCCCCAGGAAGCCAGCGAACTGGGCTTCTGCGACGGCGTGGCCGCCGATCTTCCCGCTCTTTTACAGGCCCTGGGGATGGAAGGGGCCGCGGTGCTCAAGATCGAACCCAACTGGTCCGAGCGGCTGGTCTCCTTCCTGGCCGGCAAGAGCTGGCTGCTTCTTCTGGGCGCGGCTTTTTTCCTGTTCGTCTCCTTCCAGATTCCGGGGCTCGGGGCTCCCGAGGGTCTGGCCCTCCTGTGCATCCTCCTGTTCCTGTTTCACGGCTACCTCGTCGGGCTGGCAGAATGGTCCGAGGCGCTCCTGGTCCTGGGAGGCATGGCGCTGATCGCCGTGGAGCTGTTCGTGGCGCCCGGCACCATCCTCCCGGGCGCCCTGGGCGGGCTGCTGCTCTTCGCCGGACTCCTGCTTTCCATGCAGGACTTCGTCCTCCCCGAAGGTGGAATCGAAATGAAGACCTTCCGCAACAATCTCCTCCTGGTGCTCGGGATGGCGCTTTTCGTGCCGCTCCTGGGGGCCATGGCGGTCCGCAGGCTGGCGGGCTCGCGGGCCTCGCGCTGGATGATCCAGACTCCGGCGGCGGGTTTTTCGGGACCTGTCTCCCTCGCCGGGCCCTCCGGAGAAAAGGATGAAGTCTTCATCCAGGCCGGGGATACAGGGGAATGCCTGACGCCCCTGCGGCCCTCCGGAACGGTCCGCGTGGCCGGGGTCCCCTTCGACGCCCGCAGCGTGGGTCCCTTCCTCGAACCCGGGACGCAGGTCCAGGTGGTCCGCCGCCAGGGTGGAACCCTTTTCGTCCGGCCGCACGGAAACCCCTCGTGATCCTGACCTCCCTCATCCTTCTGATCCTCGGGTTCGGGCTGATCCTGGCCGAGGTCTTCTTCCCCTCTTTCGGAGTGATCTCGCTCATCGCCGGCGCATCCATCGTCGGTTCGGTGGTGACCGGATTCCACGTCCACACCGGATTCGGCATCACCCTGCTCGTGATCGCCATCCTGGGCGTGCCCACTGTGATCTTCCTCGCCTTCCGCGTCTTTCCGCGCACGCCCTTGGGGCGGCGGATGGTGGCCCAGGGGTCCGACTGGAAGAAGGAGGAACGCGCTGCCGTGGAACATTCCGCGGCTCGCTTCGTCGGGCGGGAGGGGGTGGCCTACGGTCCCCTCCGTCCCACCGGAATCGCGATGTTCGGCGAGGAACGCATGGACGTCGTCACCCGCGGAGAACACCTGGAAGCCGGAACCCGCGTGCACGCGGTCCGGTTCATCGCCAACCGCCTGGTCGTCGAAAAAACAAACTCCCAAACCGAGACAGAATCTTGATCGCTCTCTTTCCCTCTCCGCTCCAGGCCCAGGACACCGGCAGCATGCTGACCTGGATCGTCATCGGGGTCCTGGTCCTGGGCCTTTTCGTGGTGCTGGTGGTCTTCCTCCGGTACCTGAACCTCTACATCCAGTCGCTGCTCACCAAGGCGGGGATCGGCCTTCTGGACATGATCTTCATGAACTTCCGCAAGGTGAACCCGAGCGTCATCGTGCGGGCCAAGATCATGGCCACCCAGGCGGGCCTCGAGGAGATCTCGCAGCGCAACCTGGAGGCCCACTATCTCGCCGGGGGCAACGTCCTGGCGGTGATCACCTCCTTGATCTCCGCCGACCGGGCCGGCCTGCAGCTCGACTTCCGGACGGCCACGGGGATCGATCTTGCCGGACGCGATCTCCTCGATGCGGTCAAGACCAGCGTGAATCCCAAGGTGATCGACTGCCCCAACGCTGCCAGCGGGAAGAAAGAAGTGACCGCCATCGCCAAGGACGGCATTCAGGTGCTGGCCAAGGCGCGCATCACGGTGCGCACCAACATCGCCCGCCTGGTCGGCGGGGCCACGGAAGAGACGATCATCGCCCGGGTGGGGGAGGGCATCGTCACCACGATCGGCTCCTCTCTAACGCACAAGGACGTGCTCGAGAACCCCGACACGATCTCCAAGGTGGTCCTGGCCAAGGGGCTGGATGCTGGAACGGCGTTCGAGATCGTCTCGATCGACATCGCCGACGTGGACATCGGCGTCAACATCGGCGCCCGCCTGCAGGCCGACCAGGCCGAGGCCGACAAGCGAGTGGCCCAGGCCCTGGCCGAGAAGCGCCGTGCCATGGCCGTGGCCGCCGAGCAGGAGATGCGCGCCAAGGTCGTCGAGAACCGCGCCAAGGTGGTCCTGGCCGAGGCCGAGGTCCCCAAGGCGATGGCCGACGCCCTGCGCAGCGGCAACCTGGGGGTGATGGACCTCTACCGCCTGCGCAACATCGACGCCGACACGCGCATGCGCGGCACCATCGCCGGGGACAAGGACAGCGGCTTGGAAGGCGGCGGCAAGAAACCCCCGGGCGGGAAGCCCGGGACCTGATCCCGGCCGGAGAGGGAAGAACCGATGGACAAGCTTCTGAAGAAGATCCTCGAGAACTACGAGTTCATCTTCTGGATGATCGTCCTCTTCGGAGGCGGGGTGGTTTCGTGGCTCAAGAGCCGCAGCCAGGCCCGTCAAAGGGAGGAGAAGGCGCGTCAGCAGGCTCATCGGGAGCGGGTGGTGAAACCTTCGGCGGCTTCCCAGGGAGGCCCGGCTCCGGTACGCGGGCCGCTTTCCCGGCCGGCACGCCCCCGGATGGCGCGAATGGACCTGGAATCGGTGCTGGCCTCCATGGGTTTGGCGCCCCCCCCTTCGGGGGAGGCGCCGCCGGCACTCCCGGCCACACCGTCCCGGCCCCTTCCCGTGCCGGAGTTGAAGCCCTTGAAGCCCCGGCTGGAGGCGATCCGCCTGCAGCCGGAACTCGGCGGAGGCCTCCAGCCGCTGAAGGACCGTGCGGAACTGAAAGCGGGCCGCGTCCTGGTTTCGGATTTCGGCGAATACGAACAGGAAAGAAAGGCCCCCTCCCACGCTTCCGCCTGGTCTCCTCCGGGAGACTGGCGCGATGCTGTGATCCTTCGGGAGGTCCTGGGTTCCCCGCGGGCTTTCGCCATGGAGGACCTTCCCGGGCTGACCTTCTGAACCCGGGGGATCCTTGCATTCCCCGCCCGCATTTTCCCCGCGATGACGCGCATCGAAGATCCCGCCCAGCTTCTGCTGGCGATCACCCGAGGACACCGGCCCCGTTCCGCATGGGGTCTGGGCCTCGAATACGAGCAGTTCGTGACCGACCACCAGGGCCGGCCGCTGCCCTACTCCGGAGCCGGAGGGGTGGAGGCGCTTCTTGGGAGCCTGGCCCGGCGCACCGGCTGGCGTGGGGAGAGGGAGCAGGGGCGCCTTCTCGCCCTGCGGGCCCCCGACGGCCGTTCGGTCACCCTGGAACCCGGGGCCCAGGTCGAGTTCGGCAGCGGAATCTGCGCGACGCTGGGGGAACTGGACTATCAGGTGCAGGAGTACTTCGGGCATCTTTCCGCCCTGACATCCGAGTTCCCGGTCTGTTTCGTCGCCCTGGGATCCCATCCCACCGCCAGGCCGGAGGAGATCGAACGCATCCCCAAGGCGCGCTATGACATCCTCGAGCCCTATCTCGTCCAGGCGGGGGAACTGGGCCTCTGGATGATGAAGGCCACTGCCGGGATCCAGGTGAATTTCGACCACGAGAATGCGGCCGATGCGGCCCTCAAGCTGCGCACGGCCTTCGCGCTCTCCCCGGTTCTCACCGCGCTTTTCGCCAATTCTCCCCTGCGGGCGGGGAGGCCCGCCCGATTCGCCACTTGGAGGGGCCGCGTCTGGTCCCGGACCGATCCTTTCCGCTGCGGGATCGTGGAAGCCTGCACCCGTGAGGAGAGCACCCTCCAGGATTACGTCGACTGGGCCTTGAAGGCACCGATGCTCTTCGTGGTGCGGGACGCGCGTCTGCTCGATCTGCGCGGGCGCACCT
>CAZQAP010000133.1:0-8799 GCA_964591365.1 uncultured Planctomycetales bacterium
GCGACTCCGAGTCTCCGCGGTTTTTCTTTTTCTTGGAAGATCCTCCGCTCCCTGGATTCCCCGGCATCGGGAAGACCCCTCCGGCCCGCCCGGCGGCTTTTGGACCCCTCTTCCAACCCAGAAGGGAACCTCCCCGAAAACCCCAGACAAAGCCATGCTGCACACAAACCCTGGAAACAGCTGTGCCGGGCCACGGGGGAGAAGAGGGAACTGGCGGGAGGTGGCCCGAACCCGCTATCCTTTCTTCCACTCCCGACTTGACCACTGTCACTGAAGTGAACCAGATTCTTTTCGCCGGCTATGCTCTCACCCTCTTCCTCATCGTCTATTTCACCTCCCGCCGGGAAAAGGACTCGCTCGACTACTTCCTCGCCGGCCGCGGTCTCTCCTGGTGGGTGATCGGGGCTTCCCTGATCGCCTCGAATATCTCCACGGAACACTTCGTGGGCATGGCGGGGTCCGGGTTTTCGGTGGGGCTTGCGGTGGCCTCCTACGAATGGATGGCGGCCGTCACCCTCGTCCTGGTCGGCCGCTGGTTCCTGCCGGTTTTTCTTCGCCACGGGGTCTACACCATGCCGGAATACCTGGAGGTGCGCTTCTGCCCCGCGGCGCGGATCTTCTTTTCCGTCCTGCTGCTGGTTGCCTACATCTTCATCGTCCTGGCCACGGTCCTCTATTCCGGAGCCCTTGCGATGCAGGCCATTTTCGGGCTGGAACTTGGATGGGGCATTCTCATTCTTTCGGTGATCGGCGGCGCCTACACAATCTATGGGGGACTCAAGGCCGTTGTCTTCACGGACGTCCTGCAGGTGATTCTTCTGCTTGGCGGAGGGGCTTTGGCCACCTGGATCGGGCTTCGTCAGGTCGGGGGGTTTTCGGCCCTTCTCCAGGCCGAGCCGGAGCGGTTTCACACCATCCTTCCCGCCGGCAATCCGGACCTTCCCTGGACTGGGGTCTTCCTGGGGGGCCTCTGGATGGCCAACTTCTTCTACTGGGGCTGCAACCAGTTCATCACCCAGCGAACTTTGGCGGCCCGCAGTCTGGCCCAAGGGCAGCGCGGAATCCTTCTGGCGGCTTTCCTCAAACTGGGGATCCCCTTCCTGATCGTGGTCCCCGGCATCGTGGCCCATCGGCTTTATGGCGCCGAACTGTCCAGCAAGGACCTGGCCTATCCCCACCTGCTCAAGACCCTGCTCCCTTCGGGGCTTTCGGGGCTCATGCTGGCGGCCCTCCTGGGGGCGGTCCTTTCGACTCTGGATTCCCTGCTCAATTCGGCGGCCACCCTCTTCACCATGGATCTCTATGCGCCCTTCCGGCGGGTGGATCCGCAGGCCGAGCCCCGCCGCCTGCTTCGGGTGGGCCGCTGGAGCACCCTGGTCATCCTTCTGGCGGGGGCGCTCTGGGCTCCGATGGTGGGGCGGGCCCCGGGAGTCTTCCGTTACATCCAGGAGTTCTGGGGGGTGGTGTCTCCGGGAGTTGTGGCGGTCTTCCTGCTCGGCTTCTTCTGGAAAGGGGCCCGTTCCCGGGGAGCCCTCTGGGGGCTGGGGGCGACCATCCCGCTCTCCCTGGCTCTCTGGGTTTTGTTTCCGGGAATTGCCTTTCTCAACCGGATGGGGATCGTCTTCGTCGCCATCCTGGCTCTGGTGGTCCTTGTGAGCCTGGGGGCCGGCCCCCAGGCCGAGCCTGAATCCCGGACCCAGGGGCCCCCCGTGGACATGACCCCCGCCCGCGGCTACGCCTGGATCGGCTGGGGCATCACCGCCGCCGTGGGCGCTCTCTACTGGACCTTCGCTTGAAGGCCCACCGTCCCGGGACGCCGGGTTGCAGGGGCCGCCGCGCTCAGACCGCCGCCGGAAGAGGTTCGCCCTCCCGCAGGGTCCGGGCCGCGAACAACCGGCGAAGCTGGTCCGTGACGGGCCCCGGCCGGCCTTTTCCCAGGATTCGGCCGTCCACTTCCAGGATCGGAGTGAGTTCTCCCATGGTGCCGGTGGTGAAGGCTTCGTCGGCCGCCCAGAGCTCGGCCAGGGTGATGCGGCGCTCGTAGGCCTTCAGGCCCGCGTCCCTGGCGATCTCCAGGACGACTCCGCGCGTGATTCCCGGCAGGCAGGAGTCGGCCGCCGGGGTGTGCAGCGCCCCCTTGCGGACAAGGAAGAGGTTTGTGGCGTTGGTCTCGGCCAGGAACCCTTCCTGATCCAGCATCACGGCGTCGTCGGCGCCGGCCACGTTGGCCTCGATCTTGGCCAGGATGTTGTTGATCAGGTTGTTGTGGTGGATCTTGCTGTCGATGCTCCCGGGAGGATTGCGGCGGATGCTGGCCGCAATGAGCCGGATCCCCCCGGCCGGGTAGACCGGCGCCTTCCACTCCGCCAGAACGATCAGGGTGGGCCCGGACCGGTTCCAGCGCGGATCCATCCCCGAGGTGAGCTTTTCCCCCCGGGTGAGGGTCAGACGCACGTGAACTCCGTCGCGCATCCCATTGGCCTCCAAGGTCTCGAACAGGGCGCGCTTGATTTCGTCCCGCGGGGGAACGCCCGAGAACGCCATGGCCCGGGCCGATTGTTCCAGCCGCTCGAGGTGGGCTTCCAGCGCGAAGATCCTCCCCTGGTAGACCCGCAGTCCTTCCCAGACCGCATCCCCCCCCTGCACCACGCTGTCGAACACCGAAACCCGCGCTTCCGCCCGGGGAACCAAGCGGCCCCCCACGTGAACGAAGATGTCCCGGTTGCGGGGGTCCGGCAGGGGGTCGTGGGGCGCGCTTCCGGCTGGCTTCATTCCCCGACGAGATAGGCGTCGCACCAGTCGGCGGGCAGTTCCTTTCCGGTCACTTCGTTGGTGACGGTTTCGAGCGCAAGATTGCGGTGCCCCTTCAGGGGAACCTGAAAGAGGTGCGGAGGATCCCCGGCCTTGAGGACTGGAGATTCCGCGACCTTGGTGCCGTCCACGTAGACACGGAAGATCACCGCACCCCGGCCCTTGCCGGCTTCCTCATCCACCCCCGCCTTGGCTTCGAAGCGGGTCCAGGTGTCCCCGATGCGGTATTCAAGCCGCGAGGCGGCCTGGACGCCGATCCCGTTGCTGAAGGTTTCGCCGCCCACGCGAAGCGGTTTCTCGTGCACGGAAAAGCCGGCCTGGGCGATCCCGGCGGCGGGCCGCTGCCGGGCGGGCGGAACCACCTGCAGCGGGCGCCGCACGGAGGCCGGCGTCCGGACGGTGATGAGGGTGGGCTTCGACTTTGCCATCCCCTCGGGGAACAGCGAATAGGTCAGTTCCGTGCCCGGGGGCGCCTGGAAGTCGCGCCACTCGGGCGCCGAGACCACGGCAAGGGGGAAACCATCGCGCTCGATCCGCACCGCGCTGGTCACCGAGTTCAATTTCCACTGCAAGTGGGGTACTCCGCCTTCCATTTCCACGGGAAGCGGTTCAAGCGGTTCTTTGGGGAAGACCACGCCTTCGGCAGTCAGGTAGACCCGCCTTTCCTGCCCGTCCGTGGGTTTGAGCTTGACCCAGAGGTAGGAACCCTGCTGGTTGAAAAACAGCGGTTTCTTGTCCTGGTCCAGGGCCGCCACGATGTTCAGGGCGCTCCCGCCGGCTTGGCGCAGGTAGAAGATGGACCAGCCTTCCTGGCCCGGAATGTCCGTCACCGCATCGAACTTCCAGGTCCGCTTCCAGGGCTTGCCCGGCCGGGGGCCGCCCGCAAGGGAGAGCTGCCAGCCGGCAGCATGCGGCCCGGCAAGGTGCCGGGAATTGCAGAGGAACCGCGGGGTCCCCCGGGAAAGAAGCTCGGCCTGGACCAGGCGCACTCCATGGGGAGGAACGCTCAGCCGGAACCCGTTCTTGTGGTAGCCGATCGCCGTCCCATTCCAGAAATCGAAGATGAGGTAGTCGTCTCCGGGATCCTCCCAGCCGAGCTGGGCGAAATCGACCTTGACCATTCTTTCCCAGGGGGTCCAGTTGAAGAGGGCCACCATGTCGTAGGCGGGCCCGCCATCATCTCGGGCAACGCGCAGATCGAGGATCTCCGGGTCCTCTTCGAAAGCGTGGAGATCGTAGGGGATGATGTTCTGGGTGGGGATGATGCTGGTGAGGATCTTGACCCGTTCGGGGGGAAGGGAAGCCATATCCTCGCAGGCGATGACCGCCTGGCCGGTCAGCCCCACCAGGGTGGCCCAGGTGCGGGCCTCGTCCAGGGTCAGGTTTCCGCCGACCTCCAGGGGGCCGGGATCGTTCCACCAGCCCAGGTTGTTGAGCCAGAGTCCCTGCTTGGTGGCCTCGAGCGAGGCGCGGACCGTGCTCCAGTCGGCCGGGCCCTTGCGGATCCGGGGTTTGTCCAGATCGGGCCGGTCCTCCGGGGAGAACAGCCGTACCCGGGAAGCCGCCTCGCTCGCCTCCCATTCCGGCAGCCCGGCGAAAAGATTCGGCTTCCAACGGTCGGAGGAAGTGGGCTCCGTCCCCGGCAGGAGTCCGACGTTGCGAATGGCCTGAGCCAGGGAATCCGTCTGATCCTTCAATCCCGGGGAACCGACCTGGATGTAGCGCGCTCCGAACGGGATCAGGTGCCCGGCCACCCAGCGGGCGTTCCTCTGGATCACCTCGGGGCCGGTGGCATCCCAGAAATGAACTTCGGAAGTCCAGCCCACCGGGGCGAAGGTTTGACGCGAACGGTCCATGGGCTGGAAGTTCTTGAGGCCCCGCAGGTAGTTGAGCGCGTCCTCGCGGTATTCCACCCAGGCGTCCGTTCCGATGGGGATCTTCACCCGCGCCTGGACTCCGCTCTCCCAGGGGCTCAGATCGAGCCGGCCCGAAGAAGTGAAGGAGCGATTCCCCTGCGCATCGAGCAGGGCATCGCACCGGGCGCTGGAGACCTTCCCGATGCGGAGCTGCAGGATGCCGTCGTGGGGATCGTAAAGAGCCACAGGACGCACTTTTCCCGGCAGCATGATCTTCGCCTGCAAGACCAGGTTGTTCCCCTCGGGGTTGCCCGGCTGAAGGTGGAAGCGGCCATCCTGCATTCCGCGGATCTGGACGATCGGATCATCCCCCGATTTGGCCTTGAGGCGCAGCGTCCAAACCTCATCGTCCCGGCGCAGGTCGGCGACCTTCAAGGTGCGTCCCGAGGAACGGAAATTCCCGTCGAAAAGGAACCCGAAGCCGTTGTAGGAAAAGTTGACCCGGGTTCGACCTGCCTTGGCATGGACGGCGTAACCTTCCGAAGGGGCCGCTTGGAGCAGGGGAATGGAGGCCAGAAGAAAGGGCAGGAGGCCGATCATGGCCGCCCAGTGTGGAGAATCTTCCCGTGGAGCACAATGCCCGCCCCGGCCCTTCGGCCCGGCTGTTTCCTCGCAAAACCGGATCAGGGCCCTTTTCGGACCAGGAAGAAAACCGGAGTGCGGAGCAGGACGGAATCCGGGGGGAGTCCTCGCGCTTCTCCAGGAGGGACCCAGAGGGTGCTCCCCCGGGGCGCTCCGCCTGCAGGCGTCCGGAAGGCCCAGACCCCGAGGTGGTGGCGGAGGAACTGCTTGGGGCGGTCGTCGTGGGGGGCGAAGGGCCCGTACACCGGCCCCGGAATCTCCCTTTCGGGATGGAGGCGGCCCTCCTTCCGGGCCTGCTGGAGGATTTCCGCCGCCTGCCACCAGGGGTCCCGGGGGGTCGCAAGCGAGCGTCCGACCGTCAGGATCGGAAGGAGCGCCAGGGCGAGGGAGGAGAGGATGCGGCGGCGTGGAATGGAAAGCCGCCGCCATCCATGTCGCAGACCGCCGGCGGCGAGCCAGGCCGTCGCCGGCCAGACGGGGAAGAGGTATCGGGAGCCCCGGCGCCAGGCGAGGCTGACCCCCAGGAGGAAAACCAGCACCCACCCCGTCCCGAGGAGCAGGTCGGCTTTCGCGGCGGGGGACATCTGCTCCCCTTTGCGGCGCAGCCAGGCACCCAGGGCCACGGCCCACCAGGGGAATGCGTAGAGGAAGAACCGGCCGCTGTAATAGAGGATCGGAAGACCCCGGGCGGGGTGGGGGGTTCCGCCGGGTTCCAGGGAGGCGAGCACCTGTTTTTCCAGGTACGCCTTCCAGAAGGAATGTCCGGTTTCCAGGAAGTGGGCCAGTTCCAATCCCGCGGCGAGGAGCACGGCCAGTCCCAGCCCGGAAAGAAGTCTTCCCCAACGTCGCTCCGACGGCGCCCGGGAAACCAGGAAGTCCCCGAAAAGAAGCGGCAGGATCCCCGCAGCGAAAACCCCCCGGGTCAGGATGGCTCCTCCAAGCGCAGCCCCCAGGGCCAGGGGGCCCCAGCGGGACCGGCTGCGGGCCGCGGCAAGGGATGCGGTGGCGCAGGCGGCGAAGGGAATCTCGAGGCCCGCCCGGACCACGTACTTGAACATGGGATAGTGGAGCAGAAGGATTCCGATGGCCAGGAAGCCCGCTCCCGGGCCGCCGTCCGGAGCCCGGAACCCGGCCAGGCTGCCGAGGGAGACCAGAAGAAGGATGAGCCAGAGGGCGTTCGCGGCCAGGGGGGCCTGACCCTCGGGAAGGCCGGCCTTTTCCAGGAGGGCGGTCAGCCAAAACGCCGCTGGGGGCCCCTCATCGAAGCAGGCCGCTTCCCCGCCCGAGGCCCACTGAGGAGCCGCCCAGTCGCGGATCCCGCCCTGCGCCATTTCGTGTCCCATGGCCGCGTAGAGGCAGGAATCCCCGTCGGTCAGGCGGAATGGGAACAGAGCGCACCATGCAAGGGTGACGAAAAAGGCCAGGCCGCCCGCCCGGGTGAGGAGGAACCTCCTTTGCAAGGTTTCCAGGATCCCCGCGAGAGGGCCGCGTTGCAATCGAAGGGCTCTCCAAAGGGTAAAGTCCGGGCCCGGAATGGCCGTTGTAGGGGAACCGGGGTTCCCGGGTGCGGAGGATCCATGCGTACGAGAGGCATCTCCTGGAGCGTGCTTGCGGCCCTGACCCTGGGAGCGGGGGCCTGCCAGACGGTGGTCTCCCGCACGCGAGCGTCTCTTTCCGAGCCCCCCCCGCTGCCCACTTTCGAGGAGGTCCTGCGGGCCGCGCCGCGTTTCGTCCAGACCCGGCCTTTTCGCGGGGAAGCCCGCCTTTCCCTCGGAGTCGGCCGCGACTGGGAACCCCGTCCCACCGCCGACGCCTTCCGCCTGGCCTCCTGGATCCTCCCCGGCCCGGCCGGGCCGGCTTCCCTGACCGTCTACTGGCTGGAGGACAGCGGCGGAACCGTGGACGAGAACCTGGAATCCTGGGCCCAGGAGTTCGATGTCGGCGGGCGAAACCCCCTGCTTGCCGCCCGCACGATGGTGGTCGGACAGAATGGGATCCGCCTGACGCGCATGCAGTTGAAGGGACGCTACCTCGGCCAGCCCCTCTGGGAGGGTGCTTCTCTGCCTGGTTCCGCGGCATGGTCCCTGGACGCGGGCATCCTGGAAACGCCGCAGGGCACTCTCTATTTGAAAGCGCTCGGCCCGGCGGTTACGTTGAAGGAGCAGGAGGGCGCGCTGGACCGTCTCTATGCCAGCCTGCGCGTGCTCGACTCCGCCGGAAAGGCCGAGGGCGGGGAGCCGGGCACGGCTCGAGGGTAGAATCGGGGGCCATGAGCCCCGTCACTGCCCGCGAAACCGACCTCTCCTTCCTGGACCGCCTTGGATTGCGCGGAATCCTTTCGGGTGCCTGGGGCGGATCCTGGTTGGAGACCGGCGGAGAGATCCTCGAATCGATCAGCCCGGCGACCGGCGAGGCCATCGGCTCGGTCCGCAGCGCTTCCGCCCAGGATTATGAAAAGGTGGCCGCCGCGGCCCACGAGGCCTTCCTGCGCTGGCGCGAGGTCCCCGCCCCTTTGAGGGGGGAGCGGGTGCGGCGCATCGGCCAGCTTCTTCGTGAAAACAAGGAGGACCTCGGCCGCCTGGTCTCCTGGGAGATGGGCAAGATCCTCCAGGAGGGGCTCGGGGAAGTCCAGGAGGCGATCGACATCGCTGATTTCGCCGTGGGCCAGTCGCGCATGCTCTACGGGCGCACGCTTCCCAGCGAACGCCCTTCCCACCACATGCGGGAAAGCTGGCATCCCCTTGGAGTGGTTGGAGTCATTTCCGCCTTCAACTTTCCCTGCGCGGTCTGGGCCTGGAACGCCATGATCGCACTCGTCTGCGGCGATGCGGTCCTCTGGAAACCCTCCTCCGAGGTTCCCTTGACCGCGATCGCCCTCACCCGTCTGGCGAGCCGGGAACTCGAGCCCGACGGTTTCGGCGCGGTCTTGAGCCTGGTGATCGGCCGCGGCTCCGAAGTGGGCGCCCGGCTGCTCGACGACCCGCGCCTGCCGCTCATCTCGGCCACGGGATCCTGCCGGATGGGCCGGGAAGTCGCCCGCCAGGTTGGCGGACGCTACGGCCGCACCATCCTGGAATTGGGCGGCAACAACGCCGTCGTTGTCCTGGAGGATGCCGACCTGGAGATGGCGGCCCGCGCCATCTTCTTCGGTGCCGTGGGAACGGCAGGACAGCGCTGCACCTCCACCCGCCGGGTCCTGGTCCAGAAGAGCGTCAAGGAGAAGCTGGTGGCGCGCCTGCGGGAGTTCTACGCCCAGGTGAAGATCGGCAATCCTCTCGATGAGACCACCCTCATGGGGCCGCTGATCAATCCGCAGGCGGTCGAGGACGTGCTGCGGGCCATCGAAAAGGTGCGCGCCGCCGGCGGAGAGATCCTCTGCGGAGGCGAAGCCCTGGCCCGGGACGGCGGTTTCTTCATGACCCCCGCCATCGCCCTGGCCGAGAACGACTGGGATGTCGTCCAGGAGGAAACCTTCGGCCCGCTGCTCTAC
>CAZQAP010000134.1:0-8402 GCA_964591365.1 uncultured Planctomycetales bacterium
GCGGTCGAGCCGGGACTTGCGCCGCGCAGCGGTATTGGGATGCAGCTGATGCCACTTGGCGTTCTTGTCGAGCATCTTCACCGCCTGGACGAGATTCTTCTCCGCCAGTTCGGCGTCCCCTGCTTCGACTGCGGCCAGGGTTTTCTTGATCCAGGTCCGCATGGCGGACTTCCGCGAGCGGTTGCGGTGCTGCCGCTCAAGGTTCTTGTGGACTTCGCGCTTGGCCGAGGGCGTGTTGGGCATCAGTTTTCCGGGGGGGTGGAGCCCGGTTCAGGGCCCGGGATTCTACCTGAAACGGGCGGGCGGGCAACCCGGGGTCAGGAGGGCTCCGAGGGAGGTTCCTCCCCGCGGGCGGCCCGCCGGAAGGCCTCCTGGTCGGGGACCAGATCCCGGCTGTCGTCCACTTCCGAGTAGCGCTGGGTCCGCAGGGCCTCTTCCGCGGCCAGGTTCTTGCGCGCCCGCAGGGCCTCGGTATCCCGTGGATTGGCGTCCAGGGCCTGCTGAAAGAACTCCAGGGCCTGGGCGACGTCGCCCTGGGCGGCTGCAAGGGCTCCCGCCCGCTTGGCGGCCTCGCCGTCGTTTTCCGCCAGGGTGGCGAAGACGGCCAGGGCTGCGGCGGCGTAGCCCGCCTTTTCGAGGGCCTCGCCCCAGAGGAATCCTTTCTGGGGATCGGCGGGATGGCGCATGAAAGCCCTCCGCCGCGAGCGCGCTTCGGCATCCGGATTGCGGGTGAGCTGACTCAGACGCGCGGCCAGGGAGGCGGGCCCGGCCCCCAGGCGCCCCAGGAAGCCCTTGCGATGCCGGCATTCGAGCAGCGCCCGGGCCATCAGGCCGCCGGCCCGGGCCTCCCCCGGCGCGAACTCCAGCACCTGATCGCAAAGCTCGACGGCAAATTCCGCCTGCCCGCGGTGCAGGGCCTCCTCGGCCCGGTCCAGGAAGCGTTTGAGATCCACGGTGGGGTTCCTCGGATATTCTAGGGGGGAGAGGGCCGCCCCACATGAACATCCTCCTCTACCCCGATCCGCGCCTGCGCCGGCCCAACGAGCCGGTGGGGGAGTTCGGCGGGCCCCTGGAGCGGGCGGTGCGGGAGATGTTCGAGCTCATGTACGCCACCAAGGGAGTCGGGCTGGCCGCCCCCCAGGTGGGCATGAACTCCAAGATGCTGGTCTACAACCCCGAGGGCGACCCGCAGGAGGCCGGGGAGGAAAGGGTTCTTTGCAACCCCCGGATCCTGCGGAAATCCGGGGAAAAGGATGTGGCCGAAGAAGGCTGCCTCTCCTTCCCCGGCATCTACGTCCAGGTGGAACGGTCCCTTTCCGTGGTCGTGGAGGCCCAGGATCTTCGCGGCCGGCCTTTTCGATTGGAACTCTCCGGCTGGAACGCCCGCATCTTCCTGCACGAGTTCGACCATCTGGATGGCATTCTTTTCATCGATCGGATCACCCCGGGCGACAAGGTTCGCATCAAATCCGCCCTGGAGGAACTCAAGGACCGTTTCTCGGGCTCCCGCACCCAGGCGGAAGGCTGACCGGTGAGGATCCTGCGGGGACTGGCCTCGCTCCCCTGCCCAACGGCGGGCAGAGGCCCGAACGCGGGCCGGGGATGCGTGCTCACCCTTGGAGTGTTCGATGGGGTCCATCTCGGCCACTTCATGGTCTTGCGGAAAGTTCTCGAACAAGCCCACAGCCGGGAGCTTGAAGCGGCGGTGGTCACCTTCGCGGGCCACCCCAAGGAAGTCCTCGTGGGCCGCTCTCCCGCCACGGTGACCAGCCTCGAGCATCGCCTGCTCCTCTTCGAACGGGCCGGAATGGACACCGCGCTGGTCCTGGAGTTCACACCCGAGCTCCGCAAGCTCACCGCCGAAGATTTCCTGCGCCAGGTGCTCGTGGAAGGCCTGGGAGCCCGGGCCCTGGTGCTGGGATTCGACAGCAAATTCGGCCGCGACCGGAAAGGCAACGCCGAGACGCTCGCTCCTCTCCTGCGCGAGTCGGGGGTCGACCTCACGGTCGTTGCCGCCCTGCGCATCGGAGGGCGGGCGGTCTCCAGCAGCGCCATCCGGGAAGCGGTCTCCCTGGGGGAGCTGAATCGGGCGGCGACCATGCTGGGACGACCGGTATCGCTGCTGGGAACCGTGGTCCACGGCGATGCACGCGGAAGAGAGATCGGGTTTCCGACCGCGAATCTCGACCTCCACCACGAATTGAGGCCCCCCGAGGGCGTCTACGCGGCCCTGGTCCTGGTGCGGGGGGATCTCAGGCCCGGAGTGGTGAACATCGGCATGCGCCCCACCTTTGGGGGAGGTCGAACGCTGGTGGAAGTCCACCTGCCGGGATTCCAGGGCCCCCTCTACGGAGAAGACCTGGAAGTCTTCTTCTTGGGCAGGATCCGGGGCGAGGAAGCCTTCCCCGACGCCGACAGGCTCGCCGAGCGGATCAGGAAAGACCTTGCTGCCGCAGAACGCTTGACCGGAGAGGCGGCCAAGCGGTGGCGGATTCCCGGCCGGCACCTCCCCATCGAGGGGCCCGGGGTGGAAGAACTGGTCCGAAACGGAACTGCCGCGCTCTGAGCCCGAACTGGCGGCCCCTGGCGCGCAAGGGTATGTTTTCGCCCTTCCTTGGGCAGATAGCTCAGATGGTAGAGCAAGGGACTGAAAATCCCTGTGTCCCCGGTTCGATTCCGGGTCTGCCCACCCTGAACCAGGGGGTTCTAACCTTCCTTTCCGGAATCGCCCGGCCCGGTTTCCTCTTCCGGGGTCTTCTTGGGAATCCGGGCCATCATCGCCTGCAGGTCCGGGGCGATGGTGACGGAGGCCTTGGGCCGGCCTGAAGGTTTTTCCCGAGCCGCCGCCGGGGGAGCCGCCTTGGGCCGCTCCGCCTTGGGCCGCTCTGCCTTGGGCCGCTCTGCCTTGGGCGGCTTTGCCTTGGGCGCGTTTGCCTTCGGGACCTCAGCCTTCGGCGCGTCTGCCTTCGGCGCCGGCTTCTCGGCGGGGACCTGCGGTTTTCGAACCGCCTCCCCACCCTCAACGGCTTCTTTCTCTACAGGAACCGGTTCCCCGTCGGGCCTCCGGCGTCTCCGGCGCCTCCGGCGCAGGGAACTCGGAAGAGGCTCTTCGGTCTTGAGGGTTTCCTGGGGTTTGGAAACCAGGCCCGGGCGGCCGTTGCTCCCCGAGGGCTCGGGTTTCCCGGGAACAGGCGTGGGTTTCCCCCCGCTATCCGGGGAACGGAAAGGGGAGACCGGGCGGGCCGGCTTGACCGGCGGAGATTCCAGGCTTCCTCCTGCGAGGGGCGCCTCTTTCCTGGCGGGTTCCACCTTGGGCGGAGTTTCCGTCCGGGCTTCGCTGGCCGCCCCGGCCCTCTCAGCCCCCGTGGAACGACGCCGCCCGCGTCCTCCGCGGCGGCCCCGGCGACGGCGGGAGACCGGAGCGTCCCCCTCGGTCTCCTCGGAAACCGTGCCCTGGCGGGCCGGGGGGGAGCCCTGGCGGAGAGGCCGGGGGCGGCCTTGGCGCGGAGGCCTGGCCCGGCTTGCAGCCCCATCCTCCAGCAAACCGCCATCCAGAGCGGTCGGCGGCGGAGGCGTGGTGCCAATGGATTCCAGGAACCGGTCGATGAATCCCTCGGCCTCCTCCAGGGCAAGGACGGTCATATCAAGCATGTCCGTGGCCCGCGCCCGGGTCCGGGAATCGGGAGGCCGCAGCAGAAGCAGGCCGGCCCGGCTGCGATCGCAGCCGAAGGTCTTCACCAGCCCTCGGAAACGGGCGGAATAGTCCTGCCACTGGCCGGTCTTGCACTCCACCCAGAAGAGGCGTCCTCCCGCGCAGGCCATGAGGTCGGCTTCGAACTCCCGCTGGTCCGGCAGGGTCCCCTTCACGTTGCTCAAGATCTGGAAGCTCGGGGGAGGCAAGCTCGCCTTGAAACGCCGGGAGAGAAGCCAGGCCACGTAGATCTCCAGCCAGCCCCCGGTCAGGAACTGAGCCGTCCCGCCATCCGAAGTGGGGATGACGCGAAGCTGTTTGCGGGGGCTGCGGTGGTAGTAGAAGTCCTTGAGCATCCCGTGCCGGTGCAGCAGGGTGCCAAGCTGGACGGCGGCGGAGCGTTCGTGCTCCGAGAAACCCTCCAGGTCGATCCGGCCCCCCCGGCCGGTGGCAACGATGCGCTTGACGCGCTCGTAGAACGGGGCCACCAAGGTGAAGTGCTGGCCGATATGGCGCGAAAGGTGCTCGAAGGCCTGGTTGGGGACGGAATCTTCCCCACCCTCGTAGACCACGACTTTGCGCGATTTGAGGTAGTCGACCAGAAGCCCCGTAGGAGCATCCTCGGGGACTGGTCGAGGCTGACCTCGCTGCGAACCGCGGCTGGAAAAAGACCCACCTTCCCGGGCCGCAGGCTCTTCGGGCCCGCCCCGGCTTCTTCCGCGCCCGGTGCGGCGGCCGCGCGAAGCGACCGGAGCCGGGATACGGCGATCTCCGAGAGTTTCTCGGAGAAGTCGGATCTCCTGGATCAGGGCCCGGATCAGATCCGCGCCTTCGGCAGCGGTTTCTCCGGGAGGGCCAGGAGAACTGGCGTCTCTTTCTCCAACCGGGCTCGCCCCTTTCCAAAGGCGTTGGAACAAGCCCATGACTCCCCTATCTTCCCGTATTCTGATCCCAGGCTCAAGGGGCAAGGCCCCGGCCGGCGAGAACAGCGTAAACCTTTTCCTTTCAAGGGTTTATGCTGGCCGCTCCTTGCGGCCTCGGCCCTGGACCACCTGAAAGGGAGTCTTCCAGCCGCCCGAAACCCCCTGCGTACCATGTTGCCCGCCTTGAAACTCCTTCTTCTGACCCTCGCCGCAGCCCTTTTCCAGGAAACCGCCCCCGTGCTGAAGCCCTCCTCAACCCCCGCCCGGGTCCCCGACCAGGATGGAGGCCGCATGCCCAACCACCTGATCCACGAGAGCAGCCCCTACCTGCTCCAGCACGCCTACAACCCGGTCGACTGGTACCCCTGGGGCGAAGAGGCCCATGCCCGCTCCCGCCAGGAGGACAAACCGATCTTCTTGAGCATCGGCTACTCCTCCTGCCACTGGTGCCATGTGATGGAGAAGGAGTCCTTCGAGGACCCGGAGATCGCCGCCTTCCTCAACGAGCACTTCGTCGCCATCAAGGTCGACCGCGAGGAACGGCCCGACCTGGACGAGTTCTACATGGCCTTCGTTCAGCGGGCGACCGGCGGCGGGGGCTGGCCCATGACGGTCTTCCTCACCCCGGACCTGAAGCCCTTCTACGGAGGCACCTACTTCCCGCCGCGCTCGCGCCACGGGCGCCCGGGCCTGATCGATCTCCTGCACGGGATCGCGGACGCCTGGGAAAACCGGCGCGCGGAAATCGAGAAGAGCGCCGAACAGGTCGTGGGTGAGCTTTCGGTCGCTCTCCCTCCGGCCCCGGACACCGGGCTGCCGGCCGCGGCGAAGCTGCGCGAGCTGGAAAAGGAGTGGGTCCGGGGGTTCTCCACCTCCTTCGACGAGGAGAACGGCGGTTTCGGCGGCGCCCCGAAGTTCCCCCACGCCGAGGACCTGCGCTGGCTTCTGGCCGCCGGCCAGCGCTCGGGGCTCGAAAAGGCCGGGCGGATGGCGCTTCGTTCGCTGCGCGCCATGGCCAAGGGGGGCGTCTACGACCAGATCGGGGGCGGATTCCACCGCTACGCGACCGACGCCGCCTGGCACATCCCCCACTTCGAGAAGATGCTCTACGACCAGGGCACCCTCGTTCCGGCCTACCTGGAGGCCTGGCGCCAGACAGGCGACCCCTTCTTCGCCCGCATCGTGCGCGAGACCTGCGACTACCTCCTGCGGGAGATGCGCGACCCGGGCGGCGCCTTCTGGAGCGCCACGGACGCCGACAGCGAGGGCTTGGAGGGCAGGTTCTTCGTCTGGACGCCCAAGCAGATCCGCGCGGTCCTGGGCCCGGAACGCGGCCATTTCGCCGCCCTGGTGCTGGGCGCCGCCCCCCACGGCAACTTCGAGGGAGGGGCCACGGTCCTCTACCGCGCTCGCACCCCCGAACAGGCCGCCAAGGAGGCCGGCCTAGAAAGCGACGATCCCGGCAAGCTCTTCGAGGAGCTGCGCGCCCAGCTCCTGGCGGCCCGCGCGGAGCGCGTCCCCCCGGCCACCGACGACAAGATCATCGCCGGATGGAACGGGCTGGCGATCAGTGCCCTCGCCATGGCCGGCCGCATGTTGGACGAACCGCGCTACACGGCCGCCGCGGCCCGGGCGGCCGGTTTCCTGGTGACGCACCTGGCCGGCGAGGGCGGCTGGAAGCGGACCTGGCGCAAGGGCCAGTCCCGCGGCGGGGCCGTGCTCGAGGACTACGCCTACCTCTGCCGCGGTTTTCTCGACCTCCTGCAGAGCACTGGCGAGGAGCGCTGGCTCGCCGAAGCCGAGAAGGCAGCCGGCATCCTGGTGCGCGACTTCTGGGACCCCGAAACCGCGGTCTTCTGGAACACGGACGGCAGGGACGCCACGGTCCTGAAGCGCATGCGGTCGCCCTGGGACGGGGCCACCCCCGCCCCCAACGCGGTGGCCCTGGAGGCCCTGGTCCGGCTCTACGCCTTCACGGGAGACGACCGCTGGCAGGAGATCGCAGATGCGGGCTTCGCGGCCGCCTTCGCCCTTGCCGCCCGCAGCCCGCAGGCCTTCTCCGCCACCCTGCGGCCGCTCTGGTGGGCGGTGCAGGAACCCCGCGTCGCGGTGGTCCTGGGCACCGGGTCGCCCGAGTCGCTTTCCGGTTGGAGGAAGGCCCTCTACGCCCCGCACGTGCCGGCGCTCTTCTGCGTCTTCCGGCCCCAGGCCGCGCCGAAAAGCCCCGCCGACCTCTTCGCCGACCGCCCCGAACGCGACGGCAAGGCCACCCTCTACCTCTGCGAAGGCACCCACTGCCTGCCCCCGGCGACCGAACCGGCCGGGCTCGCAGAGCTCCTGGCCCGGTAGCCCCAGCCACCTTCCCCAAGAACGATTCCGACCATGAAACGATCCCACCTCTTCCCCGGTCTTCTTCTTCTTTTGGCCGCGGCTCCGGCGAGAGCTCAGGAGAAGGGCCCCCTCACCGGACTGCCGCTCGAAGATCCCACCGTCGAGGCGATCTGGGCCCTGGAGGACGCCGACAGCCGGGTCATGGAGATCCTGGACGAACTCACCAACGGCATCGGGCCGCGGCTGACCTCGTCGCGCAACCTGACCGAGGCCTGCGAATGGGCCGCCCAGCGCTTCGAGGACTGGGGCTTGAAGAACGTGCACCTGGAGGAATGGGGCACCTTCCCGGTCGGGTTCGACCGCGGGCTTCAGCGCGGCCGGCTGGTCTTCCCGCGCAAGAAGCCGCTTCGTTTCGGCACCAACGCCTGGACGGCGGGGACGCGGGGCCCGCTTCGCGGGCCGGTCGTGCGTTGCCCGGACAGCGAGGAGGCCATGGGGGCCGCGCGCGGCAAGCTGGGCGGGGCCTGGGTGCTCGTCGGCGCGGTGCGGCCGCGCTTCGACGGCAAGAAGGAGGATCTGCGCTCCCGGCTTGGCCGTTTCCTCGACGTCGAGGGCATCGCCGGGTTGCTGGTGCCCACGCGCAGCGAACGGATCATCACCAGCGGCAACTACCGCATCGAATGGGAGCACCTTCCCACCCGCATCACGGTCAACCTGCACCCCGAGGACGCCAAGATGCTGGAAGACGACCTTGCCCGGGGCACCACCCCCGAAGTCGAGTTCGACATCGAAAACCGCTTCGTGAAAGGCCCGATCCCGCTCTACGACGTCATCGCCGAGATTCCGGGCACCGATAAGCCCGGAGAAATGGTCGTCTTCGGCGGGCACCTCGACTCCTGGGACGGTGCCCAGGGCGCCCAGGACAACGGCACGGGCACCGCCACCACCATGGAGGCCGCCCGGCTGCTCGCGAAGCTGGGCGTGAAGCCGCGGCGCACCATCCGCTTCATGCTCTGGAGCGGCGAAGAGCAGGGGCTCCTGGGTTCCCAGGGCTACATCCGCCTGCACCCCGAGGAAAACGCGCGCATCAGCGCGGTCATCGTACACGACGCCGGCACCAACGCCTTGAGCGGGATCAGCGCCACCCACGCCATGTTCCCGATCTTCCAGGAAGCCTTCGCGCCCCTGGTCGCGATCACCGCGGGCTCCGAGGATCCCGATCTCGTGTTCAAGATCGCCGAGGTGGAAGGGCTCCCCTTCGGGGTGGGCAGCGACCACGACTCCTACCTGCAGCAAGGGGTGCCCGGGTTCTTTTGGCACCAAAAGGGCCGCACGAGCTACCAGCACGTGCACCACACCCAGTTCGACACCTTCGACACGGCGGTGCCCGAATACGAGCGCCACAGCTCCAAGGTGGTCGCCGCGGGCGCCTGGCGCCTGGCGAACCTGCCGATGCT
>CAZQAP010000135.1:0-1919 GCA_964591365.1 uncultured Planctomycetales bacterium
GAAGAGGCCCCCGCATCCGAACCCCCCGGTCCGCCGGCCGGTGCGCAGGGAAAGGCCAAGACCGCCCCCAAACCGCGCCCGAGCAGCTCCGCAAAGCGGCTGGGGAAGATCGACCTCGCCGCCCTCAACCGGGTCAAGGCCAAGCAGAAGGAGAAGCGCAAGAACGTCACCTTCACGGATGCCCGTGACCGGGAATCCGCCCGCCGCAGGGACGAGCGCAGCAAGCAGCGCGAGAAGATGCGCAGCCGGCGTCAAGGGACCCTCGGGCCCAGGGGCGTTTCCACGGTCAAGCGGAAGAGCGACGTGATTCTGGAGCCTCCCATCACCGTCAAATCCTTCTCCAGCGGCACAGGAATCGGCGTCAACCAGATCATCGGCAGGCTGATGCGCCTTGGGACCATGGCGGGAATCAATGCGTTGCTTGACGAGGACACGGTCCAGATCCTGGCGGAAGAATTCAATGTCGGCATCCGGGTCAAAAGCCGGGAGGACATCGAGGAAAGCCTCATGGAGGAGATCCAGGAGGCCCGCAAGGGAGGAGAAGAAGCGGATCTGTCTCCGCGCCCTCCGGTGATCGCTTTCCTCGGACATGTGGACCATGGGAAGACCTCCCTCATCGACGCAATCCGTCACACCGACATCGCCAAAGGGGAGGCCGGCGGAATCACCCAGCACATCGGGGCCTACCAGGTCAAGGCCTCGGATGGCCGGGAGATCACCATTCTCGATACGCCCGGGCACGAAGCCTTCACTGCCATGCGGGCCCGCGGGGCGCGCAGCACCGACATCGTGATCCTTGTTGTCGCCGCGGATGACGGAGTGATGCCTCAAACCGAAGAGGCAGCCAACCACGCCAAGGAAGCCGGGACTCCCATTATCGTCGCATTGAACAAGGTGGACAAACCCAATGCGAATCCCGACAAGGTGAAGACCCAGCTTGCGCAAATCGACCTCCAGCCGGAAGACTGGGGAGGAAAAGTTGCCGTGATTCCGGTCTCCGCCATCCAGAAGACCGGAATTGAGGATCTCCTCGACCGGGTCATCCTGGAAGCCGAAGTCCTGGAACTCCGCGCCAGGCCCACCGGACAAGCCAGCGGAGTCATTCTCGAATCGATGGTTTCCGAGGGAAAAGGCAAAGTGGCCCACGCCCTGATCCAGGATGGATGCCTGCAAGTCGGAGATGTTGTTCTGTCCGGTCCGGCTTTCGGCTCCGTCCGCCTGATGCACGACCACCTCGGACGCCCCCTGCGCAAAGCCGGCCCGTCCTCTCCGGTGGAGATCCTGGGAATGAACGACCTTCCCAAGGCGGGGGAGCCCTTTTTCGTTGTTCCCAGCCTCGCCGCCGCCAAGGGGGTGGCCGAAAAGCGCCTCTTCCAAATCCGCCAGACGGAACGGGCCGAACGGGCCAAGGTCTCTCTGGACAGCCTGTTCGCGAAGATGGAACAGGCAGCGCTCAAGCGGATCCGGCTGGTCGTCAAGGCCGATGTCCAGGGCTCCTTGGAAGTCCTGCGCACATCGTTGAACGATCTGTCCAACGAGGAGGTCACGGTCGAACTTGTGCACAGTGCCGTCGGTGGGGTCACGGAAAGCGACGTTCTCCTGGCCGAGACCGCGGAAGCCGTGGTCATCGGCTTCCACGTGGTGGCCGACGAAATGGCCCGGGCGGCGGCCGAAAGGAGCGGCGTCGAAATCCGGCGATACGACGTGATCTACGAACTCCTGGAGGACATCCAGAAGGCCATGGAAGGCCTGCTTGCGCCCGAGGACCTGGAAGAAATCACCGCCCACATAGAAGTGCGGGAAATCTTCCGTTCCTCGCGTTTCGGCAACATCGCCGGCTGCTACGTCCTCGACGGGGAGGTGACCCGCACCGACAAGGCCCGCCTGACCCGGGAGGGGCGGGTCATCTACGAGGGGGA
>CAZQAP010000135.1:2019-8370 GCA_964591365.1 uncultured Planctomycetales bacterium
GAGATCAATGCCGATCTTTCCGTGGCCGTGGTCCGCTACTCCGTCTATGGAAGCCAGGCGGACCTGCATAAAGTCCAGAAAATGCTCGCCCACGCTCAGGGGTTCCTTCGGACCGAGGTGGCCCGGGTGCTCGGGCTCCGCAATGCGCCACGCCTGGACTTTGAATACGACCGCGGGCTCGAGCAGGCATCCCGGATGGAAGCTCTCCTGGGGGAAGTCCGGGAAAACCCGGACGAGGCCGGTTCGGGCGGCCCTCCGCTTCCCCCGGAAGCCGGAGACTGACCGGGGGACAGGCTTCAGGTCCGATGCCAGCGCGTGCCGTCGGCCCGGTCCTCGATCACGATCCCTGCCGTTTCCAGCTTTTTCCTGATGGAATCGCTTTGGGAGTAATCCTTGGCCTTCCGCGCTCGCGCGCGCTTTGCCAGCAGGACTTCCACTTCGTGATCCGCGAGTCCGGACCGGGCGGAACGGTCGGAGAAACCGAGGATCCGGTCGGTTTCCTCGAGCAGGAGGAGGGCATCGGCAGCCTCCCCGGGGGAGATCCCCTCCTGAAGGACCTGGCCACGCAAATGGAAGAGGGCGGCCAGGGCGGCACTGGTGTTGAGGTCCTCCGCCAGAGCCGCACGGAAGCCCTCCCGCGCAGTGGAGGTCCGCGGGCCCGGCTCCGCTTCCCGCCCCTCCCCCTGGCGGACTTCGGCTTCCAGGCGGCCGCGGAAATCGATGAGGGTCCTCCGGGTCTCGGCGGCGCCCTTCAAGGCGTCCCAGGTGAAGTTGAGGGAGCCCCGGTAATGGGACCGGAGGACGAAAAAGCGGAAGTCGAGCGGCTGGAGTCCGCGGGCGGCAAGGTCCTCCAGAGAGTAGACGTTGCCCAGGGATTTCGACATTTTTCCTCCGTCCACCTGGAGAAAGCGTGTGTGCATCCAAAGTTTGACGAAGGGCCGGCCGGTGGCGCATTCGCTCTGGGCGATTTCGCACTCATGGTGGGGAAAAACGTTGTCCTCCCCTCCCGTGTGGATGTCGAAGGACTCTCCCAGGTATTTCATGGACATGGCAGAGCATTCGATGTGCCATCCGGGGAAGCCATGCGGGCCGAAAACCGTGTTCCACTTCATGAGGTGGCGGGCATCGGACTTCCAGAGAGCGAAATCCGCCGGGTGCCGCTTTTCGGGATTGACCTCGATGCGGGCACCGGCCTCCAGGGAATCGATCCGGTTGCCGGAAAGCCGGCCGTAGGCAGGAAAGGAGCGGACGTCGAAGTAGACGTTCTCCCCCACCCGGTAGGCATGCCCCGTTTCCAGAAGCCTCCCGACCAGAGCGACCATCTCCGGGATGTGCCGGGTGGCACGCGGATAGTGATGGGCGGGCTTGATGTGAAGGGCCTCCAGATCCGCAAAAAAATCACGGGAGACCATCTCCACCAGCTCCCAGGGGTCCACTTCCTCGCGCCGCGCCTGGGCTTCGAGCTTGTCCTCGCCTTCGTCGGCATCGTCGACCAGATGCCCCACGTCGGTGATGTTCATCACCTGGACCACCCGGAAACCCCGCTCTTCGAAAACCCGCCGCAGCAGATCGGAAAAGAGAAAAGCCCGGTAGTTCCCGATGTGGGGCCGTTGATAGACGGTCGGACCGCAGTGGTACATTTTGACCACACCCGCTTCCAGAGGCTCGAAATCCTCCACGCGGCGGGTGAGGGTGTTGTAGAGGCGAAGTCCCGATCCGGCTTGTCCCACGGCGTGGAATTCTAGCAACCGCTTCCACCTCCCTTGGCCAGCTCCCGACAACCTCCCAACCTGCAGCGCTTCGAGATCCTCGAAGAGCTGGGGCACGGCAACACCGGAACCATCTATCGGGCCCGGGTCCGCACCCCCGTCGGGCCGCTCCGTCCTGGGGAGGAAGTCGCGGTCAAGATCCTGCACCCCCATCTCCTGGAAAGGGAGGCAGCCCGGCGGGCCTTCCTGCGGGAAGCGCGGGCAGGAATGAAGGTCCGCCATCCCAATCTGGTCCGGGTCTACGCGGCCGAAGAAGTTCAGAGCCGTGCCGGGCGCACCCTCTATCTCGTCCTGGAACTGCTGCATGGAAAAACCCTGCGAGACCGCCTGCGGGAGGATGTTCTTTCCGGAGAACCTCTGTTGCGGCTGGTGGGCCGGCAGGTGGCCGGGGCCCTGGCGGCCCTTCACGATGCCGGTCTGCTCCACCTGGACGTCAAGCCGGAAAACATCCTCCTCGACCAGGAGTCGGCCCGTGTCATCCTGATGGACCTCGGTTTCGTGCGCCGCAATCCCTATCTGCGGTATTCCGGGCCCCGGGAGGAATCCTCCGAGCCGGCCGGGACCCCTCGCGCAGAAGAGCCCTCTCCCTCCTCCGCCCTGGCCGAATCCACAAGTTCTTCGGGAAGCGACGCCCTGTTCCTGGGAACCCCGGTCTACGCGGCTCCCGAGCTTCTCCAGGGGGTCCGGCCCGGCCCGGCCGCGGATCTGTTCGCCCTGGGGGTCACCCTGTACGAATGCGCCACCGGAGTCCGTCCTTTCGGGGATGAACGCGCTTCCGGCCTCTTCGAAGCCCGCCGCACCGCCTTCGTGCGCAAACCGAGCATTCTCCAGCCCCGCCTCTCCCCATTCTTCGATGCCGTCGCCCGCACCCTGCTGGCGGAGGATCCCGCGTCGCGCATCCCGAGTGCCCGGAAACTGGAAGAGATCCTGCGCGAAGGGGAGCGGTCCTCCTGGTGGCGCGAGCGGGCCCAGGCGACGGCTCATCTCCCCGTGGTCCAGCCGGCAACCCTTCCGTTTGCGGACCGCGAACGGGAACTCGCTGCCCTCGAAACGCTCTTCCAGGAAGCCCGCACCACCCGGACCGCCCGGGCGGCGGTCTTGACCGGGCCTCCGGGAGTGGGCAAGACCCGCCTGGCGCTGGAAATGGCGGCCCACTGGCGGGGCACGCCCCTGGCCCCGCCCTTCCTCTACGGGCGGGCCCTCCGCCTGGGCCGCGGCTCGGCCCTTCGGGCGGTGCGCGAGGCCCTTTCCCGGTCGGTGGGCCTCACGCCGAACGAGCCTCCCACCCCCTCCGTCGCCCGCCGCTTGTACGCCGCCCTCCCGCCCCGGTCCGCGGAGATCCTGCTGGGGATCCTGCGCGGCAGCCTCTTCCCCCAAGCCTCCCGGCGCCGGGCCCTCCGCGACTGGTTCCAGGCCCTGGGGCGGGAAGGTCCCTTCCTGGTTCTTTTCGACGACCTGCATGCCACGGCGGAAGGGATGTGGACCTTTCTGGAGGAACTCCTCGCCCTCCAGGATCTTCCGGCCCTGTTCCTCCTGGCGCGGCGCTCCCTTCCGGCGGGCTCCCCCGCAGCCAATGCCTGTCGCCGGCTGATCCGCCATCCCCATGGGCAGGAGATCCGGGTGGCCCCCCTGTCCGCCGCTTCCATGCAGGAACTGGTCGCGCGGGCCTTCGCCCCCGGAAAGCTCCCTCCCGTGCTCAGCCGGGACCTTGCGGCGGTGGCGAACGGGATTCCGGGAACCCTGAAGGACGTCCTGGCCCTCCTCCGCCATCGCGGGGATTTGCGCGGAAGGCCGGGGGCTCTGGAACCGGTGCGGGCCCGCATCCCACTGCCGCTCACCCGCGACCGGGAGGAAATCCTGCTGGCCCACCTCGCAGATCTCCGGCCCGGCCAGAGGGATTTTCTTCGCTGGGCCTCCCTGCTCGCCCCGCCCTACACGGTGGGCATACTTTCCGCTCTTGCGGATCTTCCCGAAGCCCGCGTCGCCCGCACCCTCGACCGGCTTGTGCGCAATGGATGGTTGAAGACGGAACTCGGACACACCACGTTCGCAAGGCCCTGGCTGCGGGAGGTGGCCTACCGCAGCCTCTCCGAAGAGGAGAAACGCCGCCGCCACCGGCAAGCCTTCGAAGTCTTGGGAAGGCCCGGTCTGCCCCTCTATCAGCGGGAAGCCGCCCGGGCGCTGCATGCCCACCTGGGCGGGTTGCACCGGGAGGCGGTCCTGCACGGTCTTCCCGTGGTGGAGAACACCCTGCGACAGTGGTCGTTCCAACGTGCCGCTCTGGCCCTGGAACGGCTCTGGATCCATGCGGAGCAGGCCGGGTGGGAAACCTTCGATCCGGAGATCCGGGTGCGGCTCCTGGTGGCCCGGGCGCGGGTGCGGGGATCCCGGAAAGACTTCGAAGGCGAGGGCCGGGATCTGAAGAAGGCCGGCGAACTGGCGCACGGCTCGGGGGATCCCCGTCTTCGCGCGCGGGTCCATGCCGGTCTGGCCCTGCATGCCCGCGAAATGGGTTTCCAAGGCATTGCCAGACACCATCTCGAACGCGCCCGGACGCTGCGCGGCGAAGACGCCGGGAAGGATTGCTTCAGCGCCGGGGAGCCGGAAGCTCCGCCGCGTGCTTGAGGAAAAAGCGCTGGAACCGTTTCCTGCGGCTCCGCCGTTCGCCGGGATCGAGCGGCCGGCCTTTCATCCTCGCGCCCGCCAGGTCGATGACCCAGATCCGGCGGGCTTGCGGTTCCCAGAGAAGGTTGCCCGGATGAAGATCGGGAGCCCAGAGTCCCCGGTCGAACAGGGCATCCAGGAAGTCCTGCGCCTTCTCCAGGACGCCGGGCTCCTCGCGCGCGGCGAACACGGTCCGGGCCCCCTCCACTTCCTCGGTGACCAGGTGCTGCCGCCAGTGGAGGCCCCGGCGCAGGGCCAGGGCCAGGAGAACGCGGGGGGTGGGGATCTTCGCGGCCCGCAGGGTCTCGGAAAGCCACACCTCGCGGAAAAGCCGGTCGGGATCCCGGAATCGGTCGCCCAGCAACGGGCCCAGGAGCCCTCCATGGCGGTTGGTCCTCCACACCCCCTTCCGCCCGCCGAGATCCACCCGCGGGGCTCGCCCGCGGCCGAGCCCCGCGATCCCGGCGCTCCGTCGAATTGCCTGCTCCAGACGGTCCTCCCCCTCCTCGAGCCAGGGTTCCCAAGCCCGCTCCGCATCGGCCTCCAACCCGGTCCACACCCAGAGCCGGCATCGGGGACGGGTCAGGGCCAGGTGGGAAGCCGGAGGATCCATGCCCCGCAAGGGTGCCAGCCCCCCCCTCCGGGGAAAAGACTCCCGCGCCTGGGGTTGCTAATGTTGGCGCCATGAAGCGGGACGAAGCGGTGCGGCTCCGGCCCGATGCACGTGTCCTCTTCGTACGCCTGAGCGCCCTGGGGGACATGGTCTTCGCCCTTCCGTCCCTCCAGGCCCTGCGCCACCACCTGCCCCAGGTCCGCGTGGACTGGCTGGTCGAGGATCGCCATGCTGCCTTTCCTGCGGGCCATCCCGGGGTGGACGAGGTGATCGTTTTCCCCAGGACTCCCTGGAAGCGGGCGCACGGCCTGGGGCGCCTGGGCGCCCTCGGACGGGTTTCGGATCATCTCCTGGGCCTGCGCCGGCGGCCCCCCTACGACGCCGTCCTAGACTTCCAGGGAAACCTGAAAAGCGCGCTCCACCTTCTCTTCTGCCGTTCGCCGCTCAAAGTGGGTTTCGAACGGCCCGTCTCCCGGGAAGGGGCACATCACTTCCTCAACCTCAAGATTCCCGATCCGGGCCGGGTCCATCGCAGCGTCCGGGATCTCGGGCTGGTGCGGGCCCTGGGATATGCGGGCCCGCTTCCGCATCCGGCCTCCTGGGATCTGCCGCGGGAGGTCGGGGCCGAGGTTGCAAGAAGCCTCGCACACCCGCTCTCGGTTCCTGAAGGGGCGCGGGAAAGCGGGCCGCTGATCCTGCTGCATACCGGGGTCACGCATTACGGAAGGGACAAGGACTGGGGAACGGAGCGCTGGCTGCAGCTCGCCCGGGGGCTCTCCGGCAGGTTTGGCGCGCGGGTGCTGGCCCTCTGGAGCCCCTTCAACCGGATGGAAGTCCTGGACCGCTGCCGCGCGAGCGGGGGGTTCCTGGGCCTCGCCCCTCCCACCCCGACCTTGAATCACTTGATGGCCCTGACCGACCGCGCGGCGCTGCTGATCGGCACCGACAGCGGGCCGTTGCACCTGGCCGCCTATCGCGGCACGCCTGTCGTGGCCCTTTTCGGTCCCACCGACCCGCTGCGTTACCGACCGCCGGGCCGTCATGTGCGGGTGGTTTCCGCGCTGCCCGAGGAGCAGCCGCCCCCTCCCCGCCGTCGCGACCGCCCCTCACCGTTGATGGACCGGATCACGCTCGAGGCCGTGGGCGAGGCGGCGGCCCGGCTTCTGGCGGGCTGAACGGGCTTCTTCCGGGCGGGCATTCCCGATTCGACCGGGTCAATCCCGCTTCCTGGGATCGGGGGCCATCCATGGCTCCAGATCGACCCCCAGGGCGTCGGCCATGCGGTTGATGTAGTTGAAGTAGGCG
>CAZQAP010000136.1:0-5374 GCA_964591365.1 uncultured Planctomycetales bacterium
AGCGGCAGGACGAAGGTGAGCTGGCCGGCCTCCACGCCCAGGTTGAACCCCAGCAGGGCCGGGATGCGCGCATCCGGGGGCAGACCCACCTGCCCCAGCGCGCCCGCGAAACCGAAACCGTGCAGCAGCCCGAAGGGGAAGGCCACGCGGGCCGGCCGCGCCCGGCCGGGACCCTGGAGGAGATGCAGCCAGACCACGAGCAGCACGCTCAAGGCGATGCCCGGCTCGACCAGGCGGGGTTCGAGCGCGAAGATCCCCATTGCGGAAACCGCCAGGGTGATGCTGTGGGCCAGGGTGAACGCCGTGACGGCCACGAGCAGCATGCGCAGGCTTCCCACGCCCAGAAGGAGCCCGGCCACGAATCCGAGGTGGTCGAGGCCGTCGAGCACGTGTTCCCATCCGAGCTGGAGGTAGATCCAGAGAGTGCCGGCGCGCCCCCCCCCCGCGGCGCCTTCCCGGCTTTTGGGAAGCGGAAATGCCGCCGCCGGCGTCCCGGCGTCCAGCAGGATCCGCTCGGGCTCCCGGGCCAGGCCGGTCACCGTCAGGTAGATGCGATGGTCGGGGTTGCCCTGATCGAAGAAGAGGTGGAAGGCCACCTGGATTTCCCGCGGCGGATTCGCCACCGGCACCTCCGCCCGCGCGATGAGCCAGCCGAAGAACGGGGAATCCGGCCCTCCCAGGGCCAGGAAATCGGGCAGATCCTCGAAGGCCGGCTTTTCGAAGGGCAGGCGCGCCGGCGCCCCTTTCCAGACGACCGAAAGCCCCCCGGCGAGGAACTCGCGCACCGCCGGCCAGCGGGCTTCGACCTCTTCCCGGGAAACCAGGCCGTCGCCGTCTGCGTCGAGCCGCAGACTCGCGGTTTCCTGCAGGGTGCGGGCCTGGACGCGCAATTCGACCGTCACGCTGCCGGTGCCCACGGTCACCTCCAGACGCGAATAGGAGAGCGGGTGGGGCGCCGGAACGGCGGGCGCAAGCGGCCTCTCTCCGGCAAGAAGCAGCAGGAGAATCAGCGGCAAGGGGCTTCCCGCGCCCGGATTCAGGGACGCGGCGCGGGGAGGTCGTCGAAGACCTCCTCGAAGACCGGGACAAGGTCCGGGTCGAACTGGCTCCCCGCCCCCTCGCGCATCACCTTGAGGGCCGCGTCCTTGCTCATCGCCTTGCGATAGGAACGCGTGGAACAGATGGCGTCGTAAGTGTCCGCGATCATGATCAGCCGCGATCCCATGGGGATCTCCTTGCCGGCGAGCCCGTCCGGGTAGCCTTTCCCGTCCCAGCGTTCATGCTCGTGGCGCACGATGCGCTGGACCTCGGGGTAGCTGCGCGCCAGCGGCTGGAGGATGCGGTGCCCGTATTCGGGGTGCTGCTTGATGATCTCCCACTCGCCGGAATCCAGCGGCCCGGTTTTCTGCAGGATCTCCTGCGGCACGCCGATCTTGCCCACGTCGTGGAGCAGGGCCCCGACGCGGATCTGCCGCAGGGTCGGGCGGTCCATGCCGGGAATCCGGCGCGCCATGAGGACCGTCGCCTGGGCGACCTTGCGGGAATGGTCGCGGGTGTAGCGGTCCTTCATCTCCAGGGTGATGACCAGCGAGCGCACCCCGCGCAGGAATCCGATCAGGCCCTCGGTGTCGGCGCGCCGTGCCCGCCGTTCCCGGTCGGCTTCGTGGGAGCGCTGCTCCTGGGCCTCGCGGATCTTCCCGCCCAGCTCGCCCGGGGGGAAGGGTTTGAGCAGATAGTGGTCGGCACCCTGCTGCATGCTCTTCACCGCAGTGGTGACATCGTTGACGCCGGTGAGAAGCAGGAAAGGGAGATCCTGCTGGTAGAGCCGCACGTAGCGCAGGAGATCGACGCCGTTCATGCCCGGCATGCGGATGTCGGCCACCACGGCAGAATACGTCTCGGTGCTCAGGCGGTGAACCGCAGCCCAGCCGTTGTCCACCGCGATGACGGTGAACCCGTCGGCCTCCAGGCAGGCGCAGACGAGTTCGCGGTAGTCGGCATCGTCCTCGACGACGAGGACCGGGGAGCGGGGTTCGGGAGACGGGTCCAAAGGATTCCGAACCTCCACTGTGCCGGGAACGGGGTCCCGGGTCAACAGGGAACGGCATGCGGCCGGCCTTGCGGAGGCTCCCCGTAGAATGACCCGGTGGAGGGACTTCGGACCCGGACGATCCTCGACCGGCAGGCGCTGGAACGCGGGCTCGATGCACTGGCCGCCCGGCTGCGGAAACGCCTGCCTGGGGGGGATTTCACCGTGATCGCCGTCCTGCGCGGCGCCCTGGTCTTCACCGCCGACCTCGTGCGCCGTCTGGAACCCGGTCTGATCCTCGATTTCCTCCGAATCCAGACCTACGGCGACGGCCGGTCTCCCCGCCGGCCGGCCCGGGTGGATTGGCGGCCCGATCCGGTCAGCGTGCGCGGCCGCAGGGTTCTCCTGCTCGACGACATCGCCGACACCGGACGCACCCTGGCGGAGGCGCGCCGGGTCCTTCTGGAAGAGATGGGAGCCGCCGAAGTGATCAGTGTCGTCCTGGTGGACAAGCGTTTCCGGCGGGAAGGCACGCTCCGGCCGGACGATTCCGTTCTGCAGCTCGAAGAGGACGTCTTCCTCGTGGGTTACGGGCTCGACCATTGCGGCCGCTATCGCAACCTTCCCGAACTGCAGGCCCTGGACCCCGTTTCCGGCGGGGAGCCTGCCCCCATGGCGGCCCCCGCGACGCACGGCCGTGGGTGAATCCTCCAGCGGCCCGCCCTCCCGCGAAAACCCCCGGCCCCTGGTGGTTTCGGAGGAAACCAACGGAACCCAGCTCGATGAATGGATCGCTCTTCACTGGCCGGGGGTTGCCAAGGGGCGCCTGCGGCGTCTGATCCGCGAGGGTTCCATCACGGTGGGGGGCCGCACCAGCGTTCCTTCCCACCGGCTCCGGGCGGGGGAGGTCGTGCTCGTCGAGGCCGATCTCGATGCCCTTCCGCAGGTGCATGCCGCTTCCCTTCCGCTGGAGATCCTGCATCACGATCCCCATCTCGTGGCGATCAACAAGCCCGCCGGGCTCCCCGTCGAACCGGGCCGCTGGGGGGAGCATCCCGTCGCCCTCACCGGAGTCCTGCTCGACTGGGCCCAAAAAGAAGGCCGCAGCCGGCCCGCAGGCCCGGCCCCGAGGCCGCGTGCGCTCCACCGCCTCGATCTGGGCACCAGCGGCGTTCTCCTCTACGCACTCGACCTGGAGGCCGAGCGCTACTACCGCGGCCTCTTCCAGGCCGGGCTGGTGGAGAAGATCTACCACGCGCTGGTTCTCGGGGAGGTGCGCGAGGGGGGCGTGGTCGATGCGCCCGTGGCTCCCGATCCCCGCCGGGGCGGTCTCATGCGCGTGGTCCGGAAAGGGGGCAAGGCCTCCGTCACGGAATACCAGCCCTTGCGGGCCTTCCGCGGCTACACCCTGCTGGAGGTCCGCCCGCGGACCGGGCGCACGCATCAGATCCGCGTGCATCTGGCCTCGGTGGGGCATCCCCTGGTTGTGGATCCGCGCTACGGGGGCCGGGACGCCCTATTCCTCTCGGATCTAAAATTGCACTACCATGCCAAGCCCGGGCGGCCCGAAAAGGCGCTCATCGGACGCCTCACGCTGCACGCCAGGCGGCTTCGGGCGACCGCTTTTGGGGGCGGGGAACTCGACCTCGAAGCACCCTACCCCAAGGATTTCCGGATCCTGCTTTCCCGGATGGAGAAATGGCGCCGTGCGCCTGAAGAACCGACCCGCTGACTTCCGGCTGTCCGAGATTCTCGTTGAGGATTTCGTCCAGCCGGGCGAATGGACCCTCTACCGGGCCACCAAGCAGGGATGTGCCACGCGGGAGGTGGTCGAAGCCCTGGCAGAAGCGGCGGGAGTGGATCAGGAGCGGGTCTCGCATGCCGGAGAACAGGGGCGCGACGGGATCACGGTTCAGCATCTCACTATCCAGGGCGGACGCCCGGTCCAGCTGCGTCAGGCCCAGTTCTCCATCCGCACCGTGGGGACCGCCGCGCGGGGGATCCAGAGCGGCGACGTGCCGGAACTCTCGGTCGAGATGGTGCTCCGGGATCTGGATTCCGACGCCATGCGCGCCTTGAGGGTCAACCTGCAGCAGGTTCGGCAGCATGGACTGCCGGCCTATTTCGATGACCCCCGTTTCGGCTGCCTGCGGCACGGACAGGGCTTCATCGTTCCCAAGCTCATCCGAGGGGACGTTGAGGGGGCCCTCAAGGACCTGGTATGCGCCCCTTCTCCTTTCGGGCCGAAGCCGATCGAAGCGTACAAGGCCGACATCGCCCGGCACTGGGGCGACTGGAAATGGCTTTCCCGCCGGGCCCGCGGCCGGCGCGGAGAGACGCTCTTCGGTTTTCTGGCGGAGAATCCGCGTGACTTCGCCGGCGCCCTCACCCGTGGGATCACCGCCCGGGAACGGACCATCCATCTTTTCGCCTATCAATCCCACCTTTGGAACCGCGCCCTCGCACTGCGGGTGCAGGAAGTCATTCCCCAGGAAATGCGCGGCTGGCTTCCCTGCGATGACGGGGCTCTCCCGGTCCACTTGGATCCTCCTCCCGGGCAGCTCGCCGAACTGGAAGCGGTCCCCCTTCCGCTTCCCGGCCGGGGCGAATCCCTCACCACCGAGGCGCAGCGTCTGTTCGACGCCGTTTTCCGTGCCGAGGGGGTTTCCGCAAGTCAGTTTCGCGAACTCGATCTGCCCGGATTCCGGCCGAAATCGGAAGAGCGTCCCATTCTCCTGCGGCCCCGGTTCCTGCGCGCTGCCCCGGCGGAAAAGGACGACCTTCATCCGCGCAATATGAAGATGCGCCTGCGCTTCACCCTGGCCCGCGGCCAGTACCCTGCTCTCGTGGCCAAGCGGCTTGCTCTTCCCCGGCGGCCGGGGGGAGTTCATCACCGCATCTGGATCGCCGCGCATTGCCAGATCTTCCCCGACGCCTGGGGCCACATGCCGGCCTTCCGCCCGGAGGCCTCCCGAACTTCCAAACCCTGGAAGAAGTCCGGTTCCGGAAAGGCGGGGTCCCGGTCTCCCTGGGAACGGGCGCGCCCTGCGCCTCCCCGGGACAATCCCTGGCCTGCCCGCCCGACCCCCTCTCCCTGGAAGGGGAAAGACGAAACATGAAACCGCATGCCTTGATCGGAATCCTGGGCGGCAGCGGGGTCTACGACATCCCGGGGCTGGAAAAGCGGGAGATGCACACGCCCCGGACCCCGTTCGGAGCGCCATCCGACGACCTCCTTCTGGGGGAATCCCAGGGGGTTCCGGTCGCTTTCCTTCCGCGCCACGGCCGGGGCCACGGGCTGCTTCCCTCCGAGGTTCCCTACCGCGCCAATCTCTACGCTCTGCG
>CAZQAP010000136.1:5474-8337 GCA_964591365.1 uncultured Planctomycetales bacterium
CAGTTCTCCACCCGCGCCGAATCGGAACTCTACCGCTCCTGGGGCTGCTCGGTGATCGGCATGACCAATGCCACCGAAGCGCGCCTGGCCCGCGAGGCGGGGATGTCCTTCTGCACCATCGCCATGGTGACCGACTACGACTGCTGGCATCCCCGCCACGACGAGGTCTCGGTCGAGCAGATCGTGGCCACCGCCCGCGCCAACGCCGAGCGGGTGCGCGAACTCGTGCGGCGTTCCATCCGCGGAATCGCCGCGCTCGGCCCCTCGCCCTGGCGGGGCGTCCTTGCGGGCGCCGTTCTCACCGCTCCCGGGAGCATTCCTCCCGAGGCGCGGGCCCGCACCAAGGCACTGTTCGAACCGGATTGAGTTCTTCGCCCCCCGAGCATGCGCGCTTCGTTCCGGCCCGGGAGGGGGAGGGCTTCCATGAAGACCGGGGATCGCGGTTTCTCGCTTTCGCCTTCGGGGTGGCCGACGAAGGCGCCTTCCAGGCCAGGCTCGCCGCCCTGCGGGCGCTGCATGCCAAGGCGCGCCACCATTGCTGGGCCTGGAGGGTGGGGGAGGCGCATCGCTTCGGGGACGACGGAGAACCGGGCGGCACCGCGGGGGGGCCCATCTACCGGGCCATCCAGGCCGGCGGTCTGGACCGGGTCGGGATCGTGGTGGTGCGCTACTTCGGGGGGGTGAAGCTGGGCACCGGCGGTCTGGTGCGCGCCTACGGTGCCGCCGCGAAGCGGGCCCTGGAAGCCGCCGGCCGGCGGATCGAGGAGGAGCGCCTGGGAGTGTGGCTGGCTCTTCCCTACGACCTGGCCGGGCTGCGGGCGGAGATCGGGCGCTTCTGCCCGGGCCTCGCCTGGGAGGAGGAGAGCTTTTCCGAGGAGGGCTGGCGGGGCCAAGGGAGCCTTTTCCGGCGGGAAAAGCCTCTTTGGGAGCGATTCCTGCGGGAGAAAGGTGCCGGGAGGCTGCAGTGGGGAGAAACCGGAACCCATCCGGGGGAAGACCCGTCCCAGGACTGAATCCGGGAAGAAGAGTCTGACTCTTTTCCCGGAAACCCCTGGTTTTCCGCAGCGCACTGCAGATAAGATACTGGGGAAAGCCCCCCAACGACCGTTCGTTCACCGAATCCCTCGAATCCGTAGGAGGCCAACTTGAGGAATCCCTCGATCATTCGTCTTTCCGCACTGCTCCTTGGTGGGAGCCTGTTCCTAGGAACCGTCGTCGTTCCCGCTGCCGCCAGCAACCGGGTCCAGCCGAAAGTGGACGTTATCGTCCAGCCCAACAGCCTGGGCGAGGATGGCACCGTCTTCTACAAGAACCTTGTCAACAACAGTGATGCCGGCCAGGGGCCGGTGTTCTGCCGCGGCGCGAACGTCGCCATGACCATCGACGGGCCGGGATTGACCGACATCACCACCAGCGGCGATGTCCAGGTCGATTTCAATCCCACCCTGGGGCGATTCGAGATCACCATCGTCTTCGGAGAAGTCAACGCCACCCAGATCCCTTTTTCCGGGGCCATCCAGGTTTCGATGGCCACCCCGTTGGACAACATGTACACCAGCACCGGGGGCTGCGGAAAAGTCATCTCCTGGGGGGAAGGGACCGTCCGGGTCGGCCCCCAGATCTTTACCGGAGAACGCTTCGCCGCGACCCCCTTCAAGAAGAAGTTCCACAGCAACGGGGCCAACTGCCCCTGATCTTCCGAGCTCTTCTGCCCTGACCCGCTTGGAGGAAAAGCAGCTTTCCCGCCGCAAGCTCCTCAAGGGAACCGGCGCCGGCCTCGTGGCCGGCGCCCTTCCCTGGGGATCCAAAGCGGCCCTTCCGCCCCCCAAAGGGGCGGTGGTGGTTTCCTCCGCCAACGGCATCCGGGCCGTGGCCGAAGCCTACCGCCGGGTGACCGGGGAGAGCGACCGCCCGGTCCGGGCTGCGGTGATGGGTGTCGCCATCCAGGAAGCCGATCCCGACGACATCTCGGTCGGCTACGGAGGGCTGCCCAATGAAGAGGGCGTCGTGCAGCTCGACGCAGCCTGCATGGACGGCCCCACCCACAACGCCGGCGCAGTGGCCGCACTGGAAGGGATCAAGCACCCCGCCCAGGTGGCCCTGCTGGTCATGGAAAGGACCGACCACGTTCTCCTGGTGGGCCAAGGTGCCCAGCGTTTCGCCCTCTCCTACGGCTTCAAGAAGGAAGACCTGCTCACCGACAAGGCGCGCGAGATCTGGGTCCGCTGGCGGGCGGCCCGCTCCAAGAAGGACGACTGGCTCTCCCCAGACTCAGGGACAGGCGACGACTTCAAGCGCCTCTGGGGGACCATCCACTGCTCGGTCCTGGCCCCGGACGGGAATCTCGGCTGCTGTACCACCACGAGTGGGTTGAGTTTCAAGGTGCCCGGCCGGGTGGGGGATTCCCCGCTCATCGGCTGCGGTCTCTATTGCGACAACACGGTGGGCAGCGCGGGAGCCACCGGGCGCGGAGAGGCGGCCATTCTCTCGGGCGGATCCTGGCTGGTCGTGGAACGCATGCGCGCAGGCGATGAACCCGAAGAAGCCTGCCTGTACGCCTTGAGGCGGGTCACCGAACAGGCTGAACGCCAGGCCCGCTGGCAGCCCGGCTTGTGGGCCGGAGGGCGTCCCACTTTCAGCCTGCGCTTCTACGCCCTGCGCAAGGATGGCCTGTTCGGCTCGGCCAGCATGCTGGGCCGGCCGGGGAAGCCGAGCTTCTCCGTCTGCGATGAACGCGGGGCCCGCCTGGAAGCCGGGGCGGTCCTGCACACCGTTTCCTGACCCCCCGTTTGGGCCGGCAGAGCCTTGCCGGCGCCGGGAAACCGTGGGAGACGGGGATCTCCCAAAACAAGAAAGATGAACC
>CAZQAP010000137.1:0-3070 GCA_964591365.1 uncultured Planctomycetales bacterium
GTGGCCAGATCCAGGGTCGTGCTGCCGCCAACGTCTTCCATGAGAAGCAGGCTGCCTTCCGCGGCCTTGATCACGTACTCGTTGTTGGGCCCCACGACCACGCCATCCGTGATGGAGAAGAGCGGGAAGCGGCGGTCGAACTCACCGTCTCCAGTGAGATCCGACTCGGTGAAGGGGATGCCCCAGAAATCGCCGTCGCCTCCGTAGTGGAGCTGGAAGGTCTGGCCATCGAAAGTGCTGTCCCCATTGGCATCGTTGGCGGTGCTGTGAACGTAAGTGAACGTGATGGGGGGATCGAAGGTCAGGACGCTGCCTGTTCCGTCCACCACGGCAGTGTAGTGGTTCCAGGGGTTGGTTCCCGTTTCGTAGGTGTAGAAGACCGGAACGTTCCACAGATCCCAGGGGTTGACCACACCGGGAATGGTGGCCGGATCCTCCAGGACCAGCGGCCCGGTCTGCATGCCCCAGATGAAGGGCCCGCTCGTGGGGACTTCCCCGGGAGCCAGGCCGATCTGCTGGAGGTTGGAGCCGCTGCCGTCGGGGTCGAGGAACAGGGTCAGATCGTCCTTGGCGAAGACAAGCTGATAGGGATTGGCGATCGGCACGGGAGGCATGATGGTGTCTCCAGCCTCCGCCTCCGCCGCAGTCATCCCCGCCTTGAGCAGGTCGGTCAGCGCGTAGAAGGTGGCCTGCCCGGAGCCCCCTGCGGGGAAAAGATCCGGGTCCGCCCCGTTGATGAAGGTTTCCTCCCAGAAATTGAGATTCGCCTCTCCTGCGATGTAGTTCACCGATCCCTGGAGGCTTTCCGACCACATGCCCAGCCACTCGCCCGGCTGAAGGTTGATGTCGACGGGAGATTCAAGGGTGACCCAGGCCTGATTCTGCTCGTCCCAGGTTGCGATCTTGGCCCAGGTGTCCGTGGCCGCGGTGTACTGCAGCTCGATCTGCTCTCCAGTCTGGGTGCTTTCGTCGTAGGCCCACCACTGGAAGATCATGCCGTCGATCTCGGCCAGGGTCAGGGTTTTCCTGGTGTGCTTGATCAGCTTGCCCGGCGCCTGAAGGATGGTCAGCGGGGTCTCCTGGCCGCCCCGGCGTTCGGAGCGGAAAACCGTCTCCCCGTTGCTGACCTGGACGCCGTCCGGGAACCACATGCCCCAGTAACCCATCCATCCGAAATCTCCATTCTGGGTGCGGATGGGGAATCCGCTGTTGAGTTCGACGCGCTGGCCCAACTTCGGGCCCTCGGCGTAGTAGAGGTTGTAGTTGAAGACGTTGGTCACGAACTGGTCGCGAAAGAAGAGCACCGGCGGATCGGCCCCGAGCTGGCGCAGGAAATGAGTGTCGTCGAAAGCGATCTTGGCTTCTTCCTGCTGGATCCCGCTGTCGCCCTGGCCGAAGTTCCCCCGAAACCGGGTGAAAATGTGGGCCGACCCGGACGTCTGGTCCCCGGTCATGTCCACGACAACGCGGTCCTCGAACGACTCCATTCCCGGGTTGGGGTGGGGTTGATCGACGCCGATTCCTTCTTCCTGGAAGAGGTTGAACCCAACCCGGCCGGGGAGGGCATCGACCGAACGAAGCGTCCCTTGAAAACCGATCTGTCCGCTCCCATCCGGGTTTTCAGTGTCCTCGAAGTTCATGATGAACCTCCCGAACGGCAGCAGGTCGCTGGGCTCCTCGATGACCCGGGACTTCCCGAAAATGGTGGAGGTCATTCCATCCTCTTCCTGGGGGACCCAGATGCGGACGATTTCGTTCGACTGGTTGTCTTCCCGGGTGCTCTTCACCGTCCACTCGCTGAAGGTGGTCGCCCGGGCGCCTGAAGACTGGTTGGCGGTGCTCGGCCCCTGGGCCTGGGACTGTGTCGTCCCGCAACGGTCCTCGTCGACCAGGGCCCGGTAGGGTCCCTTGTTGACCATCTTGTCCGCGGCGGTCTGGTTGATCATGCAGAGGATCTCATTCACAATGTCGAACGATTCCATGGAGGGATCGAAGACGTCCAGCTCCGCCTGATCGAGATTGAAGTCGGAATCGGGCGGAAAGGCGCTTCCATCCATGATGGTCCCCGAAGAAACGGAAGAACCGGGGCCGGCCGAACCCGCGCCATTCGCCGTCACGACGGAAACTCCGTCGGGAAGACTGAGGCCCGCCACGGCGCTGGATGTCTTGATTCCGCTGGCGCCGCTGCCGCCGCATCCGGCGATCAGCAGGGAGGCCAGGGCTCCAAGGGAAAGAAGGGTTATTTTTCGCATCGTTGGATCGTTTGGATCAGGATTCGGGAGACAAGGCCCAAAAAGAAGGGTGGAATACCGCCCGCCGTTCGGCCCCGGGAAACCGTTGGGCTTCCAGAGGGCCTTTCGGCAGGGAGCGGGCCGCCCCTTGAACCCCGCCAGGAAAAAAACCGCCCCAGGGGCCCGGCTCGGGCCGCAATCGGCCCCCCCTCCTCCGGAAACCCGGGGATTCCCGGCTCAGTTGTAGAAATCCATGCTGTCGAAGGCGATCGTTTCGCCTGAGTCCAGCCCCGCCTCCACCCGCACCCGGACGGGCTGCACGGACCCGAGGACGATCTCCAGGTAGTGATTCTGGACGTTGCTGGAGGCCAGGGCCAGATCTTCACTGGCGGAACCGAGCACACTGCCCGTGAAATAGTGGCTTACCGTCACGGTCATGGTCCCCGTCCCGGGGCCGGAGAAAGTATTCACGCGGATCCGGGCGGCCCGGCCGTTGGCGACCAGAAAGGAGCCGTCGAAATACGTATAGGCGACGTTGCCGCCGGTAATGGCAACCGTTTCGGGCAGGGCGGCGCGGCCGAATTTCTTCCAGGCCCAAGGGCGGGCGGGGTCGGGATTGGACGGATCCGCCGGGGCGAAATAGGTGAAACCCACATCGATGTTGTCTCGGCGGGTGAAGGCAAGAACCTGCTCCCAAGGGGACCCGGGAACGTCCAATGCTCGAAAGATGCCATCCTTGGTCCCGGTATAGAGCAAGCGATTCCCCTGCACCGGTGAAGCCAGGACGGCCTTGGACCAAACCGCAGGAAACGGCCCCCCGACGGGCTTCCAGGAAGGGG
>CAZQAP010000137.1:3170-8316 GCA_964591365.1 uncultured Planctomycetales bacterium
CGCATCCACTTGTCGGCCTGAAGCCGCCAGAGCTGACCGTCTCCCGAACATCCATAGAGGTCGCTCTTGGTCGCGGTCGAGGAGGCATCGTAGGTCGGAGCCACGGCAATGGAGGTCATTCGCGGCGCAGTCCCCCCGCCTTGGACGGCGGTCATGGAAGCTGCGGTGAAGCCGCCGTCCTCCGAACGCCTCGGCGGGCCGAAGAACGTGTTCCAGAAAAAGGTCCGGTCAGTTCCCGGAAGCCCGCGATTGTCGAAATGCGGGGAAAAAGCAATTACCCGCGGATAGCCGGACATGCGGGTGCCCGTTTGGACGTTTTTAACCGGGGTGACCACCCAGCCGGTGGCGCCATAGGGATTCTGAACCCCTGCAGAAGGATCGAACCAAAAGAATAGGTTGGTGGCCCCGCCGACCAGGATGGTTCCATCGGCCTGGAAATGGGGAGAGGCGGCAATGGTCTTCTGATAGGGCATTTCGTCGTCATCCAGGACGTCGGATTGACCGGTGGTTTCATTGAAAAGTACCGTGCCGGATCCGTAGAGACTTCCGAAGATCCTGGATTTGCCATCGGCACCGACGCCGCCCGCAAGGCCGCGAACATCGGCCTGGGGCCTCGTCTGTCTTTGGAACCAGTGAAGCCCTTCATCCTTGCTCTGGAACAGACCCTCGAGCAGGCCGAACAACACCATCCCATCCGTGGAGTAGTTGGCGGAAACGACAAGATGGCGCTCCTTTCCAAGGCTTTCGACGCCCGAAGGGTGACCTGGGTCGGGTTCTTCGAGAAAATCCTGGAAATTCCCCTTGTCGGACCAAGTCAGACCGAGATCGTCACTGACCAGGATTCCCGTCCCGACGTATCCGTGAGTTCCGGGATAATGGAAACCAGCCGCGAAAAAGCTCCGTTTCCCGCCCGGGCCGGGCGGCGAGGCCGCGAGGGCGGCCACCGCAGTATCGAGCGTGCGGACCATCTGGAAACTCTGTCCGAAATCGGAAGAACGCCAGATCTCTCCAATCTCTTCGCTTCCTCCGGCCACGGGATTGGGTTTCCCCCGCCCAAGGAGCATGATCCCGGAAGTGGCGTAGTCCTCTGCAAAGGCGAAGGAATAGATCAGCCAGTCGCTGGAATCCTGGACCGGGACGGAAAACTGGGGGTGGACGGTCCAGTTCGTCCCTCCATCCGTGGAGAGGTAGAGCAGGTCGTCGAGTGCCAGCCCCAGAGTCCGGGAAGGCCCAGGAGGCTGGGTCGAGTCGAAGTGGGGAGAAACTGCAACCACAGTCCTGGTTTGGGAAATCTGGGCCCCGAGCTGCAGGACGGAGACCCAGGCTGAGCCCGAGGGCGAAAAGAGATAGACATTCCCTTTGCTGGTCACAAGGGCTGCGGGTCCGTCGGATCCCTGGAGAGGGGCATCCAGATCGAAGATCTTCCGGTCGTTGGAAGGGAGGCCGTTCGAAAAGGAGGCGACCTCCCCGGTAGCGGGGTCGTAGGAGAAGACCCCCGAATCGGTCCCGATCAGGAACAGCCCCTGCCCGCTGGGAGTCGCCAGGCCGGGATGAAACAGAACATCCCTCGGAACGGACGCTTCCAAACTGGCTCCGGAAAGGGCTTCCCAGGTGAGCCCATCATCCGTTGTGCGCAAGGAAACGGCATCCGTTCCAATGATCAGGATTTCCAATCCACCGCCGGGGCGTGGTGCGGAAGCGATGGAGAAGACCGGATCGTGTGGCGCGTGCCGCAGCCGGAGGGAGAAGGGGAGAGGGATCTTCTCCGGATGGGGCGCAGGGAGAAGGAGGGACAGGCAAAGAAGGAAAAGCATGGTGCGGCCTCCGTGGGCGAGGGGAAACCCACGATTTGAAGGTTATCACGGAACCCGAAAAGGGGCAAACCGGCCCCCGGGCCTTCCTGTCAGGGATGGAGGAGGAAAAAGAACCCGCCCTTCACGGGAGGGGAATCCAGCCTGCCCCGGTAGAAAGAGGCGGCCACGGGCGTCCCCAGGGGGACGGGATGCAAAAGGACAAGATCCTTCTGTTCCCCGGGAGCGAGCTGAAGAAGAAAGGGGCCGTCGGCGGGGCGGGAAATGGGGAGACCGAAGGGATTCCCGATTCTTCCCGAGTAGGTCACCGTGCGGGAAACCGCCGAATGGTTCCGAACCCGGGCATGGATCACAAGAGAAGATCCCCCCGCCACCGAGACGCCGTCGGGTTGCAGGATCAGGCTGACCGGCGGGATACCAGCCGAGCCTTCGAGGGATGCGGTGGCGTCGGTGTAGGTGAAATCGCCGCCGTCGGTCCCGTCCCTATCGGCGGCCAGGGCCGCGCCGTAGAAGAAGACCCTTCCTGTCCCGGATTGCGGAGCAGTCCAGTCGAATTCCCACTGCACAGGGCCGTCCGGAACGCCGGGAAAGCGTTCAACATTGCGGATGTAGCTTCGACCGTTGGCATCCAGGATGCAGGCCGCGGTGGCCGAATCGGATGGCTGGAGGATTCCCGCATCCCCGTCCCCGGCGTCGATGGCGGTGGCCCGGAAACCCCATAGACGCTGGCCCGGATCGGCGAGCACCGCAGTCAGCCGGTAGGTCGTCCCTGGAATCCAGGTTTCGGGAACTCCCGATATCCTGAAAAGACCGTCCCCAGCGTTGGCGGCGGAATCTGCATGGCAGACGGAACAGTTCCCGAAAGCCGGGGGATCTCCGGCGAAGCGTTCGGCCTGGCAGGGGGAGGAAAGGGGATCCCGCCGGGCCTCGGTCGAACGAAAACCCAGGGTGAAACCGAGGCCGAGAAGGAAAAGGCCGAAGGAGCGGGTGGCGGGCATGGAGCCTCCTCCAGAGGCAGTTCCATGATACCTCCCGGGAAAGCCCCTTATCTGTGGATCAGACGGCCTTCCATGCCCCCATCCACCGGAAGGATCGCGCCGCTCAGGTGGCCGGCAAGATGGTCCGAGGCGAGAAAGACCGCTGCACGGGCAACGTCCTCCGGAACTGCGATCTTCCCCAGCGCCATGGTGGCCGTGACCGCCTTCCGGGACTCTTCCTCCTCCATGGCGCCGGCAGCCATCGGAGTCGCCACCCACCCCGGACAGATGCAGTTGACCCGGCCGCGCGGGGCCAGCCGGACGATCTCGTTCTTGAGGGTCGAGGTCAGCCCATGGGTCAAGGCGGCCTTGGCGGCGGCATAGTCCGCGTGATCTTCCTCCCCGAACAGAGCCGCGGTGGAGCCGATCAGGACGATGGAGGCCGTTTCCCGGGGAACTTCGGCAAGGTGGCGCAGGAAGGCCCGGCAGGTGAGAAAGGCGCTGGTGAGGTCGGCCTGGAGGGTGGACTCCCATTGCGCCAGGCTCATGCGATGCAGGGGAACGGGTTCCTCCACCCAAACCCCGGCGTTGACCACCACCGCATCCAGACGCGGGAAGGACACCAGCGCATTCCGGAGGAGGGCCTCGGCCTGGTCCTCCTCCCGCAGATCGGCTCCCAGGATCACGCAGGGGGAGGAGATTTCCCCGGCCAGTCGCCGGGCGGCCGCGGCCTGGCGGTGAAAATGCAGCACAAGTGACGCCCCTTCGGCGTCGAAGGCCCGCGCCACGGCTTGCCCGATCCCTCCGGATGCTCCGGTGACGAGCACGCAGTGTCCGGCGAGGCGGCTGTCCATTTTCGGATCCGGGACGGGTTGAGGGCCCCGCGGGGCCGGAGGATCTTAGCGCGCAGGGAATCCCGCGGCTCAAAGGCAGGACAGGGACGATGAGCGTACAATTCAGGATCCCAGCGCCACTCCCGCTCCCCGAAGAGTTACCCAAAGCCTGCCCGACCCGAAATCATGGATGTCTACGCACGATCCCTGGAAGCCCACAAAAAGAACCGAGGCAAGATCGAAGTCCACTCGCGCATGCGGCTCGATTCCAAAGAGGACTTGAGCCTGGCCTACACCCCCGGGGTGGCGCGCCCCTGCGAGGAGATCGCCAAGGATCCCGCCTGCGCTTGGGATCTCACCTGGAAGGGCCGCACCGTCGCCGTGGTTACAGATGGTTCCGCCGTGCTGGGACTTGGCAACATCGGCCCCATGGCCAGCCTCCCGGTCATGGAAGGGAAGGCCGCCCTGTTCAAGGAGTTCGCCGGGATCGATGCCGTTCCGGTGGTCCTCGACACCCAGGATTCCGAGGAACTCGTGCGGATCGTGCGCGCCATCGCGCCCACCTACGGCGGGATCAACCTGGAAGACATTTCGGCCCCGCGCTGCTTCCAGATCGAGGAGGATCTCCAGGACATCGGCATCCCCGTCATGCACGACGATCAGCACGGCACCGCCATCGTCCTGCTGGCGGCCATGAAAAACGCCTGCCGAGTCGTTGGCCGGCCGCTCGATGAATGCAGGGTCGTCATCAGCGGAGCGGGGGCCGCCGGCTCGGCCATCGCAAAACTTCTTGGGCACGAGGAGGGCAAGGCAACCAGTTCTTCCGTGGAGAGCCTGCTGCTTTGCGATTCCCGCGGAATCCTCTATCCCGGTCGTCCCGCCAACAACCCCTCCAAGGAGGAGGTCGCCCGGCTGACCAACCCGCAAAGCCGCCAGGGAACCCTCAAGGATGCCATGGCCGGAGCCAACGTCTTCATCGGGGTCAGCCGCGCCAATCTCCTGGATGCCGAAGACATCCGCAGGATGGACGCGGACCCGATCATCTTCGCCATGGCCAATCCCACTCCCGAAATCGATCCCGAGGAGGCCAAAAAGGGTGGTGCCGCCATCGTGGGCACAGGGCGCAGCGATTTCCCCAACCAGGTGAACAACGTGCTGGCCTTTCCGGGGCTCTTCCGGGGGGCTCTCGAAGCGCGCGCCGTTCGCTTCAACAAAACCATGTTCCAGGCAGCTGTGGATGCCCTGGTGGACTGCGTGCGGGATCCCGGCCCCCTGCGGATCCTTCCCCCCGCCTTCGACCGTTCCGTGGCGGTGAAAGTGGCCCGACAGGTGGGGGAAGCCGCCCGCCGGAGCGGAGCCTGCGTCGGCACGGCCTGCGCTCCCGCGGAAACCTCGCCGTCCGGGGCCACCGTCTGATATTTCCCCGACTCGCCCCGGCGGAGTTCTGCCCGCGGTCCTGAAAACCAAGATTCAACCGCGGAGACGCGGAGAGCGCGGAGAAGATGGGATGAGAAGGCCAGCCCCC
>CAZQAP010000138.1:0-5433 GCA_964591365.1 uncultured Planctomycetales bacterium
GGGAAGTTCGGGCTGTTCCGCTTCGGCAACATGACCGGGCTGATCGACCACCACGTGCGCGGAGTTCCCCCCGAACAGGCCCGCGGCGCCCGCGACTGGACGGAGTACACCTGGCGCGGCGACCAGGCGCCCGGTCATCCGTTCGTGCACGGGCTCCAGACCAGCGACGGCGACTTGAGCGACATGCGCTTCTCGAAGCTGACGATCCACATCGGCAAGAACCTGATCGAGAACAAGATGGCCGATTCCCACTGGCTCAACGAGCTGATCGAGCGCGGGGGGAAGATCGTCGTCATCACGCCGGACTACAGCGCTCCCTCGGCCAAGGCGGACTACTGGATCGGGGTGCGCCCCGGGCTTTCCGATCTGGCCGTGCTCCTGGGGATCACCAAGATCCTGATCGACCGCAACTGGATCGACGAGAAGTTCGTCAAGGCCTTCACCGATTTCCCGCTTCTCGTGCGCACCGACACGCTGCGGCGGCTGCGGCCCCAGGAGGTGATCCCGGGCTACCGCAACAAGGAAATCTCCGGAGGCCCCTCCTTCCGCATCCAGGCGATGACCGCCGAACAGCGTGAAAAGATCGGCGATTTCACCGTCTGGGACGAGAAGGAGGAGCGGGTCGTGGGGGTTTCCCGCGACGATGTCGGGAAACACGCCAACCCCAACGCCGCGCTGAACGGCGTGTTCCGGGTCAAGACCGTGGACGGCGAGGAGATCGAGGTCATGCCGGTCTACGAGATGTACCGCCGGCATCTCGCCGACTACGACGTGCAGACCGTCCACGAAATCTCCGGGGCCGATACCGCGCTGATCGAACGCCTGGCACGCGACATCTGGGAAACCACCCGCAAGGGCGGGCCTGTCTCGATCCACCACGGCGAGGGGACCAACCACTACTTCCACGGAACGCTGCACAACCGCGCCTGCTGGCTGCCGATGATGCTCACCGGCAACATCGGACGGCACGGCTCCGGGGTCTACACCTGGGCCGGCAACTACAAGGGCGCCCTGTTCCAGGCCTCGCCCTGGACCGGGCCGGGAGCGGGGGTCTACACGCACGAGGATCCGTTCAACCCGGTCCTGGACGAGAAGGCGCACCTCACCCACAAGAACCTGCGCAACACCACGCGGGGCGAGGACGTCGCCTATTGGGGCCACGGCGACCGGCCGCTGATCGTCCAGACGCCGCACGGGCGCAAGGTCTTCACCGGGAAGACCCACCTGCCCAGCCCGACCAAGCTGATCTGGTACAACAACGCCAACCTGATCAACCAGGCGAAGTGGGTCTACGAGCTGATCGTCAACGTGTTTCCCAAGATCGACATGATCGTGGACCAGCAGGTCGAATGGACGGGCTCCGCGGAGTTCGCCGACATCGTTCTTCCGGCCAATAGCTGGGTGGAGTTCCAGGATCTCGAGGTCGGCGGCTCCTGTTCCAATCCCTTCCTCCAGGCCTGGGGCGGCGACGGCATCGAACCGCTCTACGATTCCAAGGACGATGCGGAGATCTTCGCCGGGGTCGGCCGGGCGCTGGCGGGGCTTACCAAGGACCGGCGCTTCTCCGACTACTGGAAGTTCATCAACGAGAAGAAGGCGTCCGTCTACATCCAGCGGGTTTTCGACAGCAGCACCACGACGAAGGGGCCGAAGGGCGCCTACCAGATCGACCGGCTGATGAAGGGCGAGTATGGGGGCGAACCCGGCGGCGCGCTGATGCTCTTCCGCACCTACCCGCGGGTTCCTTTCTTCGAGCAGGTCCACGACGACATCCCCTTCTACACCGACAACGGGCGTCTCTGTTCCTACTGCGATCTGGACGAGGCCATCGAGTACGGCGAGAACCTGGTGGTGCACCGCGAGGGGACGGAAGCCACGCCCTACCTGCCCAACGTCATCGTCACCAAGAGCCCCTTCGTGCGCCCCGAAAGCTACGGGATTCCGGCCGAGGAGATGGATCCCGATCTGCGCACCGTGCGCAACCTCAAGATGCCCTGGGAACGGGTGAAGAACACGGTCAATCCGCTCTGGGCGCAGGGTTTCCGCTTCTTCTGCTCCACGCCGAAGAGCCGCCACAGCACGCACTCCTCCTGGTCCACCGTGGACTGGCACTGGATCTGGAGCACGGACTTCGGCGATCCCTACCGCGCCGACAAGCGCGATCCGGGGCTGGGGGACCGGCAGATCCAGATGAATCCCCAGGCCGCCAAGGATCAGGGACTGGTGGAGGGCGATTACGTCTACGTGGATGCCAACCCCGCCGACCGGCCCTTCCGCGGGGCCAGGCCCGACGACCCGCGCACCCAGGCCTTCCGCTGCCTGGTGCGGCTCAAGGTCAACGCGACGCTGCCCTATTTCATGACCATCATGAAGCACACCGGCTGGATCGCCACGGAGAAGACCGTCCAGGGCGCAGCCAGCCGGAAGGACGGACGGGCGATCAGCGAGGCGACGGGATACCAGGCGAGCTACCGCAGCGGATCCCACCAGAGCATCACCCGGAGCTGGCTCATGCCGATGCACCAGACCGATACCTTGTTCCACAAGAAGACGGGCGCCATGGGATTCGTGTTCGGATTCGCGGTGGACAACCACGGGGTCAACACCGTCCCCAAGGAGTGCCTGGTGCGCATCGTCAAGGCCGAGCCGGGGGGCCTGGGCGGGCAGGGCGCCTGGTACGGGGCCGAGACCGGGCGCTCTCCCGGGAACGTTTCCGATGCAATGCGCCGCTACATCGAAGGCGGCCTGACCAAGGTGGTGCGGACATGAACCCCACGCACCCCAAGGACCGCAACGTCGAGCCGGACGACCCGATGCAGCTCCAGGGCGGGTTCGCGGGCGGCGATCCCGCCATCATGCTCGACTGCCTGATCGAGGAATACGCCCACATGGGCATGGACGCCGCGGCGATCCGGAAACTCTTCGAGGATCCCGCCTTCCAGGCGACCCGCGCCCTGGCGGACCGTTTCGGAGACGTTTTCGTCCGCGATCGCATCGACCGGGTCGTGTCCCGCTGCGGCGTGATCCGGGCCACGGAAACCGGGGAGCAGATGACGGAAACGGAGGTGATCGATGTCTGAGGTCTACAACTGGCAGCTCGGCCGCAAGATGGACTACCCCTATCCGGAAGGCCATCCGGAATGGCAGTTCGCCTTCGTGTTCAACATCAACCGCTGCATCGCCTGCCAGACGTGCAGCATGGCCTGCAAGTCCACCTGGACCTATTCGAAGGGTCAGGAGTACATGTGGTGGAACAACGTCGAGACCAAGCCGTTCGGCGGTTATCCGCACGGCTGGGACTCGAAGCTCCTCGGCATGCTGGAGGACGTCAACCCGGGCGGCCAGAAATGGGAGGCCGGCGGAGGAAAGAAGGAAGGGCCCTACGGGGTTTTTCGCGGCATGACCATCTTCGAGGCCGCCCGGCGCAAACGCCTGGAGCCGCAATCGAGCCGGGCGCTCGGCTATCTCCCCACGGAAGAGGAATGGCGCGCGCCCAACATCCACGAAGAAACCGCCCAGGGTGCGGTGCTGCAGGAGGGCGACGATCCGGGTTCGGTCCAGCTTCCCGAGCACAAGGTCTGGTACTTCTACCTGCAGCGCATCTGCAACCACTGCACCTACCCGGGGTGTCTGGCCGCCTGCCCCCGCAAGGCGATCTACAAGCGCAAGGAGGATGGCATCGTCCTGATCGACCAGGGACGCTGCCGCGGATACCGCAAGTGCGTGGAGGCCTGCCCCTACAAGAAGTCGATGTACCGTCCCGACATGCGGACCAGCGAGAAGTGCGTGGCCTGCTATCCGCGCATCGAAGGCCGCGATGCCCTGCTCACTCCGGACGGCGTTCCGCTCGAGACGCGCTGCATGTCGGCCTGCGTCGGGAAGATCCGTCTTCAGGGACTGGTGAAGAAGACCCCGGCCGGGGAGTGGGCGGACGTGCCTGACAACCCGCTCCACTATCTGATCCGGGAGCGGCAGGTCGCCCTGCCCCTCTACCCGCAGTTCGGGACCGAGCCGAACGGCTACTACATTCCGCCGCGCTGGGTTCCGCGCGGGTACCTGGAGCAGATGTTCGGCCCGGGAGTGGAGCACGCCATCGAGCAGTACGTCTGCCCGGACCGCGAACTCCTCGCCGTCCTGCAGCTCTTCCGGGCCACGCGGATCGTCCTGTTCCGCTTCCAGATCGAAAAGGGCCCCAAGGTCGCCGAGGTCGAGGTCACGCTCCCTTCGGGGAGGAAGAAGACCCAGACGATCTTCAACGACACCATCCGCGGCTTCGACCGCAACGACAAGGAGGTCGTGGCGATCACGGTTGAAGAACCCACCTTCGAGCGTTCCCCGGAGCACCTGAACTCCATCTGATGCCGATTCACGCCTCCGAGGACCTCGATGCCGCCCGGGAAGCCGTCTACGGGTTCCTGTCGCTGGCCTGCACCGATCCGCGGGCGGAGCGCTGGAGCCGTCTTCTCGACCCTTCCTTCCAGGAACTCGCCTGCGCAGCCGCGGAGTTCCTGGCGCGGCATCCCGCCTGTGCTTGTCGGGAGCCGGCTCCGGGCGAGGCGCTGGCCGAAGCCCTCGACCTGAAGCCCTTGGTCTCCCAACTCGTCCGCCCCAGGGAGGAGCAGGTTGCCGAGTACGAACGCATCTTCGGCCTGCTTCTCTCCCGGGAATGCCCCCCCTGCGAGACGGAATACTGCCCGCAGACCTTTCCGGTCCACCGCAGCCAGAAGATGGCCGACGTGGCCGGTTTTTACAACGCTTTTGGATTGATGCCGGGAACGGACGCCCGCGAACGGCCCGACCACATCGCCCTGGAACTCGAATTCATGGCCTGGGTCATCGGGAAGGAGCGCCGCGCCCACGGGGAAGCCGGCGAGGAGGGCCGCGGCCACGCGGAAACCTGCCGCGACGCCCAGCGGAAGTTCGTCGAGGAGCATCTGGCCTGGTGGGTGCCGGCCTTTGCGCGCGCCCTGGCGCGCAAAGCGGCCGGGCCCCCGGAACTGGAGGATTCTTCCGGGACTCCGGAAACCCTCCAGGGCGCGGTGGCGGGGGCCCTGGCTTCTTTCATTGGAATCGAGCGCGCGCTTCTGGACATCGAACCGCCCGAGGTCCTGGTTTCGCCCAAGCCCTCGGAACCCGCCGGCGAGGGCGCCTGTTCCGGCTGCCCGCCGGCTTGAAACCCGGCCATGGCCTGCCGATCGGGGCGGTCTACTCCGCCAGGGCCTTTTCGATGGCCGCCACCAGGGCGGGGTCGTCAGGCGGCACCTTGGTGTCGAAGAACTCGACCTGGGTGCCATCCTTGCCGACCAGGTACTTGCCGAAGTTCCAGCGCGGGAACTTGCCCGCCTTTTCGCCGAGGAAGGTGTAGACCGGCGACTGGTCCTCGCCCGGCTGGGTCTTGATCTTGGCCATGAGCGGGAAGGTCACGTCGTAGTT
>CAZQAP010000138.1:5533-8279 GCA_964591365.1 uncultured Planctomycetales bacterium
CCTCGCCCGGCTGGGTCTTGATCTTGGCCATGAGCGGGAAGGTCACGTCGTAGTTCTCGGTGCAGAATTGGCGGATCTCCTCGGGCGTGCCGGGTTCCTGCCCGCCGAACTCGTTGCTCGGAAAGCCGACCACGAAGAGGCCCCGGTCCTTGTACTTGCGCCAGAGTGCTTCCAGGCCCTCGTACTGCGGGGTGTAGCCGCACTTGCTGGCGACGTTCACGACCAGGGTCACCTTTCCCTGGTAGGCCGCGAGGTCGGCGTCCTGGCCTTCCAGGGTCTTGACGGCCAGGGCGTGGAAGCCTTGAAACGCCGGGGCGGCGGCGGTTTCCTCGGATTCGGCTCCGACCTTCGGGCCGCAGGAGGCCAGCAGGAGAAGGGCCGGGAGCAGCAGGGGGAGAGCGTGGTGGCGCAGACTCATGTCCGCCATTCTAGCCCCGGTCCGGGGAGGCGCCGGTCAGCCGCCGTCTTCGACCAGATCCTTCTCGCGGTCCACGCAGGCCAGCCGCTTGCGGGCCTCGTGCACCACGAAGGCGTGCACTCCGAAGTGGACCGCCACGCTGGGCGCCCAGCCCTTCTGGATCAGCGCGAGGTCGCCGGGGTGCGCCTGGAGGCGGGCCAGCAGGGCCTCGACCTGCCCGGGCAGGTCGTCCGGTGGACGCGCGTAGAGCGAAAGGGCGGGGGGCGGGCCGGAGTCCATTCGAGGCCTTCAAGGGGGGCGTTTCAAGGATACCATGAGGTCCGGATCAGGGGAATCCTTGGCTAGAATGGCCCCATTCCCATGGAATCCCCCAATCCCGAGTTCAGCGGCCCCCCTCGTTCGATCACCTTCTGCGAGTGCTGGGCCCGCGACGGGCTGCAGTCGATCACCACCCTGGTTCCGGCGGCCCGCAAGGTCGAGATGATCGACGGAATGATCGAGGCCGGGGTGCGCGAGCTGGAGGTGACCTCGTTCTCGCCCCCCAAGGTCCTGCCCCAGTTCGCGGACGCCGGCGACGTGCTGAGCAGCGTGCGGCGCGACACGCCGGCGAAGTTCCGCGTGCTGATGCCCAACCTCAAGGGCTGGGAACGGTTCGAACGCCTCCTGGAAGCCGGCCACGGCGCCGACAAGATCATCCTCATGACCTCGGCCAGCGAGACCCACAACCAGAAGAACTTCCGCATGGACCACGAGGCCGCCATGCGCGAGCACGCCGCCATCATGAAGCGGGCGCACAATGCGGGGGTCGAGGTGATCGGCTGCGTCGGCACGGTCTACGGCTGCGCGATCGAGGGCGACATGCCCTTCGATCCGGTCGAGAAGCTGGTGCGCTTCTACCACGAAGAGGGCGCGGCGCTGCTCATGCTGGGGGACACCACCGGCATGGCCAATCCGGCCCAGGTGCGGCGCGTGCTGGGCCGGCTGCGGGAGGGTTTCCCGAAGGTCGAGTTCCTGGCCCACTTCCACGACACGCGCGGCACCGGCGTGGTCAATTCGTGGACGGCCGTGGAGATGGGCCTGCGCTGGGTGGACGGCTCGCTGGGGGCCATCGGCGGGCAGCCGGCCACCGGGGCGGCGCTCTACCACGTGGGCTTCAAGGGGAACACCTGTTCGGAGGACTTCGTGGCCATGGCCGAGGAGTGCGGGGTGGACACCGGCATCGACGTGGACCGTTTCCTGGCGCTGGGCCGGCGAGCCGAGGAGGTGGTGGGCTTCCCCATGCGATCCAACGTGATCCGGGCCGGCCGGGTGCCCCACGAGCCCTCGACCCCCGAGAAGGCCCCCGGCGAGAAGGCCGGAAGCCGGAAATAACGGCCAAAACCCCCGGTTTCCCGGGATTTCGGAATTCCCGCCGGATTTTTCGCCCGGATCGGGGGCTGGAATCGGGAGGAATATGCGGGCGCCCTCCCGCGCCCGCGAATGTTCCCCGGCCCCCTCCACCTTGTCGCCTGCCCCTTGAACTCCCCCGACCCCATGGCCCCGAGCCTGGAGATCCTTTCTTGAATCCGAAGGCCACGACCCGATCCATCCCCCGATCCGAGGAAAGAGCAGCGGCCCTGGCGCGCGAGTGGCGGGTCACTTGCCGCATCTTCCACGCATTCCATGGGCTGCCGGCCGAACGCCGCTACCACCACTTGGGGTTGTTGTTCGAAAAACTGATCCCCTGGCTGGAGCGCGGCATCCTGGGAGTGACCCTGCGCCACTTCCTTCTGCTCCCGAAAGAGGCCGTCCTGGCGGGTCTGTTCGCCCGCGCGGCCCGCAAGCCCCGCCTGCCCCGTTCCTACGAGCCGTTCCTGCTGTGGGTGGAATCGGTCATCCTGGCCGATCTCACCGACCCCAGCGGCCAGATGGAGGTCGTGGGCGGCGCCCAGGGCGAACCTTCCCCGGAACTGCAGCGCCGCTTCAACCGGCTTCCGCGCGAGGAGCGGGCCCTGCTCTACCTCTACATGGTGGAGGGCTTGAGCCCTTCGGAAGTGGGGGAATACGCCGGGTTTTCCGAGTCCTCCGCCCTAGAGGCCCTGCGGAAGGCCTGGAAGCGCGTAGAGGGCCCGGAAGGGGGTGTTATCCTGCCTCCGGCTTGGCGTCCCCTGCGGGCGCGCCTCCTGGATGGAACCCCCGGCCCCCCGAGCCCTGGTTCCTGACCGCTCCCTTCCCCAAGACCGTGACCCAAGGCACCTTCTTCCGCGCCGCAACGGCCTATCGCCGCCAGCTCGCCCACGAGCTGGGCCGCCTGGTCCACCAGGCCGCCGTGGTTGCGGGGATGCGGGT
>CAZQAP010000139.1:0-4636 GCA_964591365.1 uncultured Planctomycetales bacterium
GGCGGCCGGGCTGCCGCTGCCGACCGTGAGCAAGATCCTGAAGGCGCTCGCCCGCGGGGGGGTGCTCGAATCCCACCTGGGGGCCCGCGGCGGCTACACCCTTTCGCGCCGCCCCGAGCGCACCAGTGTGGCCGCCATCCTGCAGGCGGTGGAGGGGCCCATCGGGGTGACCGAGTGCAGCCCCAGCGCCGAGGGCGATTGCGCCTTCGAGCGCGACTGTCCCGTGCGCAGCCCCTTGCAGCGCCTCAACGCGGTGGTGCGGCAGACCCTGGAACGGGTGAGTCTGCGGGAGCTGGTCGATCCCCACCCCCCGCTCGCCCCCCCCCGGTCCCGCGCGATGGGGGTTTGAGGCCGCTCATGAACTCCGATCAGCAGAAACTCCAGGACCTGGTCGACCAGGAATACCAGGCCGGCTTCGTGACCGAGATCGAGGCCGACGCGGTTCCCCCCGGCCTGGATGAAGATGTCATCCGCCTCATCTCGCGCAAGAAGGGCGAGCCGGCGTGGCTGCTCGAGTGGCGCCTGCGCGCCTACCGGCACTGGCTCACCCTCCAGGAGCCCCACTGGGCGATGGTCGAATACCCTCCCATCGACTACCAGGAAATCGTCTACTTCTCTGCGCCCAAACGGAAAGATGGTCCCCAGAGCCTCGACGAGGTCGATCCCGAACTCCTCGAGACCTACGCCAAGCTGGGGATCCCGCTCGAGGAGCAGAAGGCGCTCGCCGGCGTGGCAGTGGATGCGGTCTTCGACAGCGTTTCGGTGGCCACCACCTACAAGGAGAAGCTGGCCGGGATGGGGATCCTCTTCTGCTCCTTCTCCGAGGCGGTGCAGGAACATCCCGAGCTTGTCCAGAAGTACCTCGGCTCCGTGGTCCCCTACACCGACAACTTTTTTGCCGCCCTCAACGCGGCCGTCTTCACCGACGGCTCCTTCGTCTACATCCCTCCGGGCGTGCGCTGCCCGATGGAGCTTTCGACCTACTTCCGCATCAACGCCGCCAAGACCGGGCAGTTCGAACGCACCCTGGTCATCGCCGACGAGGGGGCTTATGTGAGCTACCTGGAGGGATGCACCGCCCCGATGCGCGACGAGAACCAGCTCCACGCCGCGGTCGTCGAACTCGTGGCCCTCGAGAAGGCGCACATCAAGTACTCGACCGTGCAGAACTGGTACCCCGGCGACAAGGAGGGCCGCGGCGGCATCTTCAACTTCGTGACCAAGCGCGGGCTCTGCAAGGGCGACGACTCGCACATCTCCTGGACCCAGGTGGAGACCGGTTCGGCGATCACCTGGAAATACCCCGGATGCATCCTGCAGGGCGACCGCTCGATCGGCGAGTTCTACTCGGTCGCCCTGACCAACAACCGCCAGCAGGCCGACACCGGAACCAAGATGATCCACGTCGGCCGCGACACGCGCAGCACGATCCTCTCCAAGGGGATCTCCGCCGGCCGCGGCCAGAACACCTACCGCGGGCTGGTGAAGATCTTGAAGGGGGCCGAGGGGGCGCGCAACTACTCGCAGTGCGATTCCCTGCTGATGGGCGACCAGTGCGGCGCCCATACCGTGCCCTACATCGAGGTGAACAACCCCAGCGCCCAGATGGAGCACGAGGCCTCCACCTCGAAGATCAGCGAAGACCAGCTCTTCTACTGCCGCCAGCGCGGCATTTCCGACGAGGACGCTATCTCGATGATCGTCAGCGGCTTCTGCAAGGAGGTCTTCCGCGAACTTCCCATGGAGTTCGCCGTCGAGGCGCGCAAGCTCCTCGGCGTTTCGCTCGAAGGCGCCGTCGGCTGACCTTTTCCCCCCGACGCCCGAAACCCGCAACCATGCTCAAGATCCAAGACCTGCACGCCTCCATCGAGGGGAAGGAGATCCTCCACGGCATCCAGCTCGAACTGAAACCGGGCCAGGTGCACGCCATCATGGGGCCCAACGGCTCCGGGAAAAGCACCCTGGCGCACGTCCTGGCCGGCAGGGAAGGCTACGAAGTCGTGCGCGGGTCGGTGAGCTTCCTCGGCCGCGACCTCCTGGCCCTTTCGGCCGAGGAACGCGCCCGCGAGGGCCTCTTCCTGGCCTTCCAGTACCCGGTCGAGATCCCCGGCGTGACCAACGCCTATTTCCTGCGTGCCGCGCTCAACGCCAAGCGCAAGCACCGCGGCGAAGAGGAACTCGACGCGATGGAGTTCCTGACGCTCGTCAAGGAGAAGATGAAGGCCCTGCAGATCGATCCAGCCTTCCTCAACCGCGCGGTCAACGAGGGGTTCTCCGGCGGCGAGAAGAAACGCAACGAGATCCTCCAGATGGCCGTGCTGGATCCCAAGCTGGCGGTCCTCGACGAGACCGATTCGGGGCTCGACATCGACGCGTTGCAGATCGTGGCCGAGGGCGTGAACCGGCTGCGCAGCGAGGAACATTCCGTCCTGGTCATTACCCACTACCAGCGGCTGCTCGACTACCTGGTGCCCGACGTGGTCCACGTGCTCGCGGGCGGGCGGATCGTGCGCTCCGGCGGGAAAGAGCTGGCCCTGGAGCTGGAGGAGAAGGGCTACGGGTGGCTGGAGGAAGGAGCCGGCCTGGCCTCGGGCGCCAGGGCGGGGAAGTCATGACGGGCAACGGCACCGCCCGCCCGGCCACGGCGGCTTTCGAGACGGCTTTCCGCCGGCTCGAGAAGGAGCAGTTCCGCCGCGGGCCGGCCTGGCTGCGCTCCCTGCGCAGCCGCGCGCTCGACCGTTTCCTGGAAACCGGTTTCCCGACCCCGCGGATGGAGGAGTGGAAGTACACCAGCGTCGCCCCGATCACGCGCGCGCCGCTCGTGCCCGCCTTCGGCCACTCGCGCGGCACGCTCCCGCCGGGAGCACTCGACCGGCTGCTCCTCTGGGATGCGGGCGTGCACCGGCTGGTCTTCGTGGACGGGCGCTACGCCCCCGAACTCTCTTCGGCCGCCTTCCGGTCCCGCGTGCGGGTGGAGAGCCTGGCCGCCGCGCTTGCGCGCGACCCCGCAGGCCTGGAGAAGCACCTGGCCGGGTTCTCGGGGCCCGACGGCCGCGCCTTCAAGGCTTTGAACACCGCCTTCGCGGCCGACGGCGCCTTCCTCGAGGTGCCCGCCGGCGCGGAGGTCGAACGGCCCATCCACCTGCTCTTCGTGGCCACGCGGCGCGAACAGCCGCTCATGTTCGCGCCGCGCAACCTGGTTGTCCTCGGAGAAGGGAGTCGCGCGACCCTGATCGAGTCGTTCGCCGGGCCGCCGGGGGCCTGCTGGCTCACCAACGCCGTCACCGAGATCGGCCTGGGGCCCGGGGCGGTGCTCGACCACTACAAGGTCCAGGAGGAAGGCGAGGCCGCCTTCCATGTGGCCGGCACCGAAGTCCATCTCGACTCCGGTTCCGCCTTCCGGTCGCACCTCTTTTCCTTCGGGGCGGTTCTTTCGCGCAACGAGATCGACGTCCTCTTTACGGGGGAGGGAGCCACGGCGGGCTTGAACGGCCTTCTGGTCCTGGGCGGCGCCCAGCACGCCGATTGCCGCACCTTCGTGGATCACGCCGTCCCCCACGGTTCGAGTGCCCAGTCCTACCGCGGCATCCTCGACGGCCGGGCGCGCGGCGTCTTCAGCGGGCGCGTGCTGGTTCGGCCCGGCGCCCAGAAGACCGACTCGCGCCAGTCGAACAAGAACCTGATCCTCTCGCGGGGCGCGAGCGCCGACTCCAAGCCCCAGCTCGAGATCCTGGCCGACGACGTGAAGTGCACCCACGGCGCGGCCATCGGAGAACTCGATCCCGACGCGGTCTTCTACCTTCGCTCCCGCGGCGTAGGGAAGGAGGAAGCGCGCAGCATGCTGGTGCGCGCCTTCGCCGGCGAGATCACGGGCGGCATCAAGGTCGCGCCGCTTCTCTGCCGCATCGACCGCATCCTCTTCGAGCTGCTCGAAAAACACCCTGACAGCCACCCCGACACCGGAACCCGGAACGATGAAAACACAGATGAGTGATTCCCCCAAGGGGGCGGCTGAACCTGGAGTCTCCGACTTCGACGTCAATGCGGTCCGCGCGGACTTCCCCTGCCTGCGCCAGGAAGTCCACGGCCATCCGCTGATCTACCTCGACAACGCTTCGACGGCCCAGAAGCCCAAGACGGTGCTGGGTGCGATGGACCATTTCTACCGGCGGGATTGCGCCAACGTCCACCGCGGCGTGCACGAGTTGAGCATGCGCGCCTCCGAGGCCTACGAAGGAGCGCGCGGTAAGGTCCAACGCTTCCTCCACGCCGCCAGCACGCGCGAAATCGTCTTCGTGCGCGGGACGACCGAGGCCATCAATCTGGTCGCCCAGAGCTGGGGCCGCCCCCGGCTGCGCGAGGGGGACGAGATCCTCGTCTCGGAGATGGAGCACCACGCCAACATCGTCCCCTGGCAGCTCGTCTGCCGGCAGACCGGCGCCCGCCTGCGGGTGATCCCGATGAACGACGACGGCGAACTGATCCTCGAGGAGTACGAGAAGCTCCTCAACGAGCGCACCCGCGCGGTGTGCGTGACCCACGTCTCCAACGTCCTCGGGACCGTCAATCCGCTGAAGCGGATCCTCGACGCGGCCCATGCGGTGGGGGCCGTCACGGTGGTGGACGGCGCGCAGGG
>CAZQAP010000139.1:4736-8232 GCA_964591365.1 uncultured Planctomycetales bacterium
CCGCGGCCGCCGCGCACGAGGAGCAGGTCCTCGACCGCGCCGTCCGGCTGGTCACGGCCATCCCCGGGGTGCGCCGCATCGGCGCCCCGCGGAAGCGCGCGGGCGCCTTCTCCTTCGTCCTCGACGGCATCCACCCGCACGACGCGGGCACCGTGCTCGACCAGGAGGGGATCGCCGTGCGCACCGGCCACCACTGCGCGCAGCCCACCATGGCGCATTTCGGGGTGCCGGCCACCATCCGGGCCTCGTTCTGCCTCTACAACACCCTGGAGGAGGCCGAAGCGCTGGCGGCGGGGGTCCGCAAGGTGTTCGAGGTGTTCGCGAAGTGAGCGCCCTGGGCGATCTCTACCAGGAGGTCATCCTCCACCACAGCCGTTCGCCGCGCAACTTCGGCTGCCTGGAGGCGGCCAACCGCGCGGCCGACGGCCACAATCCGCTCTGCGGGGACCGGGTGCACCTGACCCTGGACCTTGAGGACGGGGTGATCCGCGACGTTCGTTTCGAGGGCGAGGGCTGCGCCATCTGCACCGCATCCGCTTCCGTGATGACCGACGCCCTGAAGGGGAAGACCGAAGAGGAGGCCCGGGCCCTCTTCGACGCCTTCCACGCGCTCGTCACCGGGGAGGCCCCGCCCGAAGAAGCCGGGGATCTCGGGAAGCTCGAGGTCTTCTCCGGCGTGAGCGAGTTCCCCATGCGCGTGAAATGCGCCATGCTTGCCTGGCGCACCCTCGAGGCCGCGCTGAAGAACGAATCGGGCACCATCACCACCGAATGAGGAGCAGGAAAGAATGACCGCCCAAGACCACACGCAGCCCTCTCCGCTCGAAGAGAAGGTGGTCGAGGCCCTGAAGACGGTCTACGACCCCGAGATCCCGGTCGACGTCTACGAACTGGGGCTGATCTACGACCTGTCGGTCTCCCGGCGGGGCGAGGTGGAGGTCAAGATGACGCTCACCTCGCCGGCCTGCCCGGTGGCGGGAACGCTTCCGGGCGAGGTGGAGACCCGCATCCGCAGCGTGAAGGGCGTCAAGTCGGTCGTCGTCGAGCTGACCTGGGAGCCCCCCTGGGGCCCCGACCGCATGTCGGAAGCCGCCCGCCTGCAGCTCGGCCTCTGATCGCCGCCGTTCCTCAGCGCTTCGAAGCGCCGCGGATCCGGTCCACGAACTCGGGGGCGAGGGCGTTCGGGATGGGGATCGAAAGGTTGTACTGGATCAGCTTCCATTCCCCCTCGATCTTGCGGAGCGCCCCGGTACCGCGGCACACGCCGTAGCGGGCGTTGCCGAGGACTTCGTCGAAGGTGGCGAAGGTTCCGCCCTGCAGGGCGACGTGGCGGGACTGGGGAACGTAGATCCACGCGGAGCGCCCCTCGAACCGGGGCGCGAAAAGCTTGCGGAACTTGGCGAGGGTCCAGCGTTCCTCCGGATCCGTGCCGAGAAAGACGCCTTCGGGTGCGAAGCGTCCGAAATAGCGCTTCGCGTCGGCCTTCGCCGCGGCGTCGTGGAAGTCGTCCAGGGCCGCCGCCACCTCCGCCGCCGCGCCGGGTTCGGGGCGCAGCCCGGTGCGCAGCCCCTCCAGCAGGTTCATGATCACGTCGCCTTCCAAGCTGGGCGGCACGTGGCCCTCGCCGGGGAAGATCTTGAGTTCCGCGCAGATGCCGAGCTTGCGCAGAGCCTCCGCCGCCCGCTTCTCGCGATCGGCCCAGTCCGTGTCGGCGCCCCCCGCGAAGAGATGGACGGCCATGTCCTTCAGGCGGCCGAGGCGCTGCCAGTCTTCGTCCCCGGGAGGGAACCCCGGAAGGACCGTCAGCGACTGGAACTCGAACGGGTGGCTGGTGGCCACGCGGAAGGCGCTCAATCCTCCGTTGCTGACGCCGGCGAGGTGCATCCGATTTCCCTCGATGCGGAAGCGGATCCGGATCTCGCGCAAAAGCGCGGGAACGAGCTTCTCGGCGCCGCGGAAGAAGAGCTGTCCGTCCGGCGCCACGGGGCTCACCACGACCCATCCGCGGCGCGTGGCCTGCTCCCCCCAGTAGCCCCGGAATCCGGCCTCGACCATCGCGCGGGTCTGGGGGCCGGGGGGGAAGGCCAGAAGGAGCGGATGAGGCTTCGCGGGATCGAACGCTTCCGGGAGGGCGACGGCGTAGGTCAGCGTCGCGCCGTCGGCAAGCGCCAGCTCTTCATACGACCAGCTCGGCTCCCCGCGGAACGCGGGGTTCGCAAGAAGGAAGATCGCGGCGGCGGTCCAGGCAATCATGAGTCCCCTTTCGATCGAGAACCGGGGAACCCGCGTGGGGACCCCGCCCGCAGTCTAGCCCGCGCGGCCTCTTTCCGGTGGTGTCAGTCCGCGGTCTCGAAGACGATCTCGCGGCGTTCGCCGGCGACGACGGACACCTCGCGGGTTGCGATGCGTTCGAAGTCGCGAAAGAGCAGGATCTCGAGTTTTCCGGGCGGGACCTGAGCCGAGACCGGCACGCCGTGGAGCAGGACCTCCCAGAAGAGACGGCCCCGGGGAGCGTGGATCTGGAAGTTGTTCGCCCCGAGATCCGGAAGCGCCCGGACCACGAGGGTGGCCGCCGGCTGCAGCTCGATCACGAACTCCTGCGGCGCGGCCGACGCTTCCACTTCGAGGTAGGGGAGGAAGGCCGCGCCGCCGTTGCGGCCCTGGGCCAGCAGGGAATAGGAGAAGGGGGGAAGGCCGCCGATGCGGAAGGTTCCGTCGGGAAGGGTGGCGGCGGTCCGGCTCATCGGCCAGGCCAGCCGCACCGTCCCGGCGACCGGCTTCCCGGTGGCGCCGTCCACCAGCCGTCCGGCGAGGGCCCCGCCGCTCCGCAGGCGCAGCACCACGCCTTCCTGGCCGGGGAAGGCATTCACGGGCTCCGAATCCGCAAGGCCGGGAGGAGCTTCCGGGATCGAGGCATGCACAACGTAACCGTGGGGGAGAAGCGGGCCCAGGCGGAAAGCGCCGTCGGGTTCGGTGGAGACGGCCTCCACCGCGGCGCTCCAGCGCCATCCCGCGGACACCGTGGCGTGGGCGAGCGGCTCGCCTTGGGGACCCTCCACCCGGCCCGTGATGTAGAGGCCGCGCGCCACGTGGAGAACCATCTGAGCGCGGGGCGTGTTCTCCGCGATGACGACGGGTTCTGCGGCGGGGCTCACGTCGGCGAGCGTTTCAGGGAGCGCCCGGCGCGAATCCACCCCGACCAGCCACCTTCCCTGGGGCAGGTTTTCGAGCAGGAACTTCCCGTCCGCGTCCGTGACCGCCACGGGCACCCCGTCTGGGTTTCCACGGGGGGGCTCGAAGAGGTGCGGCCGCTCGCGGGCTTCCGGTCCGGCGGGGAGGGCCAGGACGGGAAGTCCCGACACCGGTTTCGCATCCTGATCGACCACCAGGCCCTCGAGATTTGCGAGGCTCCCGAGGTTCCAGTCGGCCCGGCGCTCCTCTCCGGGCTCGAGGACGAGCTGCCCGGGCATCGGGCGCGGCGCCGCGCCGGGAAGGG
>CAZQAP010000140.1:0-3761 GCA_964591365.1 uncultured Planctomycetales bacterium
ACGGCCGAACCGTTCAGCCACACCGCTCCAGGCGCGCCCCTCATCCCCCAGGAATGGCTCAGCGAGGCGGCCCTGGCCGGCTCGGAGCGACTGTCAGGCCTCTGGGGGGTGCGGATCCTCACCGCGCTGCTGGCCTGGGGCGGCGGCCTGCTGATCTGGGCCAACGCCCGGCTCTGGGGCCGCAGCCGCCTCGAAGCCGCCTTCGTGGTGGCCAGCATCGCGCCGGCTCTGGCCTTCCTGATCGAACCCCGCCCGCATCTTTTCTCCTTCGTGTTCCTGGGCGCCTTTCTTTGGCTCGCCCACCGTCCCCAGGCTCCTTCCTGGAGGCAGGCATGGCTGGCGGCCGCGCTCACCTTGGTTTGGGTCAACTTCCATGCGGTCGGCCTCCTGGCCCCTCTGTTGGCCGGCGGCAGTTTTCTTGAATCGCTTCCCCATCGGCGCGGGCCGGGGGAAGCCCCCGGCAGGCGCCTGGCCCTCGTCTTCCTCTGCGCCCTGGCGACCCTTGCCACCCCGAGCGGAACGGCTCTCTACCGCTACGCCATTCAGGGAGCGGGCGTTTCCACCCTCCTGATCGACGAGTGGCAGCCCTTCTGGTTCCGGCATCCGCCGGTCTCCTGGGTCGGCTGGCCGGCCTCGATCGGGGGGGTGCTTGCGGGAGGGTTCGCACTCGGCGCCCTGGTCCGCGCGGCCCGGCGCCGCGACCCCCGAAACGCCCTGCTCGCCTCGGGAGCGGCTTTCCTGGTCTTCAAGGCCCGGCGGTGGCTCTGGCTCGGCTTCCTTCCGGTGGCCGGCGGCCTTCCCCGCGGGCCCTGGAAGAAGAACGGCCGCAAGGCCCTCCTGGCGGGGACGATGATCCTGGCCGTCCTGCCGCTTTTCCATCCGCGCATCCGCAAGGAGTTCCAGCGCGAGGAATGGGCCCACGGAGGGGCCTCGCCCAGCATCCACCCCGTCGAAGCGGTGCGGTTCCTGAAAGCCCTGGGGCTGGAGGGCAACCTCTACCACACCTATCCCTGGGGCGGATACGTGGTCCACGAGCTTTTCCCCGCCTGGAAGTGCTTCATCTACGGGGAGACCGAACTCTTTTCCAAGGCGGGCGTTCTCGCCGAACGCCAGCGCGTGGAACTCGGGTCGCCCTCCGAAGCGCTGTCCATCCTCGACCGGAGGCGGGTGCGCGCGATCCTGGTCCCGCACCTGGGCCGGGACGGGAAGCCCACCCACCCACCTGGGGGGGACGGGCCGGAAGGGATCTGGATACGCGCCTTCTCCAACATCCACGCGGTGGTCTGGTTGCGGCGCTCCGATCAGGAGGCGGTCCACGCCGCTCGGGCCTACTACCGCGCACGCAACATCCCTTGGGACGAGCCCCTGGGTTTCCTGGAGCACAACGCCCTTCTCGGCAACCTGGAGTGGGCCCGGCGGACGGAGCAGCTCGCTCCCCAGAGTTTCGCGGCGGTGGCTCCCCTGATCCGGGCCCTGAAGGCGGATCCGGCCGATCCGCGGGCCCGCGGTTTTTTCGCCCGTGCCCTGCATCAGGCCCGCTTCGAACGCTCCGCGCGAGCCTTTGAATCCGGCGCACGCTGATCCTTCCGTTCAGTCCGGCGGCCGGAGTTCCACCGCGCCCGTATAGCGGTTGACCCGGGCCCCGCGTGCCAACCCGAAAAGTGCCATCCCGAAACGCCCGGCACCTTCAATGGCCAGGCTGGTTGGAGCGCTGACCCCCGCCACCACCCCCACTCCCCCAAGAGCCGCCTTCTGGACGATCTCGAACGAGATCCGCCCGCTGACGAGCAGCAGGACGGGTTCCGGAGAGGGATAGCATCCCCGGCGCAGGCGGGCCCCCAGCACCTTGTCCACCGCGTTGTGGCGGCCCACGTCCTCGGCCACGTCGAGACAGACCCCGTCCGGCTGGAAGAGCCCGGCGGCGTGGACCCCCGCCGTGCGGTGGAAGACCGGCTGCTTCTCCTCCAGCTGCTGGAAGGACTTCTGGAAGAACCCGCCGGGAAGAGCCGCCGGGACCCGCGGCAAGGCCGGCATGATCTTTTCGAGATCCTCGAGGGTGCGGGTGCCGCACAATCCGCACGACGAGGAGACCAATCCGAAACGCCGTGCCCGGGGATCGAAGGCCAGGCCATCCGCCAGCCCGGCATTCCAGACGTTGGGGGAGGGCCGCCCGGATTCCAGATCCATGCAGGGTTCGATCGGACCGAGATCCCCTGAATCGCGCAGCACCCCCTCGGAGCCCAGGAAACCGGCCACGAGATCGCGTTCGCGGCCCGGCAAGCGCATCAGGACGGCCAGGGGATTGCCGCGGACCCGGATCTCCAGGGGCTCTTCAACCGCGACGAAATCCGCGGCCGATTCCCCTCCCCGCGCCGAAAGGCGGTCGCGGGCCACCTCCCGCCACCCCGGAGACCGGGGGGGACCGGAATCAGCGCAAGAAGGTCGCGTAATCGGCTTCGTCGAAACCGAGAATGGCCTTCTCGCCCCGGGCCAGCAGCGGCCGCCGGATCATGTCCGGATGCTCCCGCAGCAGGTCGACCACCTCTTTCTTGGTCTTGAAGGAGGTGTTGGCGATGTCCTTCTCCTTGAAGAGCTTGGAGCGGGCGTTGAAGGCACTCTTGGGGTCGGTGGCATCCACGGCCTTCTCCAGCAGCTTCTTGGCCGGGGGGCTCTTGAGGATGTCGACCTCCTCGAACTGGATGCCCTTTTTGTTGAGGTAGGCAACAGCTCTCTTGCAGCTGGTGCAGCCAGACTTGATGTAGACCTTGACCGGGGACATGGATCTTTTCTCTGGGGTTCGGCAGGTTGTCGCCCCTGCCTTTGAGCCCGTGCGGTTTCGCACGGAAGGGGCCCATGAGATCTGGGAGGACAGCTAATATACCCGAAAGGGACCCATTCTTCCAGCCCCCGGAAGCCCTCGGGTCCATGGAGGAGCGGCACCGGGTCCCTCCCTTCCGGGAAGGGCGCTCGCGGGCAGGAAACGGGGGCTCCGGCTATAAAACGGCCCAGCCCATGAGCATCCAGACCCCCGATCGGAAGGTTTCCTCCAGCCCGGCCCCCCCCGAATACCCCCCCATCCGCCACTTCATCGGCGGCGATTGGGTGGAACCCGCCTCCGGGGCCTCCACGGGCTCCCTCGATCCCTCCACCGAGGAGATCCACGGGGAGATCGCCGCGGGGGGCGCGGCCGACGTGGACCGGGCCGTGGAAGCGGCCTGTGGGGCCTGGGAGAGCCCCGACTGGCGCCGGATGGCCCCTTCCCGCCGGGGACGCATCCTCTGGAAGCTGGGGGAACTCATCGACGCCCATCGCAAGAACCTGGCGCTTCTGGAGACCCTCGACACCGGGAAGACCCTTTTCGACTCCGCCCGCATCGAAATCCCCCTCGTGGCCGAGATCTTCCGTTATTTCGCCGGCTGGACCACCAAGCTCGAAGGCGGCGTGGTGCCGCTTCCCGGAAACGCCATGGGGCTCTCCCTGCGCGACCCGGTGGGGGTCTGCGGGCTGATCACCCCCTGGAACTTCCCGCTTCTGCTCGCGTCCTGGAAGGTCGCGCCGGCACTCGCCTGCGGGAACACCGTGGTGCTCAAACCTTCCGAGCAGACCAGCATGACCTCGCTTTGGCTGGCCCGCCTGGGAGCGGAAGCCGGCCTGCCCCCGGGTGTCCTCAATGTGGTGACCGGGTCCGGCTCGCAGGTGGGCACGCCGCTGGTCCGGCACCCGCGGGTCGACAAGATCTCGTTCACCGGTTCCACCGAGGT
>CAZQAP010000140.1:3861-8204 GCA_964591365.1 uncultured Planctomycetales bacterium
TTCGCCGCTCGCCCAGGAAGAGATCTTCGGGCCGGTGTTGAGCGTGATTCCGTTCGAGAAACCCGAAGACGCGCTCGCCCTGGCGCACAACACCCGTTACGGGCTGGCGGCCGCCGTCTGGACGCGCGATGTAGGCCGCGCTCTTTCTCTCGCGCGCGACCTGCGCGCCGGCACGATCTGGATCAACGCCTACAACCTCTACGACCCGGCCCTCTCCTTCGGAGGTTTCAAGGAATCGGGCTTCGGCCGCGATCTGGGTCGCGACGCCCTGGCGGCCTATACCGAAAGCAAGTCGGTCTGGGTGAACCTGGACTGAAACCCGGGTTTTTCGTCCCAAAAACCGCTTTCTTTGGGGGAGGAGGGAAAGATGGCGCGGAATTTCTCCTCGGCCGGGGGCTGAGGGCATAGGATGGATGGTGGGTTCTCTCCGGTTTCATTCCCGAGGGTGCCTGGATCTTTCCCCGTCCCCCCGTCCCCTCGCACCATGAAGAACCCGGTTCTTCTCTGCATCCTCGTCGGCTGGCTCCTCCCGGTTTCCGGACTCCCCGCCCAAACAGGCGGTTCCTGGGAGGTCTTCCAGCCACTCGACCTTCCCAACCCGGATGAAGGCCCCGGTTTCAGCGCGGTCAGCATTCCCGACATCGACGGAGATGGGATCCGGGAACTGGTCATCGGCAGCTACCTGGCGGAGAAACCGTTTCTCAAGGGGAGCCTGGCCTACGACAGCGGATCGATGGATGTCTATTCCGGAGCCTCCGGCCAACTTCTGCACCGCTTCTGGGGAGGCCCTCGTTTCGGCTACGCGGCCATGCTCGGCATGGGACTCGACGATGCCGGCGACGTGGATGGGGATGGCGTCCCCGACCTGATCGGCGGCGCCCCCATGGATCTCGCGGGTTCGGGCGCTGCCTACGTCTATTCCCTTTCGCGCGCCGCACCCAGCAAGCTCCTCTTCCGGATCGACGGGGAGAATCTCACCGACCACATGGGTTTCGCCGTGGCGGGGCTCGGCGACGTCGACCACGACGGTTTCAGCGAAGTGGCCTCGGCCGGCCCGATGGCATCAGCCGGCAGCCTTGCCGGAGCGGGGATGGTGCGGGCATGTTCGGGCCCGTCCGGAGCGACCCTCTGGGAACGCTCGGGGCCAGCTGCGGGAGCCATGTTCGGCCGTGCCCTGGCGGGCGCCGGCGACCTCAACGGCGACGGGGCGGGAGATCTCATCGTGGCCGTCCCCGGACTGGCTCAGGTCCATCTGCTGGACGGCACCACGGGACAGCTCCTGCGCATCCTCCCCGCCCCGCCCGGGGTGGGCGGCTTCGGAGCCTCCGTGGCCGGGAAAACCGACCTCAACGGGGACGGCGTTCCCGACGTCCTGGTCGGGGCCACTGCGGGCCCCGGGGCCGTGCTGGCATTTTCGGGGGCCGATGGCTCGCTTCTCTTCCAAATCGACGGCGGTCCCCGCGACCGGATGGGGTTCCAGGTCGCCTTTGCCGGCGACGTCGATGGGGACGGCCAGCCCGATGTTCTCGCCGGAGCCCCGAAAGCCGACCGCCAGGGCATGCAGGACAACGGCGCGGCGTTGCTCTATTCCGGCGCCGATCAGCATCTGCTTGCGGAATGGAGCGGCCCGAACGATGACGCCGCCTTCGGGTTCGCGGTGACTTCGCTGGGCGATTGGAACAAGAACGGAAACGACGAGATCGTGGCTACGGCCCTCGGCGCCGGCAACGCATGGATCCTCGGTTTCAATCCCATCCTCACCCTCTCGAGCGAATCCGTCTCCCTCTCCTCGGGAGGATCGGTCCTCTTCCGGGTGGAATTCCCTCCGGAACAATCCGGAATGGACTACATGCTGCTTCTATCGCTTGCCGGCCCCGGCTCCACAAGCGTGGGCAGCGTGGAGGTTCCTCTCCAGCAGGACCATCTCTTCGACCTGTCCCTGAACGGACACCATCCCCGGGGATTCCACCGGGCTTCCGGTGTCCTGGATTCCCAGGGGAGGGCGGGCATCGGACTCGTCCTGCCGCCGGGCGCGTATCCCAAATTGGGCGGGAAAACCCTTTACTCTGCCGTCCTTGCGCTGAACGGTATTCAGGCTTTGCAGGTCAGCATCGCCCGCTCCCTGATCCTTCTGCCCTGATCCTGCAGCGAGGGGTGCCGGAAAGGAAAACCGGCCGACCGCCAACCCCCGCGCTGCGGGTCCCATTCGCATTCAAGGGTTGTTGGCCGACCGTGACTTCAGGTTCCCTTTGCCTGGAGCAGGCGTCCGGCACGTTCCCCCGACCCCAAGATCCTCTACCAGAGTTTGACCCGGGATCCGGCCTTGGGTTCCACAAATCCGGAGGGAAGAGCAGCGGATCAAGCACGGGGAGCCATGGGGAAAGGGGGAAAATGCGGGCCTTCCTAGGTTACCCCTCCCGGATGCCGGGCGGCAAGCCGTGAATCCAGGAAACCGCATTTCCTGGGCTGAAGAGCCCCCCCCGCTATCCTGGGGAGGGTGAGAAAGACGCTTCCCTGGTTTTTCGGGCTGCTGGCCTGCCTGGGCTGCGGGAGGCAGGATTCTCCCTCCATGGGCTATTCCGGCTCCGGCCCGGCCCCGTCCACGCCCGTCATCCTCATCAGCGTGGACACCCTGCGGGCCGACCGGCTGACCCCCTACGGCTGCGGGCGGGACAACAGCCCCTTCCTGGAGAATCTGGCCGAAGAATCGGTTCTTTTCACCGACTGCGTGGCCCAGAGTTCCAGCACCAGCCCTTCCCACCGCTCGATCTTCACCGGCCAGTTCGTCCACCGGCACGGGCAGGACTACGGCAAATTCTGCCATTCCCCCTTCGTCCTGGCGGGTCTGCTGCACGCGGCGGGCTATGAGACGGTGGGCTTCGCGGGGGGGGGATTCCTGGCACCCACCCTGGGGTTCGACCAGGGCTTCGATTTCTACACCGTTCGGGACGACGGGCTGCGCCCCGAAGAGGAAAGCGGACACCGCGGTCTGCGCACGATCCTGCCCCAGGTGCGGAAGTGGTACCGGGAACGGGCCGCCCGGGCCCCGGCCGGTTCCCTCCCGCCGTTCTTCCTCTTCCTCCATACCTATGACGTCCACTGCCCCTACTGGCCGGAGCAGCCCTGGCGGTCCCGCTATACGGTCGGGCTGCGGACTTCGCTCGAGTTCATCAATCTTTGCGGCTTGAGGGACTTCCAGAAACTTTTCGAGGGCGGAAAGGACCTCTCCCCGGAGGACCGGGAGTACTTGCAGGCCATGTACGACGGCGACATCGCCATGACCGATTCGCGCCTGGGGGACTGGCTGGAGGAGCTGCGCGCGGATGGAACCCTCGACCGCTCGCTGCTCATCTTTCTCAGCGACCATGGCGAGAGCCTGGGGAACCACCGCTGCGTCGGACACACCCTGATGTGGGAGGAACAGCTCCGGGTTCCGCTCCTGATCCGCTTCCCCGGCGGGAAGTTCGCCGACACCCGCTGCGAGGAACCCGTCATGCTGGTGGACGTCCTGCCCACCATCCTGGACTACCTGGACCTGCACGAGCCTCCCGGCATCCAGGGCAGGAGCCTTCTTCCCCTCCTCCGCGGCGAAACGAGCTGGAAGAAGGACGGGGGGGAGGGTGCCCGCATGCGGGTTTCCGAACATGCCGGGGCGACCGCCGTCCGTTTCGACCAACGCTGGAAGATCGTCTTCCGGGAGGACGGGGGGGGGAGGATCTCCGGCCAGGCCCTCTACGATCTGGCGTCGGACCCCGGCGAGGAGGAGAACCGCTACGCTTCTCCGGAGGGGAAGAAGCGTTTTCAGGAAATCTTCGACCGGTACGAGGCCTGGCGGGCGGCGACCCGGGAGGAAGACCGGAAATTCAAGGGCAAGGATCTCGGCCAGGCGATCGACACGGACCTCGCCGCCGAACTCTCGTCCCTGGGCTACACCGGCTTCGAGGAAGAATGACCCTTCCCGGGGAAGGGCCTTCACATCAGGGGACGAATTCGAGGGCCGGCGGTTCCGGAAGGAGCCCCGCGCCATGCGCCCTTTCGAGAAACAGGCGCACCGCCTCCCGCCCGTCGTCGCCGTAGTCGAGGGTGCGGTCGTTGACGTACATTCCGACGAAGGTGTCGTTGCGGCCGGGGTCGAGGCCGCGGCCGAAACCCGCCGCGTAGGCCAGCGCCTCCTGCCGGTGGGCCAGGGCGTACTCGATCGATTCCTTGAGGAGACGCGAAACGGGGGGGATCTGGGCGCCCAGATCGCGGCGGATGGCGTTTCCCCCCAGGGGCAGGGGAAGCCCGTCCGTTTCCGAAGCCCACCAGCTTCCCAGGTCGGCCACGAGTTCCAGCCCCATGTC
>CAZQAP010000141.1:0-8120 GCA_964591365.1 uncultured Planctomycetales bacterium
GCGGGATGGGCCAGGACCTTGTTCTCGCTCGCCAGCGCCGCGGCCACCACCTGCGGGATCATCAGCCCGGAATTGAGCCCCGGATCGGGCGTCAGGAAGGCCGGAAGCCCCGACATGGCGGGATGGAGCAGGATCGCCACCCGGCGTTCGCTGATGTTGGTCCAGGCGCAGAGCGCGTTGACGCCGTGATCCATCGCCATGGCGATCGGCTGGCCGTGGAAGTTCCCCGCCGAAAGGGTGTCGCCCTCACGGGCGAAGACCAGCGGATTGTCGGTGGCGCTCTCCGCTTCCCGAAGAAGGATCGCGCCAAGGTAGGCGAGCGCGTCCTTGGAGGCCCCGTGCACCTGGGGGATGCAGCGGAAGGAGTAGGGATCCTGCACGCGGTCGCAGTGGGCGTGCGCGGGGGCGATTTCCGAACCCGCGAGCAGACGGCGCAGGTTCTCCGCACAGCGCACGGCCCCCGGATGGGGCCGCACCGCGGTCACCCGCGCGTCGAAAGGGTGATGGCTGCCCATGAGACCCTCCACGCTCAAGGCGCCCGTCACGTCGGCGGTGACGGAGATGTTGCCCAGCCGCGCCCACGCGCAGAGCCCCACCGCGTTGGAGACCTGCACGCCGTTGATGAGCGCCAGGCCCTCCTTGGGTTCGAGCGCCAGCGGGGCGAGGCCGATCCGGGCCAGCCCCTCGGCCGCGGGATGGGCCCCGCCCGATGGATCGAGAAGCTCGCCCTCCCCCACCACCGGGAGGGCCAGATGGGCGAGCGGCGCCAGATCGCCCGAGGCCCCCACGCTCCCCTGTTCGGGAACCCGCGGAAGCCAGCCGGAGGAAAAAAGCTTCATGAACCACTCGATCAGCTCCGCGCGCACCCCCGAGTACCCCTTGCAGATGGAATGGATGCGCAGAAGGAGCGCCAGGCGGGTCTCGGCGGCGGAGAGGTCGTTCCCCGTGCCGGCCGCATGCGAGACGAGCAGATTCCGCTGCAAGCGCCCGAGCCGATCCAGTTCGATGCGCTTGCGCGCCAGGGCCCCGAAACCGGTGTTGACTCCGTAGACGGCTTCGTCCCCCGCGGCGATGCGGCCGACCAGGGCGCGGGAGGCCGCCACCCGTTCGCGCGCCTCGCGGCCGAAGCGAAGTTCCAACGCTTCCCCGCGGACGACCGCCAGGATCGCTTCGGCGGGAAGGCTTTCCCCCAGGGAGACCTGCACCATGCCCGATAGGCTAACCGTGCGCGGGGCAAAGACCCGCGCGCCTCGGCGCGGCCCGTCAGCGCACGAAAAGTTCCGTGCCGGGGCCGACGGAAAAGCGCTCCTTCGCGAGGATCTCCTCATCGCCGCGGCGGATGCGGACCCGATAGAGGCCGCGCTGGAGGTTGCGGCCGTCCTCGCGCGCCGCGCCGTCGAGATACCAGGCCACCGGAGGAAGCGGCGCCCCGCCGCGCATGCGCAGGACCAGCTCGCCGTCGCGCTGCTCGGGCCGGAGGGTGATGCGCAGCTTGCTGTCGCCGTAGCGCACCAGGCGCCGGGCGGGCGCGAAACCCTCCTTGCCGGCCAGAAGCACCAGCGTGCCGCTTCCGCGCGGGTGATCGCCGTAGGCGAAATCGAAGCTGCCGTCCGCGCCGGTGGTCCAGGTGCGCCGCAGCGGCGCGGGGACCGGCAGCGGACTCGAGACCGGCCCCTCGGCCAGCCCGGGGTAGAGCGCGGCCAGGACCGCCTGGGGATCGGAGGCCTCGAGCACCACGCGCACTCCGGAAAGCGGCGCCCCTCCCGGCCCGGTGATGCGTCCCGACACCCGCGACCCGCTGCGCGCGATCACGAACTCGAGCGGCGCCACCTCGTGCGGGGAGGGGCGCACGCCGCGGAAGGGCGGCCGGGAGACCCCCTCGGGATGGAAGACGCGCACGGTCACCCCGCGCGTGAGCGGCAGCCCCTCGAGGCGGAAGCGGCCCTGCGGATCGGTGGTCACGTTCTGCCAGCGTTCCCAGACCACCTGGTCGCCGGGCCGGTCGGCGATGGGCACCACCGTGACGGTGGGCAGCGGCCCCCCGGGCCAGGAGAGGACGTGCCCGCGGACCACCCCCCCCCGGGGCAGCGGCGAGAACTCGATCGGCGGGCCGCCCGCCTGGTTGATGTTGAGTTCGCGGCGCAGGGGGACGTGCCCCTCGAACGAGACGTCCGCCAGCACGCGCCCCTGGGGCACGCCCTGGAAGCGCACCACCCCGTCCTTGCCGGCGGTCTGCTGCATCGTCCCCAGGTCGAGCCGCACCGCCGCCCCCTCGGCCGGTTCGCCCTCGTGGTCGGTGAGATGGATCTCGAACCCCGCGGGGGCCCCGACCTGGAAGTCGCGCCAGGTGCGCCCGCGCGAGAGGACCCGCTGCTCGCGACCGGCCCGGTAGCCGTCGGGGCGCGTGATGCGGAACAACTGCGTGCCGGGCAGGATCTCGGGGAAGCGGTAGCGGCCCTTTTCATCCGAGACCGCATTCCAGCCCGCCTGCGGACCGCTCACGATCTCGATGCGCGCACCGGCGATCCCCTGGCCGGGCCCGCGCACGATGCGCCCCTCCAGGCTGCCGGCCTGGCGCGGCGCGATCTGCTCTTCGTCGGCGCGCCCGAGATAGTCGAGTTCGACCACCAGGGGGCCCGCGCCCGGAAGCGGCGCGCGGGCGGCCGGCGGCGGAGCGGGTTCCCCGCCCTTGGCGACGGACTGCAGGTCCCCGGCGGGAACGTCGCCGCGCGGCGGACCCGGGGTCGAGCCCCCCTGAAAGAAGAGCCACCCCAGGGCAAGGAGGAGAACCGCCCCCCCCAGCACCATTCCCCAGACGGGAGGGCCGTCCCTTGCGCTCCGTTGGGGTTGCGGGGAAGAAGAGTGTCCGTTCATTCCGGCTGCGGGGACCTTTCCGGCACCCTGCTAGAGTAGAACCGCCCGCCGCCCGGGTTGCCGGTCCGAACCCCCGCCATGGCCGAATCCCGCCGCCGTTCCCAGACCGCGCGCGGCACCATCCTGGTCGCCGGCGGCCTGGTGGTGCTGAAGAGCGCCGTCTGGCTGGCGACCGATTCGAGCGGCGTGCTCGGTTCGGCGCTCGACTCCCTGCTCGACGTCTTCGCCTCCCTGCTCGTTCTCTGGGCGGTGCTGGCGGCCGAACGCCCCGCCGACGCCGACCACCCGTGGGGACACGGCAAGGCCGAAGGCCTGGCGTCGCTCTTCCAGTCGTTCGTGATCGGGGCCTCGGGGATCGGCTTGGGGTTCGACTCCTGGGGGCGCTTCCGCGATCCTGGCGAGGCGCTCGAACGGCCCTTCCTCGGCATGGCGGCCATGGTGGTGAGCACGCTGGTGACCCTCTGGTGGGTGCGGAGGCTGCGAAGCGCCGCCCGCGAGACCGGCTCGCCCGCCCTTCAGGCCGACAGCGCGCACTACACGAGCGACGTGCTGCTCAACGGGAGCGTGATCGGCGGGCTGGGCCTCTCCACGCTGCTCGGCGGAGTGCGCTGGCCCGACCTGGCCGTGGCGCTGGGGATCGCCGTGCTGATCCTCTCCACCGCCGTGCAGGTCCTGCGCACCGGACTGCGCCAGCTCATGGACGAGGGACTGCGCCCGGGCGAGGCCGCGGCCATCCTGCAGGTCGTCTCCGGCTTTTCACCCCGCGTGCTCGGCTTTCACGACCTGCGCACGCGGCGCTCGGGCCCCGAAGTCTTTCTGGAGATCCACCTGGATCTCTCCCGCGAATTGAGCTTTCCCGAATCCCACGATCTTGGCGAGCGGGTGGCGCAGGCCATCGAGGCGGCCGTGCCGCGCAGCCGGGTCACGGTTCACGCCGATCCGCTCTGACTCCCCGGGCTTCGGGGAGCCATTCGGCCAGCAGCACCTCGACCTGCGCGGGAGTGAACGGCTTGGCGAGATAGCCGTCCATCCCGTTCTCCAGGCAGCGTTCGCGGTCGCCCTGCAGCGCGTCGGCCGTCATGGCGATGACCGGAACGTGGCCGCCGTGCTCCTTTTCGTAACGGCGGATGAGGCGCGTGGCCTCCAGTCCGTCCATCCCGGGCATGTGGCAATCCATGAAGATCAGGCCGTAGCCGCCGGTCATGGCCGCCTCCAGCGCCGCACGGCCATTGGGGACGATGTCAATGGTGTAACCCAGGCGGGCCAGGATGCCCTTGGCCACCCGCTGGTTGACACGATTGTCTTCCGCCAGGAGGAGGCGCGTCTCCTTGGCCTCTGGAGAGGGTTTCTTCCGGACCGCCGGCTCGGAGACATCCATCAAGGTGTCGAACAGGCGCGACTGGCGCACCGGCTTGGTGAGGCAGGCCTGGACCTCTTCGCGGACCGCTCTGTGGGCGTGGTCGAAATCGTCGAGGGAGGTGAGCAGCACCACCCGGGGAAACCCGTAGCCGGGGTCTGAGCGGATGGCATGCGCCACCTCCAGGCCGTCCATGCCCGGCATCTGCATGTCGAGCAGGATCAATCCATAGGGCCGCCCGGCCTGGGCGGCCTCGCGCATCATCGCCAGGCCTTCGTTCCCGCCGGCGGCACATTCCGCCTCCATCTCCCAGGCCTGAAGCTGGCGCTGAAGGATCTTGCGGTTGGTCTCGTTGTCGTCCACGACCAGGGCGCGCCTTCCGGCCAGCGGGTGGGAATCCGGCCCGGATTCCCCGGCTTCCGCGGCCGCCCGGTGGAAACGGGCCTCGAAGCGGAAGGTGCTCCCCTTGCCGGGTTCGCTCTCCAGCTCGATGCGGCCCCCCATGAGCTGCACGAGCTGGCTGGAAATGGCCAGCCCCAGGCCGGTTCCGCCGAAGCGCCGGGTGGTCGACTCGTCGGCCTGCGTGAACGGACGGAACAGGTTCTCCTGCACCTGGGCCGGAATGCCGATGCCGGTATCGGACACGGAAAAGGAAACGGCGACCCCGTCTTCGTCCTCCGCCACCCTCTCGACGGCCAGGACCACCTCGCCCTGCTGGGTGAACTTGATCGCATTCCCCAGGAGATTCGTGAGCACCTGCCGCAGCCGGACCGAATCTCCCACCACTTGGCGGGGAACGTCCTTCCCCAGGTGGCAGGCCAGTTCCAACCCCTTTTCGTGGGCCTGGCGGCCGAAGAGATGGGCGACCTCCTCCACCGTGTTGCGCAGGCGGAAGCGGCGGGATTCCATGTGCAGCTTGCCGGCCTGGATCTTGGAGAAATCGAGGATGTCGTTGAGGACCACAAGCATGGCCTCGCTGGAACTGCGGATGGTTTCCGCGAAATCGCGCTGCTCGCGCTCCAGATCGGTGGAAAGAAGGAGTTCCGTCATCCCGATGACTCCGTTCATGGGGGTGCGGATCTCGTGGCTCATATTCGCCAGAAAGGACGATTTGGCCTTGTCGGCCGAACGGGCTTCCTCCAGGGCGGCTTTCAGCTTTTGGTTGGCGCGGGCCAGATCGAGGGTCCGCACCCGGACCTTCTTCTGAAGCATCTCCTTGCTGCCGGCGATCTTCTCCACCATCTGATTGAAACGCCAGGTGAGCAGGGAGATCTCGTCCTCGCCCTCGACGGGGCTGCGCCACTCCAAGTTCCCGGCGGCGACTTCTTCGCTCCCTTGGGCGAGCATCTGGATGCGGTTGAGGAAAAGACGCCGCAGGCCCCAGGACAGCCCAAGCAGGATGGCGCCGCCCATGGAGGCGAAGATCAGCGCGAAGGTGAGGAACTGATCCGCCCGGGTGGCGAACCCCGAAGCCTGTTTTCGCAGGCTCTCCACGAAAAGTCCCGTCTGGGAGCGCGCCACCATGGATTCCATCTCCTTCCGGTCGAGGGCCACCTCGGCGATCACGGATTCCCCCGTGGGCAGCCGGATCTTCCGGCTCAGGACCAGCGGATCGAGTGGCAGGCTTCCACAAGAAACGAGGACTCCTGCACCGGAAGGATTTCGCAGCCGGACACAGGAGATTCCGGGCTCCTTTTGCAGGGTTACCGCCAGCTCCTTGAGCGGGGCAAGGTCCCCGTTCCCAAGAACTTGGGCGCCCACCGCGGCGAAGGCCTCCAGGGCCACCTGGCCCCGACCCTGGAGGCTCTGGAGCTGCCTCTCGTGGTCGCGCTTCAGGACCGCCTCCTGAAAGTGGTTCATCACCGTGCCGGGGCCGTCACCGAGATGGAAGAGGAGCGCGCCTGCCACGCAGGACGGCAGCACGATGGCCAGGATCAGGACGGGCAGCAGACGCCGATGCAGGCTGACCCGGACGGCCGGTCCGCGGGCCGGTTCTTGCTGGGGGTTGCTCGGCTCCATGCTCCGGAATCCCTGGACAGGGGCGGCCCCCCTGCCCTCTTTCCCGCTCTCACGAAAAAAGGGACGACTTCCCACTATCGGCCGGGCGGGGGGGTTCCTGAAGGGCCCGGGAATGGGCCCAAGGGGCTCCGATGGATGCGTCTCCGGAGCCCGGGCAGGCCCTCTGCAGCCTTTCTAGAATCGAAGGTTCGATCCGACCTCCGCGCCGGACGATGCGACTCGTCCCCGCGGTTTGCGTCACCTTGCGGTTGCATCTGACCGTCGAAAGTGGGCAGAGCCGATCCCCCCCAGATCCCGGAAGCAACCCCCGGTCGTTTCGCCGCCGGGGTGGGATTCCAGACCCTGGGGCGGGCCGGGCACGCACTTGCCGCTCTCGGCACCTTGATCGTTCTGACCCGGATCCTTCCGGCTTCCGCGGTCGGGGTCTACGCCAGCTACCTTTCGCTCTACGCCCTGCTGGACGCCGGGGTGGATGCCGGAAGCAGCCTGACCCTCCTGCGCCGCGCCAGTGCGCATCCCGGGCGGCTGCGTTCCGTTTTGGGTTCGGCCCTTCGTTTCCGGGCGGGCAGCGCCCTGCTGTTTGCCGCCGCGGGAATCCTGTTTGCTGCGCTGGACCCGCGGGTGGGGTTCGCCAACCTCTGGGGCTGGCTCGCGGCCGCCACCTTGTTCTCCCACCTCGGCGGACTCTTCGGCGCGCTCTTCCATCTCCGGCTGCGCTTCGCCTTCCCCTCCCTGGCGCGGGCCGCCGGCTCCCTGGCCGCCCTGGCCGGAATCCTTCTGCTTGCAGCGGGCGGGGTCCGCGATCCCATGGCTTTTCTGGTCATGAGTCTGGCGGGACGGGTGGCAGCCAATCTGGCCCTGTGGGCCGGGGCCCAGCGGCTCCTGCGGGACTATCCCGCCCCTTCCGCGGGCGGAGAGGGAAGTGGATTCATTCGCGAGAGCTTGACGCTCGGGCTGGGCAGCATCCTGCGGGAAGCCTATGGAAGACTCGACGTGCTGCTCCTGCGCCTTCTCGCGGGCGCAGAGAGTGCCGGGCTCTACGCTCCCGTGCGCCAGACCTTGAGCCTGGCCCTGGTCCTCCCGAGTTATATCCTCACGGTGGCGCTCCCTCCGCTTTCGGCCTCGGCGGGGGCCGATCCGGTCCACTTTCGCAAGCGCGTGCGCCGTCTTGCCGTCCGCCTGTTTTTCTTTGCCGTTCCTGCGGCTCTGGCCACCCTCCCTCTGGTGCCGTGGTATCTGGGAACGTTCTTCGAACAAGACTACGCCGCGGGGGCCGCAGCGCTGCGGATCCTGGCCCTGGGAGCGGTCCTGGCCTATCCGGGGATGGTGTTCCTGACCGCGCTGATCGCGGATGGAAGGGCCCTCCGTGTGCTTTGGATCTCCGCCGCAGCTCTGGGAACGAACCTGGCCGTCAATCTGACCCTCATTCCTGCCCATCAGGGGAGCGGAGCTGCGTGGGCGAGAGCTTCCGCCGAGGCCGTGGTGCTCGGGATTTCAGTCTTTTTGCTCGGGGGCCGAAGGAAGGGAGATGGATTCCCTTCCTGAGGCGAGGAACCGTTACTTGGAGGCGGCAACGGGCTCCTTGGCCGCCATCCAGCGGGGCTTCGAGGAGCGGGACTTCGCGGCCGTCGAGAATGCGGCCCGCTTCTGGAAGGATTGCTGCCGGCTTCCCGGGACCGAGTGCCTGGCCGGATGGTGCGCCCTGCTTGAAGACCTGAGCCATCGCCGCCAGTGGTTCAGCATGGATGAACTCCTGGCCCAGACGGAACTGGAACTCCAGCGTCTCTGGCGGGAGTGGCGTCCACTTCGACGGGCCTCCTGACGGATGCTGGCCCACACGGGTGGACCCTGAAGGCCTCAAGAAAAGACC
>CAZQAP010000142.1:0-4794 GCA_964591365.1 uncultured Planctomycetales bacterium
CGGCGACGGCAGTGGTCTTGGAGCAGGAACCGCAGTCCTTCTGTCCGGCGACGGCAGTGGTCTTGGAGCAGGAACCGCAGTCCTTCTGTCCGGCGACGGCGGTGGTCTTGGAGGCGGAGCAGGAGCCCGGGAGGGGATGCGGGCACTGGGCAGCAGACCCGGAAGCCTTTTGGGCGGCGGAGCAGGATCCGCAGTCCTTCTTCTGTCCGGCGACGGCGGTGGTCTTGGAAGCGGAGCAGGAGCCCGGGAGGGGATGCGGGCACTGGGCAGCAGACCCGGAAGCCTTTTGGGCGGCGGAGCAGGATCCGCAGTCCTTCTTCCCGGAAACAGCCGTGGCCCTATTCAGGCATTTCGCGCCACAACTCGTCTGGCAGGCTCGTGCGGAGGAAGGAACCCAGGCTCGGATCGCGGCCGTCCGGGAGGCCGAGCAGGAACCGGGCCCTTTCTGGGCGACGGCCGTGGCCTTCGAAGCCGAGCAGGAACTGCCGACCTTCGCGGGTTGAACGACCACGGTGGCCTTGGAGGCGGAGCAGGAAGCGGACTGGGTGCAACTCGCGTCGACCTGGGCCAGCTCGGCCTTCAGGGAGACCAGTTCGCTTTGCAGGTCGCTCAGGCGGGCCTTGACGGTCTGGACATGCTCGGAGCGGGCGAGGGGACAATCCTGGGCCGCCAGGGGTGCAGCGGCAAAGGCCAGGAGGAGGGAAAGGGCGAGGAATCGGCTCATTGGTGGTGGGTGGGTTGACGAAGGAGTTCCGGTGGAACGGAGACCTAGCCATACTAACGCCAAGGGGGGGCCGTTGGGGAAAACACCCCGCCGGCCCCTCCCCGCCCGGTTTCCCGCTCCGGACAACCCAGATGATCCACCTCGCCTCCGGATGGTTCGGCGCCCGGCCCCGGCTGGCCTCCGCCCAGCTCCGCCTGGCCGCCGATCTCGGATTCCCAGGGCTGGCCCTGCTCCCCGGAGAACCGAGTCTGGGGCTGGAGGGCCTGGCCCAGGCCCGTTCCGACATCGGTTCGGCCTTCGTGGCGGCCGCCTGGGACTCCCTCCAGGACCCTGGGGACCAGGATGCCTCCCTGGGGATCAGCTCGATCGATCCGTCCGCGTGGCGGGCCGCCGAGGCTCTCGTCCAAGGGGCCCTGGAGCGCCTTCTGGCCCTGGGAGCCCGCATCCTGATCGTCCCGGCCGGCCTGGACCGGACCCCGGGGGTGCAGGAGCGCAGCGACCGCCTGCTGGGACGGCTTCGGGGCCGCCAGGACATCGGGGAGGGGGATGAAGCCCTTGAGGAGCTTCTGGTCCTTTCCAGCCGGGACCGGGGGCGGCAGTTGGAAGCCCTGGCCCGCTTCCTCTCCGGCCTCAAGAAGGCCGCCCCCGGCCTGCAGCTCGCCCTGGTTCCCGATCCTTCCCCGGCCGGGCTTCTCGACCTGGAAGCCCTGAAACTGCTTCTGGACGACCCCGGTTTGGCCGGGCTCGGTCTCTGGTTCGACACGGCCGTGGCCGAGGCCCGGGCCGCCCTGGCCCATGAGCCGCCCGGCCTGTGGCTCGATTCCCTGGCCCGCCACCTCGCGGGGGCCACCCTGCAAGACTTCTCCGCCGGTTGCGACCACCTGCCCCCCGGAGAGGGACAGGTGGACTGGCGTCTGGTGGCGGAGTACCTCCCCCGCAGGTCGGTGCGGGTCCTGGCCCTGGCGCCGTCGTATCCTGGAGAGACTGCCCTGGAGGCCCGAAGATGTCTTCAGGGCTTCGGCATCTCATGACCCTCCCCAGCCGCGATGCCTTCCGGTCCGCCCTTCCTTCCGAGGGCGGGTTGGTTCTGGCCACCCACCGCCACCCCGATCCGGATGGTCTGGGTGCCCTTGTGGGGCTCCAGGTCCTTCTGAAACAGAGCCTGGGACTGGAATCGGACCTGGTCCTCGAGGGCCGCATCCGGCGTGCCGAAAACGCCGCCATGCGCCGCCTGCTTCAGATCAGCGCGCTTCCCAAGGGGGGGGTCGATCCCCGGAAATACGCCGGCATCATCCTGGTCGACACCCAGCCCGGCTTCACCCACACCCACCCTCCCGGGGCCCTGCCCATCCTGGCCGTCATCGACCATCATCAGGAGCCCCGGCTCCTGGAAGAGTCCGACCGTGAGGAGGCCCGCGGCATCCCCTTCATCTGGGTGGATTCCGACTACGGGGCCACTTCCACCATGATCTACGACCTGCTGCGGGCCTTCGGGATCGAACTGGATCAACGCACCGCCACCGCGGTTTTCTGCGGAGTCCGCTACGACACCCAGAACCTGGCCAGTGAGCATACCGAGCGGGACGAACTCGCCTTCCTGGACCTGCAGCAGAAAGCCGATCCCAAGATCCTGGCCCAAATCGACGAACCTCCCCTTTCCCGGGAGTACTTTCAGCAGATGGCCTGCGCCATCGAAGGTTGCGAATACTTCGGGTCGGTGCTGATCACCCTGCTCGGCGAGGTCTCCAGTCCCGAAGCGGTTGCCGAGATCGCCGACTGGTTCCTGCGCCTTGAGGGACAGCAGTGGTCGCTCGCCGGCGGGGCCTGCGACGGGCGTTACCAGGTTTCCCTGCGCACCGATGAACCCGGAGCCGACGCCCTGCCGGCGCTGCGGGCCCTGATCGGTCCGGAGGGCTCCTGCGGAGGGCACGGACGCATGGCCGGCGGGCAGATCTCCCTGGCGGAACGGAATCTGGAGGAGGTCCGCCGGCTGGTCCGGCAGCGGGCCCTGGAATACTTCCACCTGGCGGGAAAGCAGTCGGAAGGGCTGACCGGCACGCGCAAGAGCCCGGGGCGAAAAACGGTCGGAATTGACAGTTCCCGGCCCGTTTCCTAGTCTTTCCCTCCGGAACCTTGCGGCCGTAGCTCAGTGGTAGAGCTCTACCTTGCCAAGGTAGATGTCGAGGGTTCAAATCCCTTCGGCCGCTCCAAAAATCATCTCAGCCGGGCCCGCAGCGGCCCGGCTGTTCATCATCCCCTCCAGGGGCCGCTGGAAGGGATCAGCCTTCCTGGTCCTGGGCCGCGGCCAGGTCGGCGTTGGCCTGGGTGAAGGCCTGCCACTTCTCGGGCAGGTCCTCCTCGGTGAAAATGGCGTCCACGGGACATTCGGGCTCGCAGGCCCCGCAGTCGATGCATTCGTCCGGATGGATGAACATCGGCAGGTTCAGGGTCCCGGGCTGGGGCTCGGATTCGTAGATGCACTCCACGGGACAGACATCCACGCAGGCGGTGTCCTTGGTGGTGACACAAGGTTCGGCGATGACGTAAGTCATGTCCGTTCAGTCAGGTTTCTGGGTGGGGCCGAAGGGGGGCCGGGGAACTTCGGGCAGGGCCCGTAGATAGCCGCGCTTAGGCCCAGGTCAAGTGCTTTTCCAGGGGGATTTCTTTTTTCCCCTGATTCCCGCGGCCTGGAGGCCTCCGGCGTTATCCTCTTTTCCTTGATGGCCCTTCCTGACTGGTCGCAAGCGGCCCTGGATCCGGGTCCGCTTGCCTGGCTCCTCCCTTTCCTGGGCGGTTATCTCTGCGGGACGATCCCCTTCGCCCTCCTCCTGGGCCGTCTGAGGGGGGTGGACCTTCGCCGCGTGGGGAGCGGCAACCTGGGCGCCACCAACGCCGGGCGCATCCTGGGCCGCCCATTCGGAGTGGCCGTCTACTTCCTGGATGCCTTCAAGGGCTGGCTGCCCGTCTGGGCCGCCGCCGCCATCCTTCCCGAACATCCCGAGGTTTCCGTGGCCGCCGCCCTGGGGGCGGTCCTGGGCCACGTCTTCCCCTTCTTCCTCGGTTTCCGGGGAGGAAAGGGGGTCTCTACCTTCAGCGGGACCATGCTAGCCCTGCTTCCCCTTGCTCTCCTGCTCGCGGCGGTCCCCTTCCTTCTGGTGGCCCTGACCACCCGGGTGATGGCGCTGGCCTCCCTGACCCTGGGGCTGGCCGTTCCTCTTGCGATCGGAATCCTTGGAACCGGAGGGGCGGGAGGAACACCCTCGCCCATTCTCTTCTACGCCATCCTGGTGGGCATGCTCTTCTTCTACACCCACCGCAGCAATCTGCAGCGCCTCCTGGCCGGACCAAGGGGCAGCTCGGGGGGAGGGCCCAAGAATGCCTGATCCGGGCAGGAGCCCTTTGGAGGGCCGCACCCTGGTGCTGGGGGACGGAGGATGGGGGACCGCACTGGCCCTGGCCCTCCACCGCCGGGGACGCCCCGTCGTCGTCTGGAGCCACGATGCCCCCTATGCGGACGAGGTCTCCCGCAGGCGGGAGAACCGCAAGTTCCTCCCGGGGGTTCCGATCCCCGCCGGCCTGCGCTGGACCGGCGACCTGGACGAGGCGGTGGAGGGCGCGGGGTGCTTCCTTTCCGTGGTGCCGACCCAGTTCCTGCGGGCCACCCTGGAGCGCTTCGGCACCCGTCTCGCTTCCCTTCCCGCCATTTCGGCCACCAAGGGGCTCGAACGGGGGACGCTCGAACGGCCCAGCCAGGTGGTGCGGGAGGTGCGCGGGGGGGATGCCCCCGTGGCGGTCCTGTCCGGGCCCTCGCATGCGGAGGAGGTGGCCCGCAACCGGGCGACCTCGGTCGTGGTCGCCAGTCCCGACCGTGTGTTCGCCCTCCAGGTCCAGGAGCTGCTCGGAAGCCCCGCCCTGCGGCTCTACACCAGCGAGGATGGAATCGGCGTGGAACTGGGGGGGGGGCTCAAGAACATCATCGCGGTGGCGGCCGGCATCACCGACGGTCTCGGGCTGGGGGACAACGCCAAGGCGGCCCTGGTTTCCCGCGGCCTGATGGAGATGGCCCGCTA
>CAZQAP010000142.1:4894-8022 GCA_964591365.1 uncultured Planctomycetales bacterium
CGGCCTGATGCACCGCCCCGCCCGGCCCGAGATGGATCCGATCGGCTGAAGGCCTCCTCCTTCCGAACAGTGCAGATGTTCCTGCTCCTCCTCTTCAGCCTCCTGCCCGGCGCCCCCCCCCTTCAGGAAGGCGTGCAGATGGAAACGCTGGCGAACGGGATGCGCATCCTCGTCCTTCCGCAAGGGGAGGCCCCCGTGGCGGCCTTCCACCTCCTGGTCCGGGCCGGATCCCGCAACGAGCCCCCGGGCAAGGGCGGGCTTGCCCACCTTGCCGAGCATCTCGTCTTCCATGGTTCCGACCGGCTGGGCAGCCGCGACTGGTCCGCGGAACAGCGCGCCCTTCGGGATGTGGACGAAGCCTGGAAAGCCTGGCAGCGGGCGCGTGAGAAGCCCTCTCCGCGGGCGGACGCGGAGACCCTCGCGGGTCTGCGCCAGCAGTTCCTCGATGCACGAGCAGAAGCCGGCGCGCTGGGGGATCCCGGCGCCTTCGACCGCCTGATCGAGCGGGCCGGCGGGCGCGACCAGAACGCGTCCACCGACGCCGACACCATCCGCTTCACCGTCTCCCTGCCGTCCAACCGTGCGGAGCAGTGGTTCTGGCTGATGCGCGAGCTGATCCGGCGCCCGGTGATGCGGGGGTTCTACGCCGAACGCGACGTGGTCGAGGAAGAACGCCGGATGAAGCTGGATTCGAATCCTCTCAACGCGCTGCTCGCCAAACTCTATGCCTCCGCTTTTCCCTCGCATCCCTACGGGAGGCCGGTCTTCGGCTCCCCGGAGGAGATCGCGGGCCTGGACCGGAACGACCTTCTTTCGTTCTGGAGGAACAACGTCGTTCCACGCCGGATGGTGCTTGTCGTGGTGGGGAGCGTCGAGCCGGCGGGGATCTTCCGCCTGGCCCGCGAATACTTCGGCCCTTTCCGGGCGGGATCCCGGCCCTCTCCCCCTCCCGGACCGCAAACCGGGGCCGGGGGGGGCGGACGAGTGGAACTCGCGCGTGACGCCCAGCCGCTGGTTGTCGTCGGCTGGCATCTTCCCGCCTACACCGGAAGGCGCCGGCTGCTCTACCGCATGCTGGCGGAGCTGCTCGACCGGCGCCTCGAACACCGGCTGATCGAGCAGGATTCCGCGGCGGTGCGAATCGACTGGGCCACCGCCGTTCCGGGGCGGGTCGACCCCTCCCTCCTGCTCCTGCTGGCGGTTCCCTATCCGGGCCGTTCCCCGGATTCCCTGATCGGGCCGATCCAGGAGGAAGTGGATCGTCTGGCGAAGGAGGGGGCCTCACCGGAAGAGATGGAGGAGCTGGCCCGCAAGGAGAAGATGGCCTTCCTGCGCAAGCGCGAGGATCCGGCCGGCATGGCCCGGGCGCTCGCGGACGCCGAAGCCGAGGACGGCGGCTGGCGTTTCGTCTTCCAGCTTCCCGCCCTCGTGGATGGACTCGCTTCGGCGGACCTTGCCCGTGCGGCGGGTTCCTTCCGCCCCGAACGCCGTTTGGTGGGCCTTCTCCGGCCCCCGGAGGAGAAATGAGGGCCGCCGGGATTCCCCTGCTGCTGCTTGCCGGGTGCGGCCTGGCTCCCGGCGGGGGGGGCGCGCGCGGGAAGGCGTTCGAGGAGATCCGCGTCCCGTCCCTCCCCAGGTGGTCTCCGCGGTTGCCGGAAAGAGCCCGTCTGACCAACGGCATGACGGTGCTTCTTCGCCCAGAGGACTCGCTTCCCATCGTCGAGGTTTCCCTGCGTCTGGACGTCGGCTCCCGCGACGACCCTCGCGGAAAGACCGGCCTGGCTGCCATGACCGCCGAACTGCTCCAGGACATGGGCCGCTCCCGGGTCGCCGGCCTGGGAGCGGGGTTTTCCGTGGAAGCCCGCCAGGAGGTCACCCTGATCCGGCTCTCCTGCCTTCCTTCCGATCTTCCCGCCGCCTTGAAGCTCGTCTCGAATGTGCTCCGGGAGCCGACCTTCCTCCCTGCCGGCGTGGAAAAGGCCAAGGCCCGAAAACTCGCCGACATCCGGCGCCGCAACGAGGATTCCTTCCGGGCCGCCGACCGGGAAGCCCGGCGGGCCTTCTACGGCATTCACGATCCCCGCGCCCGCCGCCCGGAGGAGGAGGCCCTGCAGGCCATCGGGAGCGAGGACGTGGCCGCCTTCCACCGCGATCATTTCGGCAGCCGCAATTCGGTTCTGGCCGTGGCGGGATCCGTCGACCCGGAGACACTGAAGAAGCAGCTCGAAGAGGCCCTGGGTTCCTGGCCGGTCCAGTCCGCCGCTGCGCCGGCCCCTTTTCCGGAGCCGCCTCGTCCGGCGGCGCGGCGAATCGTGCGCGTGCGCCGGAAGGGCCTTTCCCAGGCCCAGATCCGTTTCGTCCAGGCCGGCGTGGGGATCGACCATCCCGACTGGCCGGCGCTGGAACTTGCCTCCTATGTCCTTGGAACGGGGGGCTTCGGAAACCGGCTTGCGAAGGGCCTGCGGGAAGAACGGGGGCTGGCCTACCGGGGAGGAGCGGGATGGAGTCCTGCCTACGGGCCGAATGGATTGTTCTGGGGTTTTTTCGCCACGCGCAACGCAAGCGCGCTCGAAGCCATGAAGGTCACCCTGGAGATCTTCAACCGCTTCCTGGAAGAGGGCGTGGGAGAGGAAGAACTCCAGCAAGCGCGGGAGCGTTTCCTGAATGCGGAAGTCTTCGATTACGACACGCCCTTCAAGGCCCTCGACCACATGGCCGGGCTGGAGTTCCACCACCTTCCGTGGGACCTGCCTGCCAAGATCCGCCGCGAGATCCAGGCCCTGGATCCTCCCAGCGTTCTCGCCGCCGTCCGGCGGCACTTCGATCCCGATCGTCTGCTGATCCTGGTTCTGGGGAACGAACAGATCCCGGCCGGGGAACTGGCCGCCCTGGGACCGGTTGAACCCTGGAGTCTGGAAGGAGCTGGGCCGCCCCAGGCCTCCGCCGTGGCCGCCGCCGAACATCGGAAAGCTGGTGCCGCCCTTGTCCGGGGGATCCTGACGAGGCATGGCGGCCTCTCCGCGCGGAAGGGGGTCCGCTCCCTGCAGGTCTCGGTGAAGGCCGGCGACGGCACGGCGGGGGGCGTTCGCATCTCCCCTACACCCCCGTCTCCTCCCCCCCCCACCCCC
>CAZQAP010000143.1:0-7998 GCA_964591365.1 uncultured Planctomycetales bacterium
GCGCCTGGGTCCTGCCGGTCGTGAAAGAGGGGGTTTTCGAGGGCACTCTTTCCAAGGCGACCCTCTTCGACCGCTATCGCAGCGAGCTTGCCGTGCAGACCGCCGAGATTTCGTAGGCTGGTTTTCCAGTTGATTCTTCCCCGGAATTCGTTTGGCAGGCCGGAGAGGTCTCCACCGTGCCGGGGAACCCTGGGAGACGAGGATCTCCGAAGAAAGAAGAAAGATGAACCGCGGAGACGCGGAGAACGCGGAGAAGAAGAAGAGATGAGGGATCCCCGGCCGACGCGAGTCCACCCCGAAGACGGCTGTGCTGGGCCACGGCCTGGCCTTGGGGATGGTCCTCTCGCTCTTTCTCTTGTTCTTTTCTTCTCCGCGCTCTCCGCGTCTCCGAAGTTGATCTCTTGTTCTTTCCGCTTTCCGGAGAGTGGCCGGCGGGTAAAGCGGAAACCGATCTTGCAGGGGGCTGGAAAACCCGCCGGGGACCCGGGCCCTGACAAGGAAGAGGGGAACCCACACGGAATCCTGAAGCCCCGTTTTCTTGGAAGCGCCGGCCGCGGACCGGTTTGATCCTAGCCGTTCTCGCCACCAGTCTCTGGTTCGGTCTCACGCACGAATACCGGGGGGATTTCGCCGTCCTGTCCACCGGAATCTACGGCCTGGCCTTCTCCGGTCTGTTCCTTCTCGCCCGGCGCAACTTGGTGCCGGCGATGGCCGCCCACGCCACCCTCGACGTGCTGGGCCTGCTGGCGGTTGCGCGTTAGCCTGGGTCACCTGCCGATCTCCTTCAGCCGCGCCCGGGCGGGGGGGATCCAGGGGTCGCCGGAATGGCCCGTGGAAACAAGCCCCTCGATTCCTTCCTTCAACAGGGCCGCGGCATCGTCCCAGTTTCCCAGGCCCGCAAGGGCGAGCCCTTCCCGAATGCGGATGCGCTGGGTTTCGGAGTCGTGCACGCCGTGGAGGTGGATGGAACCCTCCCGAGCCTCGCGGAAAAGGGCCAGGGCGGACTGGAAGCGGCGGTGCTCGAGGTAGAAGTCACCCAGCCGCGTCCGGGCGGCAAAAGCCTCGGCGGGGTGGGTATCTTCGGCTTGCATGGCCTGGTCCAGAAGGAAGAGAAGATCGTGTTCCAGGGATTCCGAAGCAGGTCCGGCCGGAAGGTCTCCATTCAGGCCAGAATCCGGGATCGAAAAATGCAGGGGACCGGCGCCCCGCCACGGTTTCCAAAGGAAAAGGACCGAGATGACCGCTGTGGATGCCAGGAGTACCGTAAAGGTCCGCACTCCTCTGGTCTTCTTGGGAGTCCTTTTCCCCCCAAGACCCGGGCCGTGGGTTTCGGAAGGAAGCGCAGGTTCCCGCAGGGCCCGAGCCAGCTCTCCTGCGTCGGGGAACCGCCGTTCGGGATCCTTGTCCATTGCGCGGAGGATTGCGGCCGGTGGGCCCTCTCCCAGGCCCGGATCGAGCCGGGGCAGGGGGGGGGGGATCCATCTGCGCAAGGGTCCGGGCGATTTCCGGAAGCGAGCACCGGTCGGGATCGAAGGGGGGGGTCCCCTCCAGCAGTTCGTAACCGATCACTCCGAGGGAATAGACGTCCGCACGGGGATCGGGAGCGGTGCTCTCCCCGCGGAGCTGTTCGGGGCTCATGTAGGGCAGGGTGCCGAGTGGATATCCAGGAAGGGTGAGGCGGAATCCGGATTGCCCCTCCCCCAGAAGGCGGGCGACGCCGAAGTCGAGCACCTTGGGCTGGCCGACTGGGTCTCCAGGATCCTCGGATGAGGCAACCAGGATGTTGGCCGGTTTGAGGTCGCGGTGGACGACACCCCGTTCCCAGGCGTGCTGGATCGCGTCGCAGACCCGGGCCAGGAGTTCCAGGCGCTGGAAACCGTCGAGATGTTTTTCCTCCGCGTGGCGGGTGATGCTGCGTCCGGCAACAAGTTCCATGGCGAGGTAAGGCTGGGGGCCTTGGGCCCCCTCGTGGGTGCCAGCCTGGTAGCTCTGCGCGATGCCGGGATGCTGGAAACGTCCCAGAACCTCGATCTCACGCTGGAAGCGGGCAAGAAGACCTGGACTGGTCCGTTCGGGCCGAATCACCTTGAGAGCCACAAGGCGGCGGGGCCGGTCCTGCTCCGCCAGATAGACCACTCCCATTCCGCCGCGGCCCAGCTCGGCGAGGATCCGGAACCCCTCCACGACGAACCGGGCAGGCGCCGGCCGGGCGGAATCGGAAACCACCTGGCGGAGGCGCTGCTCCCCTTCCAGGAAGCCGGCCGCCTGCTACTCGTTGCGAAGCAGGGAAAGTACGTCCGCCGCTAGGGAGACGTCGGCCGGGCATTCCCGCCGAAGGAATCCCTCCCATTCCCCCTCATCCAGAGCTCGGGCCCGCAGGAAGAGTTCCTTCGCGGTTTGCCAATGATTCATGCTGCCGTCTTCATTCCTTGAACCCAGGCGAGAGTTTTCGGTACAGCCAAGTGCGGGCAAAAACCCAGTCGCGACTGACGGTCGCGGGCGAGACTTCGAGGATTTCGGCGGTTTCGGGGATCGTCCGCCCGGCGAAGAAACGGAGCATCACCACCTGAACCAGACGGGGATCCTCGGCTTCCATTTCTTCCAGGGCTTCATCCAGGGAAAGAATATCCTCGGGAGGAAGCTTTTCCAGAAGCTCGGCGTCTTCGAGATCCACTCTTGCGAAGTTTCCTCCGCGTTTGAGGGTCTTCCGCCGGCGGGCCGATTCCACCAGGATCCGCCGCATGGCCCGCGCGGCGGCCCCGAAAAAATGGCCCTTGCCGACCCAGCCCGGGTCGCCGGATTCCACCAGCCGCAGATAGGCCTCGTGGACCAGGGCGGTGGGCTGGAGGGTGTAACCGGGAGGCTCCCTCCGCATGGCGGCCTCGGCCAGACGGCGGAGTTCCCCATAGACCTCCGGAAGCATGGAATCCCCCGACCGGATTCGCCCGTTGGGCAGGCGATTCCCCCCATTTCCATGAGAGGATCCGCCTCCCGATCGCGCACTGTTGAATGGAAGGCTCATCGCCTGAAAACCATTGTAACCACACAACCTCAAATCTGGAGGCCTGAAATGCTTCGGTTCCGTCCCCGTCTTTCCTCCGGCTGCCTTGCGGCCCTTTTCCTGATTCTCTCGTCCGTCCTTTCTGCCCAGATTCCCGCCCAGGGGGGGCTGGGAAAGAGGCTTCGACTCGATTCGCCCGGCAGAGGATTCATCCAAGCGAAGGGGCGGGACCTCGTGGAAGGGCAAGGGGGAACTCCCCTCCGTCTGCGCGGGATCAACAACGGCAGCGCCATGTGGGTCGTCATCAATGGAAACAACTGGGTGCTGGACGATCCCTTCGACCAGGGGGTTCCCGAGTACCAGCGCTTGTGGGAGGGGATGTTCCGCGACACGGCTTCCCTCGGAATGAACGTTGTGCGCTTGAATCTGAACTACCGGTATTTCGAGACCAATGCGAATCCAGGCGTCTATCAGCAGGAAGCCTGGGACCTCCTCGACCGGGCAGTTTCCTGGGCCAAGGCCAACAACCTCTATCTGACGCTGGCCATGGTGGTTCCGCCGGGAGGCTATCAGCCCAGTGGCGGCGGGGGGGCAGCCCTTTGGGACGATCCCGCCATGCAGAATCGACTCCTCGACCTGTGGTCAGCCATCGCCGATCGCTACAGCGAAGAGCCGGTGATCAGCGGTTACGATCTGCTGAACGAGCCCAATCCGACCCAATCCGCCGCCCAGTGGCGCGTCCTGGCCCAGAAACTGGCCGACCGCATCCGGCTGGTGGATGCCAATCACCTTCTCATCGTCGAAGAGGTCAACTGGATCGTGGACGCCAACGGCGTGACGCCCCATGACGATGGAGAACCGTGGATTTTTCTCATCAACGACGACAATGTCATGGTTGACGTCCATTTCTACGACGTCCTGGCCTACACGCAGCAGCTCGTGGGTGAGTATCCCGAATTCGGGCCCTACCCCGATCCGAGCAAGTCTTTCGACTTTCCTCCGGGAAGCGTCTGGGATCGGGAATTCCTGACCTTCACCCTCGCGGAAAGGCTTCGCTTCGGAATCGACCAACAGGTTCCCATGAACGTGGGAGAGTGGGGCGCAGGAGTTCCTTCTTTCCTGGGGGACTTTGGAGCGCTGCTCTACACGCAGGATCTGGCGGAATTGCTCGACGAAAACCAGGCCAACTACACCTACTTCACCTACGATCGGATCTTCTTCCAACCCTGGGAGATCGAGCAGAATCCCGTCCTAGGCCAGGTGCAGGACGACCTGATCAACTTGTTCCAGGCCGTTTTGGGCGCCCCTCCGGCCAATTCCCTGGTGGGAACACCAGCGCACATCTCCCTCTCCTCGGGGGGAATCCAGAATCTGACCTTCCAGGCCGGCCCGGCTCTTGCCGGCGGAACCTACCGGGTGCTTGGATCCGCGAGCGGAACCCAGCCGGGGATCCCCCTTGCCCACGGAATTCTCCCCCTGAATTTCGACGCGTATTTCCGGCTGACCCTTCATGCGGGGGACTCGAAAATTCTTCGCGGCGCCTCGGGGATCCTTGACGACGCGGGGGCTGCGGAAGCCCGGATCGTCCTTCCTTCCAGGCTGATCCCCCAGCTCGAAGGCCGGACCTTGAATCATTCTTTTCTCGTCTTCGACAGGGAGACCGGTGCGGTTGTGCTGGTCAGCAACCCGGTCCCTCTGGAACTGACTCCTTGAGTACCAAGCGGTGAGGCCCGGTTTTCGGTAGGAAGAAGGGGCGGCTACAATCCGCCGCCCCATGCCGGCCCTGACTTGCCTTCTGGTCCTTTCGCCCTGTCTGGCGGGCTGGGCGCCCGTGTTCCAAGGGGAGAATCCGCCGCAGGATCAGGTCGCCGGGCAGGTGCCCGTGCCGGCCGGCGTGGATGGATCCTCCGACGTCCAAGCGGCCGGGAAAACCAAGGAGGACGACCTCGACGAGGAGGACGAGACCGGCTACGAGGGGTTCCGGTTCCGCAGCCCGGACGGGCAGTTCTCGCTGCGCTTCTTCGGGGTCCTCGATAACGACTGGGCCTTCTTTTCTGCCGACCGGGACGTGCGGTCCGCCGGCCGGGCTTTCAACAACGGGGCCGAGTTGAGGCGGGCGCGCTTCGGGTTGAAGGGCCGGCTCTACGATTGGATCGGCTTCAAGCTCTCGTTCGATTTCGGGTCCGTGGGGGGCGGGATCAAGGACGCCTACTTCCAGGGCAGCGGCTTCCCGGGCGTGGACCACATCCGCATCGGACACTTCAAGGAACCGTTCGGCCTGGAGCAGCGCACCGGGAGCGGCAGCCTCACCTTCATGGAACGGTCCCTCACCGGCGCCCTGGCCCCCGGCCGGAACATCGGGATCATGGCCTTCGATTCCTTCCACAAGAAGAGGGCCACCTGGGCTGCGGGGATCTTCCGCGAGACCAATTCCTCGGCGTTTGCCGAAGATCTCTCCGGCGGCCAGGAGTTCGCCTTCACCTCGCGGGTGACCTGGCTTCCCTGGTACGAGAAGAAAGGGCGCCGTTTCCTGCACCTTGGGGCCGCAGTCAGTTTCCGGAATGCCGACGACGGCTTCGAGCGCTTCCGGGTGCGGCCGGAATCCCACCTCGCTCCGCGGATTGTGGACACCGGGAAGTTCCCGGCCGGAAGCATCCAGCTCGGAGGTCTCGAGGCTGCCCTGGTCTACGGACCGGCTTCCTTGCAGGCGGAATACAACGCCGCCCGGGTGGGGGAGCCGAAGCGGGCCTCGCCGGTCTTCACGGGGTACTACGTCCAGGCGAGCTGGCTCCTGACGGGTGAGAACCGGCGTTACAAGAACTCCATCGGATCCTTTTCCGAGGTCCTTCCAGAGCAGCCCTTCCAGCCCAAGGGGGGGGGAGGCGGGGCCTGGGAACTCGCCACGCGGTTCTCGAGCATCGACCTCCAGGATGCGGGCATTCCGGGCGGAGAGGCCCAGGATCTCACGTTCGGGATCAACTGGTATCTCAATCCCCAGCTCCGTTTCCAGGCCAACTACGTGATTTCGAACCTGGACACGTTCGGGAACGCCCGGATCTTCGAGTTCCGTTTCCGGCTCGATTTCTGATCCGTCTGGCGGGGGCCCGGGCGTTCTTTTTCCGGACCCCTGGATCCGGTGCTAACCTGGAAGGAAATGAAGAGCAAGGAAAGGAAGAGCCCCCAGATCGTCAAGGTCTGGCGCGAGTTCAAGCCCTTTTCGATTCCCCACCGGCGCAATCTATGGAAGTCGCTTTTCGCCGGGCTGCTGGTGGTGGGCTGCAAGCTGGCCTACCCCTGGCCCTTGAAACACCTGATCAAACCCTGGCTGGAGCAGACCAAGCACGGCCACACCCTTCCCGGCGGGGGGGAGTGGGTGAAGGATGCTCCCTCCATGGCAATCCTCTTCTTTCTCATCGTGCTCGGACTGGGTCTTGGGGATTACCTGCAAAGGGTCTTCGTCGCCCGCTTTGCCATCGCCTGGGTGCGGGACATCCGGGCGACCGCCTTCCGTGCGATCCAGAAGACGGATCCCCGCTCGATTCGTCTTGGTACCGGCGATCTGGTGGCGCGTCTGATCGGAGATACCGCCCGGCTCAAGGCGGCGCTCAAGGGTTTCCTCTTCCACGTCGCCACGAACGGATCCCTTTTCTTCGGCGTGGCCGCCATCCTGTTCTGGGTGGATCCTCTCCTCGGGGTGATCATGCTTGCGGGAGGGCTGGGGATCGGGGTGGTCACCCTGCGGGGTTTCCAGAGGATCCAGGCCAAGACCCTCAAGCTTCGCAAAAAGGAGGGCAAGATCGCCGACCGCATCCAGCAGGCCGTGGAGGAAGGGCCCAAGGAGGCCAAATTCTCCAAGCTCAATTTCTCCAGCGGCCGTCACGAGGCGTCGCTGGCCCGGATCCAGGGACAGACCACGATGGCCGCCCAGGTCATCTTCGCATTCACGGTCCTGGCGGCCCTCTGGGTGGGGATCCAGGGCATCGAAACCGGGCGCCTGGACGCCTCCGACCTGTTCATCTTCATCCTCTACACCAAGACCATCCACAATCCGACCATCCGGCTTGCCAGGCAGGGCGCGCGGCTGGGGAAGGTTGTCGGCTGCGCGCGGCGCGTGCAGCGGCTCATCACCGTGGGCCGGAAGGAGAAGAAGAAGAAGCGCCGGCCGAAGCGGCTCCGGAAGCGGCTCCTCCTGGAAGGGGCCGAGATCCACGCCAACGGGGGCCGGATCCGTCTGGGACCTCTGGACCTTTCCGTTCCGCTTGGACAGCGCATCGCGCTGATCGGCGGCCCGGGTGCGGGCAAGAGTTCTCTTCTTGCCCTGCTTGCAGGACATCTGGCCCTGGATGCCGGCCGGGCACTATGGGACGGGGACCCGATGGAGCAGTTTTCCTTCCGGGGCATCGGCAAGCGGGTGTCCTATCTGCCCGAAAGACCGGAGTGGACCCGTCGGCCCGGCTGGGCCTTGTTCGAGGTGGAAAGGGCCGGTTTCGACCAGCAGCAGGAGCGTCTTCTCCGGGCCTGCGGGGCCTGGCAGGTCATCCAATCCTGGCCCCGGGGCCTGGAGACCAAGGTCGGATCCCTGGATCTTTCCCCGCGGGAAACCCGCATCCTTGCCCTGGCCCGCATCCTGCTGGCCCCCAATCCCCTGGTCTTCCTGGACGAGCCCTGGGCTCCCCTCGGGGAGGCTCGGGCCCGGCAGGTCCTGGAATTCCTTCCCCGCGGGGAGGATTCGACTCTCGTGGCAGCCATGGGCCGGCCGCTGTTTCTCGACGGTTTCGAGCGCCTGCTGGTGTTGGAGAGTGGCCGGCTGGTCTACGACGGGCCGCCCCGTGGCTGGGCTTCGGATTCTGCCTGAGCCCCCGGCTTGGCGCGAAAAAACCCCCGCCTTTCGGGAAATCTTTCCCATCTCGTCCCCTTCCCAGGAAATATCCGTTTCCATGCGGGAAAAGGAGGCCGGCTTTGCGCTTGATAGGATTGGGAACGGGAGCCCCGGCTTT
>CAZQAP010000144.1:0-7898 GCA_964591365.1 uncultured Planctomycetales bacterium
CGGAAGCCACCACCAGGGCGGAGGCGCCGTCGCTGATCTGGGAGGAGTTGCCGGCGGTGACCGTGCCGCCCTTCTGGAAGGCGGGCCGCAGCTTGCCGAGCTTTTCCAGGGAGGAATCGGCCCGGATCCCTTCGTCGCGGGAGACCACCGCGGGATCCCCCCGGCGCTGCGGCACGGAAACGGGGAAGGTCTCCTTGTCGAAGCGTCCCTTCTCCCACGCCTCGGCCGCCCGCCGGTGGGACTCCACCGCGAAAGCATCCTGGTCTTCGCGCGTGATGGCGTATTTTTCGGCCACCAGTTCGCCCGTCAGCCCCATGTGCTTGTCGCTGTAGATATCCCAGAGGCCGTCGTGGACCATGGCGTCGACCAGCGGAGTGTCACCCAGCCGGGCCCCGGACCGCGCGGTGGGCAGGAGGTAGGGGGCATTGGTCATGCTTTCCATGCCCCCGGCGAGGATCAGGCCGGCATCGCCGGCGCGGATGGCCTGCGCGGCCAGGTTCACCGCCTTGAGGCCCGAGCCGCAGACCTTGTTGACCGTGAAGGGCGGCACCGTATCGGGGATGCCGGCGCCCCGGGCAGCCTGGCGGGCGGGATTCTGACCCAGCCCGGCCTGCAGCACGTTGCCGAGAATCACCTCATCCACCTGATCGGCGGCCACGGAGGCCCGGCGCAGCGCCTCCTGGAGCGCGAAAGACCCGAGCTGAGGGGCGCGCAGCGGCGCAAACCCCCCTTGGAACCGGCCGATCGGGGTGCGGCAGGCGGAAAGCAGAAAGACTTCGGTCATCGGGAGCGGGGAACGGGGGAACGCGGGCGGAATGGGGCTGGCGGCACTCCCCGAAGGGGCGCCATTCTAGCCGAGCTTCCCGCGGAGCCCGGAACGCTCGAGATCCCGGGCGCAGGGCACGTTTTCCCGGATGCGCCGCAGGAGATCCCGGTTCACCTCGCCGAGAAGAAGCCCGCCCGCCTCGCTGCGCGCGGTCTCGCGGCCGGCGGGATCCGCAAGCGTGGCGGTGCCGGGGAACTCCATTTCCAGGCTTCCCAGCGAAGCCCGGCCCGCCCGGTTGCAGGAGAGGGCCCAGCACTGGTTCTCGGCCGCCCGGGCGCGCGTGAGAAGCTCGAGGATGGGATGCCGGGGCCGCGGCCACTGGGCCGGGACGACGAGGAGATCGGCCCCGTCGTAGAAGGCGCGGCGGGTCAGTTCGGGAAAACGCAGGTCGTAACAGATGACCGCCGCCACCCGGCCCACCGGCGTCTCGAAGACCGGCGGAAGTTCTTCTCCCGCCCGGCACTGTTCCTCCTCGCCGGTGGGGGAAAAAAGGATCCGCTTGCGGTAGGGACGCCGGTCCCCGGCTTCCCCCAGGACGTGCAGTTCATTCCAGGGCCGCTCCCCGCCTCCCCCGCCGGGGGCGGAACCGATCACGGTCACGCGCAGCTCTTCCGCCCGCCCGTGCAGCTCAGCAAGCGCCCGGTCGCTCTCTTCGAGCAGCGCGCGGCTGTAACCCGGCAGGAAGGAGGTGGTCCACTTTTCGGGAAGGAGCAGCAGCCGCGCCCCGGCGGAGGCGGCGGCCTGCAGGCCGGCGAGCGCGGCATCGAGGTTTCGGCCCACATCCCCCGGCCGCACGTCGAACGGGAGGGCTGCAACCGGAAAGCGGGAAGGAACGGGAGGAGGGGAGGCCGTACTCACGACGGAAATGGACGCTCGCCAGGGGGCCCTTTATCCTACCGGGCCCGGTGGGGACGTAGCTCAGTTGGGAGAGCGTCGCGTTCGCAATGCGAAGGTCGTGGGTTCGAGTCCCATCGTCTCCACCATTCGCGCCCCGGATCAGGACCTTCCTGCGCAGCCATGAAGATGTCTTCCATTTTCGCGGTCCTCATCGGTGTGGGCCTTGCCGGGCTGCTCGCCGCGGTCTGGAGCGGGCTGACCGGCATGGGCGCGCTCGAGGGCTCCGCCATCGATCTCCACCGGCGCCTGGCCCTGGCCGGAGTGATCCTGGCGGTGATGGTCCATTCGGTGGTCTTCGTCTACATGATCGGAACCGGTCGCGCGATCAAGGACGCCACCCGCGATTTCGGCATCGACCCCGCCTTCTACCAGGAGCACATCGCCCTGAAGTGGCGCGCCGCGCCCTGGGCGCTGGCCTGCACCGCGCTCCTGGCCGCCACGGCGGTCCTGGGCGGAGTTGCCGAAAGCGGCGGAGTCTGGGGGTGGATCCATCCCCTCGCGGCGGTGCTCACCCTGCTCGTCAACCTGGGGGGATTCCCGGCCGAGCACCGCGCCATCCGCAGCAACGGGGCCCTGCTCGGACGGGTTGCCGAAGCCACCGAGGTGCGAAACCGCGCCCAGCTCGAACGCGGAGAGGATCCCGCCCCCCCCCTCTCCGGCCTCTCCTCCGGAGGATGGGGGCTGGTTCTCGCGGGGAGCGCCTGGCTCCCCTGGCTTTATGGAAAATACGTGATGGGCAGGCCGGGCCTACCCGCCTGGCCCTTTGCCGTCCTCAGCGCCGCGGGGATTCTGGGCTTTCTTTGGAACCTCCGGCAGGGGCACCGCGGGAGCAGCCTCTCCTGAAGGCGGTTCCTGCAGTCCGGCCAGAAGTTCTTCCGCGTCTTCATAGTCGCGGGCGAAGCGGATCGTTTCCGCGAGCTTCTGGCGGGCCAGCTCCTTGTCCCCCGCCACGATGGCCTCCTTGGCCTTTCCGTAGGCTTCCTCGGCCTTGGTGGCGCGCTCGAGGTTGGCTCCAAGCCGGGCGAAGACGTCCTGGTTGCCGGCCGGGCCCTTCGCGTTGAGGATCTTTCGGTAGAGCCCGATGGCCCGCATGATCTGGCCGTCCAGTTCGGAGGCCCGCGCGGTGGTGTAAAGGAGCTGCCCTTCCTTCTGCGTGAATTTGTCCTCCAGGTCGCCGATCTCTCCGGCAAAACCGACCCCTTCATCGGATTTCGCCCGGGCCAGGAGTTCCCGGGCCAGGTCCAGGGAACCAGAGCGGATGGCAATGTCGGCCTTGACCAGCCGCATTTCGGTATCCATCTTCAGCTCGAACTGACGGACCAGGGCCTGGACTTCAGGATCGCCGGGAGCCAGGCGGTCCGCCTCCCGCAGCGCCAGCCAGGCGGCCCCGAGTTCCCCGGCCGCGAGGTAGGCATCGGCCTGCTTGCGGCTCCGAATCGCCAGAAAGGAGGAGATCCGGGTCAGAAGCTCCCCGGCGCGGCTGTCCGGTTCCAGGTAACCGGTGGCGTGGGTGAGGGTGGAATGGGCCCGCAGGTCGTGTCCCTCCTCCCGCTCGAGAAGCGCCTGGAAGAAGAGCCGTTCGCCCTTCCGGGTGCGGAACTGCGCGGCGTGACGGGCGGCGAGGACATCGGTCTGGGCGGCCTTGAGTTCCGGGTCGTAGGCCAGGGCATCGGTGAAGAACTTGAGGGCCGCCGCGGGCTGGTCCCTCCCCATCAGGCGGTCCCCCTGTTCCCAGAGCTGCAGGGCCATCTTCTTGCGGGCCCGCTGGAGCAGCTCCTCGGTGAGCGGGCTACCAGGATTCATCCGTTCAACGGTCCGCAGGACCTCCAGAGCCTGGCCGGGGCGGTTCTGATGGATCAGGTCACGGGCATAGTCCTCGACGGCCATGAAGCGGGTGACGCGGATCTTCTCGGCCAGATCCCCCGAGCCCTGCCCCCCTCCGGCAGCATCGCTGTAGGCCGCCAGGGCGGCCGGGAACTTGCCGGTCCGGAACAGGCGGTCTCCGCGGTTTTCGCTCCCCTCCGCCAGGATCCCGCAGGAGGCCAAGGCGAGCAGAAGGAGAGGGGCGTGCCGCATGCGAACATTCTGACGCCGCGTGCGGGCGGGGTCGTGCCAGTTTTTCTCCATCCCCCCCGGCCGAATCAGGTCGGCAAACGATCGACGGCCCAGATCCCCAGACAGCCGAAAAGCACCGTAGCGCCCGCTCCGCCCCAGAAGGGGGAAAGCACGCCGCGCCCGCCAAGGTCGCGCAGCAGGAAGTCGCCCACGAAGAAGAGCATGCAGAGCAGCAGCCCGCGCGCCACCCCTTCGAGGCCCGCGGGGCGGTCGAATCGCAGCACGAAGGCCAGCCCCAGAAGGAGCAGGATCCAGTGGGCCAGCGGGGCGGCCCGCCAGGCCCACAGCAGGGTGGCGGCCTGGCGATGGCCGGGATCCCGCTCCAGCAGCACCTTCAGGTCGCGGGAGGAGAGGGTGAGAGGCATGCGGTGGCTGAAGTAGGAGCGCAGAAGATCCTGGGGCCCCAGACCCGCGCTTTGGAGCCGGTCCAGGGGCTGTTCCTGCTCCCCCCCCAAGACCTCGGTCCCGCCGGCCAGAACCCAGCCGTGCCCATCCCACGCGGCGTGTCCCGCCTTCACCACCCGGTCGAGTCCCCGGGGGGTCTTGTCGAAGACTTCCAGGTCGTCGATCTCGGGGGCCCCTTTCCCGGGCGGACCCGGCCGGAACTCCCCCGCCCGCAGACGTTCGTCCCGCGGGCCGCGCGCCCAGAGATCGGTCATCTTCCAGGGGCGCTGCTTGAAGACCCGCTGGCCGACCGCTTCGCGCGGCGCGGCCAGGCGGGGCAGCACGCTTTCGTGCAGGATGACCATGGCCGCCGCCGCCGCCAGCGAAGCGCCGAAGAGCGGCAGAAGCGCGCGCAAGGAACTCCGGCCGCCGGCGACCACTGGCGCCCATTCGGAAGCCCGGCTCAACTGGATCACCGTGCCGAGCCCGGCCAGCAGGGTGATATAGGGGGCGAACTGGACCAGGAGAAAGGGAAGATTGAGAAGGTAGTAGTCCACCACTTCTCCGCCCACGGAACCGTAGAGGGATGCCGATTCGGCGATCTCGTCGCCCTGCCCGATGGCATCCATGGCGGTGAAGAAGAGAAGCAGCGAGGCTCCCAGGACCAGCCAGTGCAGCAGGAAGGAGCGCAGGACGTAACGGTCGAGAAGTCCCATCAGCGAACCGGGCGCAGGCGCCCGAGCACGACAAGTACGGGAAGCAGGCCCAGGACGGGAAGCCAGGCCCCTAGGGGGGCGGAAAGCCCGCCCGAGCGCACCAGCGCGTTGCCGGCGTAGTAGAGCGGGTAGAAGACCGTGATGAGGACCGCGAACGAGGCGGCGAAGGCGGTCAGGAACCCGCCGCGCCGCAGGCGCCAGCCGAGCATGGCTCCCAGGAGCGCGAGCGGCAGGGCCGAGACGGCGATGGCCACCCGCTTCCAGAGGGTATAGCGGAATCCCACCACCTCCCCGCGGCGCACATCGCCCGTGGAGAGATTTGTCCGGATCTCCGAAGTCGTGAAATCGTCGGGCTTGCGCTGCCGTTCGGGACGGCCGCCGAGGCTCTGCAAGTCGATGCGGATCTCGCCCTCTTCGGCCCGGGGAAGGTTCCAGGCCTTGCCGGCCTGGGCCCCGGTCTGGAAGGTGCGAAAACCCTCGAAGCGGAAAACGGCCTCGTGGCCCTCCACGTTCAGGGAGCCACGCCGGGCGCGCACCTGCAGGACAGGCCCTTCGAGGGCCGAAGGATCCGACACCACCCCCGGATCTCCGGGAAAGGCCGCCCGTTCCAAGCGTTCCCGCCACCACAGGGTGACTTCGCGGAAGGCCCCGTCGGGATCGCGGCCGTGCCAGAGAAGGTGCAGGCCCTGCAGATGGAGTTCGCTGGCCGAAGGATCGGTGTTCTCCAGGGCCGCGAAGCGCAGGCGGTAGGACAGCTCGCGCATCTGTGTGTAAAGCCGCGGCAGAAGCGAGGAAGAAAGCGGATAGCTGACCGCCGCCACGAGGACGCCGGCGAGCAGCGCGGGCAGCAGCAGACGCATCGAGCGCACGCCGGCCACCCGCAGGGCGAAATCCTCGCCGTCGGCCGCCATGCGGCCGTAGGTGAGGACCACCGCCACCAGCAGAGTCACCGGGATCAGATAGGGCAGCGCATTCCCCACGATCAGGGGGATCAGGGTCAGGGGCATCCAGACCGGCGCCCCCTGGCTGGTGGCGGAGGCCCGCACCGCGGCGATCAGGGCGACCAGGAAGGCCATGCCCCCCAGGACGAAGAGCAGATGAAGCCCGATCTCCTTGAGGTAGGAACGGCTGAAGATCACGCGGACGGGGATTGTGGGCGGCGGCGGCCTCCAGGTCCAGCGACGCTACCTTGGCCGGGAGTGGACGATCCTACGGGCGTTTCCCCGGCTGCGGCGGCCGGAATTCCGGAATGTTCCCCCCGGACCCCGCTCCTGCGGGAACTCCTGGAGCGGATCCGCGCCGGAGAGGGGCGGGTCTTGAGGCGATCGCCCCAGCGCCATGTCCTGCATCTTCCCGGCGCTTCTCCCTGGCTGCTCAAGATCTACCACCCGGCCCGCCCGTTCCCCCGCCTGCGGCGGCTTTGCGGCGTCCCGGCCGCCGGACGCGAGGCCCGCAACCTGGAACGGCTGGCCGCCCGGCTCCCCGGGCTGCCGCGGCCCGCGGCCGTGGAACAGGTCCGTCCCTCGCTCGGGCTTCTGGCCCGGCCGTGGCTGGAAGGAACCCTCCTGGCCGAGGCCTTCCCGGCCCGGGCGCGGGAAACCGGGCGGGCCCTGGCGCACCTCCACGCCCTGGGCTGGTGCGATCCGGATCTTCTGCCGGGCGACCTCCTGATCCCCCCGGAAAACCTCCGGGAGCCGTTCCGCCTCCTGCCGCTCGACCTGGGACAGGCCCGCATCGGGGCGGGGCCGGCGCCGCCGCTCGCGCGCCGCCGCGACCTCCTGCTGCTTCTCTCCACGCTCGACCCGGCCGGCGGGGAAGATGCCGCGGCCCGGCTTCGGGACGGCTACTGCGAACTGCTGCCCCTGGAGGATTCCGGCGCCGACCTCGCCCGCGAAGCCCGCCGTTTGCGAGGCGTGCTCTTCTGGCGCCAAAGCGCCCGGTGCCTGCGCTCCAGTGCGGACTTCGCGGCCGAAAGCGGCCGGGTCCGCCGCCGGGAAGCTCCGCGGCCGGGTCCGGAACAGGAAACACTTTCCCAAGGCCGCCGCAGCCGCGTGGTGCGGCTGGGGCCGGTGGTCCGCAAGGAGTACCGCCGCGCCTTCCCCGTGCTGCGCAACATCCTGGGACGGACCCCCGCGCGGCGCGGGTACCGTCATCTCCATCTGCTGGAACTCCACGGCCTCCCGGCGGCCCGGCCGCTGGGCTGGAGCTTCGCCGGGGGCCGCGAGACCCTCGAGACCGGGAGCGTTGCGGGCCGTCCCGCCCGGCCGGGGGATCTTGCCGCCGTGGCGGGCTGGCTGGGACGCCTGCACGCCGCGGGGCTGGGCCTTCGCGACGCCAAGTGCGCCAACTTCGTTCTCGAAACGGATGGCCGGCCGGTCCTGACCGATCCGGACGGACTCGCACGCAGGCTCTCTCCCCGGCGCCGTGCCCGCGACCTGGGGCGCCTTCTGGCCGAGGCATCCGGAGAACCGGTCCTGGAGCGGGCCGCCCTCGAAGCCTTCAACCGGGGGGCGCGCCCGCTCGCCCCGCTCCCCTCGCCCGCCGTCCTCCGGCAGGCCCGCCGCTTCCGGACGATCCTGTCCGCCCCCCGGACCAGGCCGGCCAGCCCGGATAATTCATAGGCGCTTCCGGGTTTTGTGTGCAGAATGGCATTTTCGGGGGTTTTCGAGGAGGTTCCCCTCTGGGTTGGAAGGGAGGCCCAGAAGCCGCCGGGCGGAGCGGAGGGGTCTTCCCGATGCCGGGGAATCCAGGGAGCGGAGGATCTTCCAAGAAAAAAGGGGGCTTCGGGATTCCGTGTGGGTCGGGCACCCTCTTCCGGGCCCTGGGGAAGCCGGGACAAGGGGACGGCCGGACCCTTCCTGCGGTGGGAATGGCTTGAAGTGCGGATTTCCAAGAAAACAAGAACAATTAACCGCGGAGACGCGGAGAAGATGGGATGAGAAGGCCAGCCCCCGTCGCGG
>CAZQAP010000145.1:0-7839 GCA_964591365.1 uncultured Planctomycetales bacterium
CGCCGTCGAGGTCGCCGGCCGGACGAAGCTCTCCGATTCCGAAGACGTCGTTGGATGTCATGGTCTGGATGAGCGAACCGTCCAACCCGGAAAGAATCTGTGCAACCGTTCCATTGATCCGAATGCTGGAAGCCACATCTTCCACTCCATCGCCATTGACATCACCTGCATTCGCCACTCCTCCAATCAGGGGAATCGCGACTTCGTCCACTTCCCAAATCAGGGATCCGTCGAGTCCGCTTAATGCACGGTTGACGATCCTTGTCGTTGGAGGAGAAGGGAAGGAATCGAAAACGGCCAGAACAATGTCCCGCAGGCCATCCCCATTCAAATCCTGCGTAGTGATCAAGGCCTGGTCCGACACGAAGGATGTAAGCGAACTGGTGGGAATGGTGAACAGCACCTGCTGTTTCGCAAGCGAGTAGACCCACAAGACGACATCAGGCTGGCCGGAAGTGTCCGGAAGCAGGATCTCGGGGAAGCCGTCGCCGTCCACGTCGGAAAGCTGACGGTAGAAGGCATCCAGGGGGTTCAGGACGCCGGAATCGTTGGGGTTGTCCCAGCGGAAGAGCGGAACCTGGGCCATTGCGGCGGAGCCGAGGGCTCCGAACAGAACGAGGGCCCCAAGGGCCCGGAGGTGGCGGTTCGTTTTCATGGTCTCCTCCCCCTGTTTTTGGGGGGGCAGGAACGGGTATGGGAAGGATCTGAAGAGGGTTTTTCCACAATACCAAAAAAGACAGAGGGGCAAGGCCCCCGTTCCCGGCCGGCCTCGGGGGCCGCCCCGGGTTCGACTCCGCTTCCACGCTACCATGGGCGCACGGAGGCACGGCCCGGCTGGAATCCGGAATCCGTCGAGGGTCGCCGCGAGCCGCCACGCCGAGTCCTTCCCTCTGCGCAGACGGCCTTGGACATGGACCATCTTCGAATTCCTCCCGGACCGGCATCTCCCCATTCCCGTTGGCCGGGCGTTTCCGACCATCGCCAGGCACGGAAGGATCTGCAGTAGAGCGTGGGGACCCGCTCTTCGCGACCCACCCTGGCCCTTCTTGTGGTCACGGTCATCTGGGGCTGGACCTTCGTCTGGATGAAGCAGGCGCTCAACGCGGCAGGGGAGTTCCTGCCCGAGGGGAACGGCGGCGCGGCGATCGCGCTCTTCATGACCCTTCGCTTCGGGCTGGCGGCGGCGCTTCTTCCCGTGGTCCTCCCCCGCGCGCGCAAGCTGCCCGCGCGCCGCGAATGGGCCACGGGGAGCGTTCTCGGATTCCTGCTTCTGGCCGGCTTCCTGCTCCAGATGGGCGGCCTGGAGGAACTCTCGCCTCCGGTCTCGGCTTTCCTCACCAGTCTCTACGTGGTCTTCACGGCGCTGCTCGCCACGCTTCTGCACCGGCGGCTGCCGGGGAAACGCCTGGCCGCGGGGGTCGTCCTGGCGACGCTCGGCGCGGGCTTCATCGACGGCCCGCCGGAGATCACCCTCGGCCGCGGCGCGCTTCTCACCGTGGCCGGAGCGCTGGTCTTCGCGCTGCACATCCTGGCCACCGACGCCCTGACCCGCCGGGTGCGCGTGCTGCCGCTCACCCTGGTGATGTTCCTCGTCGTCACCCTGGGGAGCGCGGCCGCGCTCCTTCTGGGACTTGCGGATCCGGGCGCGCCGGGGCCCGCCGTGCTCCTGGAGCTCGCCTGGCACCCCGCATTCCTGGCCCCCCTTCTTCTGACCGCCACCCTGGCCACCGTCCTGGCGCTCTCCCTGATCAACGCCTTCCAGAAGGAGGTCCCGCCCGTGCGCGCGGCGGTGCTCTACGCCCTGGAACCGGTCTGGGCGGCCCTGGCGGCCCTGGCGCTCGGCATGCAGGAACCCGGTGCCTGGCTCCTGGCCGGCGGCCTGGCCCTCTTGAGCGGGAATCTGCTGGCCAACCGCGGACCCGCGCGGCGCAGGGAACGCCCGGCGCCGGACCGCGGGGGTCAGACGTTGCAGTAGGTCAGGGCGTGCGGGCTTTCGGCCCCCGTTTCGGGGTCGAAGACGAGGCAGTTGCGGCGTTCGGTCCCATAGGTGTGCAGCGTGAGGGCCGGCGACTCGAAGGGGTTGCAGACCCGGTGGATGTCGCCGCGGGGAGGCAGGATGGAGCAGACCGTGCCGGCGCCGCATTCCGTGCGGACGACCTTCCGGATGCCGCCGCCCTCCTGGCGTTCGAAGGTGGTGACCTCCACCGTGCCTTCCAGAACCCCGAGACAGCACCAGGTTCCATGGTCGTGGATCGGGGAATCGGCCCCCACCGGCCAGACCATGACCACCACGATGAAACCGAAGTCGGGATCGCGGTAGACGAGGTTGCGGCCGTAGGCGTCGTCCCCCACGCGGCGGACCTCGGCGGGAAGTTCCAGCCCCGAGTCCGCCAGTTCCTCTCCGGCCAGGCCGATTTCAGTGACGCGCCGGGAGAGTTCCTGGCCGTTGCCGACCAGCTTGCGCACGCGGTCCACGAAACGGACCAGCACTTCGCCGGGTTCGGCGAGGGTGAAGGCGGAGACCGGGGGCGGGGCGGGCTGGGAGGGACCCGGCATGCTTCCAGGGTAGCAGAGGAAGGGAGGAGCCGGCCCCCCGGGAGTAAGATCCCCGCATGGAGGGCCCCCGCGCGGTGAAGGCAGCGGAAGGCCGGGGCAGGGCCGTTGTCGCCGCCCTGGCCGGGGCGTCGCTGGCCGGTGCGCTGCACGCGTTTCTTTTCCCCGCGCTTCTCGGCGGGGAACTCCTCTCGGTCAAACTGATGGCGGTTCTTTCCGGGAACCTCCTGGCCGCCCTGCTCCTGGGCCTGATCCTGGCCCTGCCGCTCCCCTGGTTCTCTCGGGCGCGGCGCGCGTTCGGTTTCTGGGGCGGTTTCGCGGCCGGGGCGGGAGCCTGGGCGGCCTCCTGGCTGGGCTGGCCGGCGGCCTTCTTTCCGGTGGTGGCGCTTTTCTTCCTCGCGGTTCCGCGCGCGATCCGCCGCGGCGCCCCCCCCCACAACCTCAACCTCGCCCTGGCGACCGGGTCGGTGGTCCTGCTCGGGGGCCTGGCCCTGGGCCTGGGGGTGCGTCCCGCCAAACCTTTCCGGCCCGCGGACCGCCCTTCCCTTCCGGCCGATGCAGGAACGCCGCCCCCCGCAGGCCCCGACGTGCTGCTGGTCTCGATCGACACCCTGCGCGCCGACGCACTGCGCGACGATTCCATCCACACGCCGGTCTTCGACGCCCTGCGCCGCACGAGCCTCTGGAGTACCTACGCCCGCGCTCCGGCCGGCGCCACGCTCCCCAGCCACGCCACGCTGCTCACCGGGACGGGGGTCCTGGCCCACGGCGCGCTCGAGAACCGCGCCGTCCTTCCCGGGGACATCCCCACGCTCGCGGAACGCTTCCAAGCGGCGGGCTGGAGCACGCTGGGGCTGGTCTCGAACTCGGTGCTGCGCAGCGCGTCGGGCTTCGACCGCGGCTTCGAGGTCTACGAGAACCTGGCGGCCAGCGAACGCACCGAGATGCTCGCCAAGCGCCTGCGCCGAGGCGTCCTGCAAGGCACCTGGCTGGCGCGGTTGCTCCCGGGCCGCGCATTGGAAAAAACCTTTGGCTGGATGCTCCTGCGGCGCGTTCCCCAGGCGGCCCTGCGCGGCGAGGCGGGCGGCGGGCTGGTCACCGCGACAGGGCTGGCCTACCTCGACGACCTTCTCGCGCGCAAGCGGCCCTACTTCTTCTTCCTGCACTACATGGATCCGCATGCGCCCTACACGCCGGAAGGGGCGGAGGGCGGGGATCTCCCCGGCGTCCCCGCCATGCCGGAGGCCTTCCGCACCCACCCGCAGGGGAGCCAGCTCCAGGTCAACGCGGTGCGCGACGCCATGCGACGGGGCGATCCCGGGGCCCGGACCGCGGCCGCGCGTCTCCACGCCCTCTATCTGCGCGAAGTCGAAGACGTGGACGCGGAGCTGGGCGGCATCCTTGAACGGGTGCGCGCCTCGGGGCGGCCGACGGTGGTGCTCGTGACCGCCGACCACGGCGAGCAGTTCGGCGAACACGGCATGATGATGCACAGCAACTCGCTCTACGAGGTGCTCCTGCGCGTGCCGTTCTTCCTGTCGGGACCGGGCGTGGAGCCCGGTCCCCTCGCCGCCCCCCCCCGGCTCGAAGACGTCGCCCCCACCCTCCTGGGCCTCTGCGGGCTCCCCGCCGAGGGTCTTTCGGGGCTTGATCTGCGCGCCGACCTCCCCCCCCCTGCCCGTTTCGTCGCCGCCTCCCCCTTGCAGGCGGCCCTGATCGAGGACGGTTGGAAGCTGATCGCGGACTGGAAGAAGACCGAAGACGGCGAGCCCGTCTCCGAGCCGAAGGGACTCTTCGATCTTGCGGCCGACCCGGGAGAGACGAAGAATCGGCTGGCCGCCGAACCCGCACGGACCGCCGCCATGCAGGCCCGCCTGCGGGTCCTTCTGGCGCAGGCGCGCGCTTCCACCCGCGCTTCGCTCTCCACCGTCCAGGGGAACGCCCTCGACGAACTCGGCTACTGACCGGAGGATCCCGGAAACCATGTACACCTGCCCCATGCACCCCGAGGTGCGCCAGCCCGGCCCGGGCGCCTGCCCCAAGTGCGGCATGGCCCTGGAAGCGGCCGAGGTGCGGCTCGAAGCCGAGGAGGATCCCGAACTGCGCGACATGACGCGCCGTTTCCTCCTCTCCCTGATCCTCACGATCCCGCTGTTGATCCTCACCCTGGGCGGTTTCCTGGCCGGCCGCACCGCGGCCTGGATCCAGTTCGTGCTGGCGACCCCCGTGGTCCTCTGGGCGGGCGCGCCCTTCTTCCGCCGCGGCTGGGATTCGCTGCGCAACAAGAGTCCCAACATGTTCACCCTGATCGGGATGGGCACCGGGGTGGCCTGGCTCTACAGCCTGGCCGCCATCCTGCTCTGGGACCGGCTGCCGGAATCGTTCCTCGAGAACGGCCGTCCGGACGTCTACTTCGAAGGGGCCGCGGTGATCGTCACCCTGGTCCTTCTGGGACAGGTCCTGGAGGGGCGCGCGCGCGGGCGCACCTCGGACGCCCTGCGCGCGCTTCTCGGGCTCGCTCCGGCGGAGGCCCGGCGGCTTCTTCCCGGAGGCGCCGAGGAGGACGTGCCGCTGGAGGAGGTCCAGCCCGGCGACCGCCTGCGGGTGCGGCCCGGCGAGAAGGTGCCGGTGGACGGCGTGGTCGTCGAAGGGAAGAGCTTCGTGGATGAGTCGATGGTCACTGGCGAGTCGCGTGCGGTGGAGAAGAAGAGCGGCGACGCCGTGGTGGGCGGAACCCTCAACGGCCAGGGCGGTCTCGTGATGGAGGCCCAGCGGGTGGGTGCCGACACGCTCCTCGCGCGCATCGTGGCTCTCGTGGCCGAAGCGCAGCGCAGCCGCGCGCCCATCCAGGGGGTGGCCGACCGCGTCGCGGCCCTCTTCGTCCCCGCGGTGGTGGCCGCGGCGGCGGTGACCTTTCTGATCTGGGCCTTCTTCGGCCCGCCGCCCGCCCTCGCCTTTGCGCTGCTCAATGCGGTGGCGGTCCTGATCATCGCCTGCCCGTGCGCGCTCGGGCTGGCCACCCCGATGTCGATCATGGTGGGGACCGGGCGCGGAGCCCGCGCAGGCGTCCTGATCCGCAGCGCCGAGGCGCTCGAACTGCTCGAGTCGGTCGACACCTTGGTGGTCGACAAGACCGGCACCCTGACCGAAGGGCGGCCGCGGCTCACCGGCATCCATGCCCTCGCCGGCTTCGAGGAGGACGAACTCCTGCGGCTGGCGGCGGCGGTGGAACGGGCCAGCGAACATCCCCTGGGCCGCTCCGTGGTGGAGGCCGCCGCCGACCGCGGACTCGAACCGGCCCCGGTGAAGGATTTCGAGGCCCTGCGCGGCCGCGGGGTGCGCGGCCGGGCCGGAGGACGGACCGTGATCCTGGGAACGGAACGCTTCCTCTCGGAATGCGGGGTGGACCCCGCCCCGCTTGCCGAAGGAGACGCCGAGCCGACGGGCGGAGAGGAATCTCGGATCCTGGCCGCGGTGGACGGCCGGCCGGCGGGATGGTTCTCGGTCAGCGACCCGTTGAAGGAGACCACTCCGGAAGCGCTGCGGCTTCTGCGCGAGGAAGGCGTGCGCGTGGTCATGCTGACCGGCGACCGGCGCGCCACCGCCCAGGCGGTGGCCGCGCGGCTCGGCATCGAGGAGTTCGAGGCCGGGGTCCTGCCGGAACGCAAGGGCGAGGTGGTCGCGCGGCTCCAAAGGGAGGGCCGCCGCGTGGCGATGGCCGGGGACGGGGTGAACGACGCCCCGGCCCTGGCGCGGGCCGACGTGGGCATCGCCATGGGGACCGGCACCGACGTGGCCATGGAGAGCGCGGGGGTGACGCTCGTGAAGGGCGATCTGCGCGGCATCGCCCGCGCGCGGCGCTTGAGCCGTGCAACGATGCGCAACATCCGCCAGAACCTCTTCTTCGCCTTCGGCTACAACGCGCTGGCCATCCCGCTTGCCGCGGGAGTCCTCTACCCGGCCTTCGGCCTGCTCCTCTCCCCGATGATCGCCAGCGCGGCGATGTCGTTCAGCTCGGTTTCGGTGATCGCGAACGCCCTTCGGCTTCGCCGGGCGCGGCTTTAAGGCGGCCTTTTCATGAAGCGGATCTTCCGAATCCTCCTTCAAAAAAAAGAGTGGGCCTTCCTGTTGATCATCCTCCTGGGAAGCATCCATTTCCCGATCCACCACAGCCCTCACCGCATGGGCTTCCAGGTGCTCACCCTGGCCCTGGCATGTCTTTTCGTGGTGCTCCTTTTTCTCTTCCTTCGGCCGGAGGGGAACCCGGCCCCGGCCGGTCCGACTCCTGGACTTTCTTCCCGCGGGCGGAACCGCCCCTCCCGGGCCTTGACCGGGACCATTCTCGTAGCCGCTGCGTGGGAAGCCCTCACCCTTTTCGCCCTTTTTTTTCAACAGAACTTGTATGAAAAATTTGGATACGACCTCGATCCGGCCGCCGCCTTCCTCCTGTTTTCGTCTGTTTTCGCCGTCTTGTTTCTCGCCTGGCGTCTGGATTTCAGGGCAAACCGGCTGTTCGGAATCCTGTTGTTGTTTTTCATTGCACATCAGCTTCTATGCATTCTTTACTTTCCTCTCTCCCCCTTTCGGTCCGACATGCTTCCCTTGATCCAAAAGGCGACCGCAACCCTTCTGCATGGGGAAAACCCATACAGGGAGTACTCCCTGGAAAGTGGACATCTGTTCCTGACCTACCTTCCTGGAATGCTGCTGTTCTTCTCTCCGGCAACCGCGCTTGGGATCGATCTTCGGATCATGAACTTGGTCCTTTATTGCGGGGGAATGCTTTTCCTCTACTGCGCTCCAAGCGCGGAGAAAAGGCCGAAGCAGCTCTTTTTCATTGCGGCATTCATTTTGAACCCATTCCTCCAAATGCGGCACGATGTCTATATTGGCCCGATCATCTTCGTTCTGTCGGGGCTTTATTACTTCCTTGTCAGGGGAAAATGGTCCAAGTTGTTCTTTTGGGCCGGATTGGCGGCAACCGTTTCGCAGCTTGTCTGGGTGGTTTTCCCCTTCCTGGCCGTTTTCCTTGCAAGGCGCCGCTCGATGGGCGCAGTTTTCCGGCTTTTCGGCTCTGTGATGGTTGCAGCGGGGATCATCGTCCTCCCCTTCATCCTGGCGGATCCAAAAAGCTTCGCCTCAGGGGTGTACGGGGCCTGGGAAAAGTCCTTGGGCCTGCCCACGCTCAATTTCACCTACTGGATTCTCAAAATCGTCCCGCTTCCCTTCCTGAAATTCGCCCAGCTTGCCGTTCTGGCTGCGATCTGGATGCGCGCACTTTTCGTC
>CAZQAP010000146.1:0-7701 GCA_964591365.1 uncultured Planctomycetales bacterium
CTCCCCCTTATCCAGGGATTCCCCCCGCTGCGGAGGTCCGGCCCCTCCCTGGTCCTGGTTTCCCCCGGGCCACCAGGAGGGCACCCAACGCACACGAAACCCGGAAAAGGCGGCATGCCGGTCCTCTTCTTGTCTTTTTCTTCTCCGCGTACTCCGCGCTCTCCGCCTCCTCCGCGGTTGATCTCTTGTTCTTCCCGCTTTCCGGAGAGTGGCTGGCAGGAGAAGCGGAAGCCGGTCGTGGGGAGGGGAGGAAAACCCTCCGGAGACCCGGTTCCTGACCGGGAAGAGAGGAACCCACACGAAACCCAGAAGCCTCGGAAGATCTACTCGCCGGCCGATTCCGCGGCTGCGGGGGACCACAGGTCTCCAGCAACCAGAATCCGCGTGCAGGAAGAACAGCGCGTCAGGCTGTTGCACGCGGAAACTTTCATGCGATCGTTGGGCGGGACGACCATTCCGCAGCCCCCGCAGGAGTCTCCCTTGAGGGGGGCCACCGGCCGGCCTTTTCGGACGGGATAGAGCTTGTCGTAGACCCCCCGGGCCTCGAAGGGAAGGGCTTCCGCCAGGGCCTCCCGTTCCTTGCCGAGCACCTCCATTTCAGCCTGCAAGGCGGTCTGGTCTTCGGCCACCGTTCGGGCGAACTGCTTCAGTTCCTCGGCGGCCTCCAGCACCTTGAGGCGGTCCTTCTCGACTTCGGCAACCAGAGCGTTGGCCCGCTCCAGCAGGGCCAGGGCCTCGTCCTCTTCCTTGGAGATCTTTTCCCGGTGCTGCTGGAGCTCGTGCTGAGCGATCTGGAGCGCCCCAGCATCACGGGCTTCCCGTGTCTGGGCTTCCAGTTTCTGGATGCGCAGCTCGTGCTGGCGGACATCCAGCTCGAGTTCCTCCACACGGGCCAGGGAAGATTTCCGCTCCGTCCTGCGGGCTTCAGCGGCAGCCTCCAGGACCGCCTGCCGCGACTTCCGCTCCCGCAGCTCGACCGGCAGGGAGTCGAGACGACGCTTCAAGATTGCACGCCGTTCATCCAGACGCTGCAACTGGACGAGACGGGCCAGGACATGCTTCACGCGGGAAAGGTAACACTTTCCGCGCGTCCGGCCAACGCCGGGAGGCCGACCCGGTTCAGGAAGACGCGGTCGAGGCGGCCAGCAGGCCCTTCAGGTCCGGCGTCCAGTCGAGGAAGCCGGCCAGCTTCCGCGCGCGGATCGGGTGCTGAAGCTTGCGGATGGCCTTGGCCTCGATCTGGCGCACCCGCTCGCGGGTGACCCGGAAGATGCGCCCGACCTCCTCGAGGGTGTAGGTGTAGCCGTCCCCGATCCCGTAGCGTAGCTTGATGATCTCGCGTTCCCGGAAGGTCAGCGATTCCAGCACGTCGTTGATGCGTTCCTTGAGCATCTCCTGCCCGGCCCGTTCCACCGGGTTGTCGGAGGTCTCGTCCTCGATGAAATCCCCGAAATAGGAGTCGTCGCTCTCCCCGATCGGCCGGTCGAGGCTGATGGGATGCTTGGCGATCTTCATCACCCGCTTGGCCTCGTCCACGGAAATCCCGGCCGCATCAGCCATCTCCTCGATGGCGGGTTCGCGGCCCATGGTCTGCAGCAGGCGCTTCTGGACCGCCCGCAGCTTGGACATCGTCTCGATCATGTGGACCGGAATGCGGATCGTGCGCGCCTGGTCGGCGATGGAGCGGGTGATCGCCTGGCGGATCCACCAGGTGGCATAGGTGGAGAACTTGTATCCCCGCCGGTATTCGTACTTCTCGACCGCCTTCATCAGCCCGGTGTTCCCTTCCTGGATCAGGTCGAGGAAGGAGAGTCCGCGATTCCGATACTTCTTGGCGATGGAGACCACCAGCCGCAGGTTGCCGGAAGAGAGCTTCTTCTTGGCGTCCTCATAGGTGTCCATCGCCCGGCGGATCCGCCGCATGCGCGCCCGAAAACCTTCCAGATCCTCCAGGGCGGTGAGTTCGATCTTGCGGGCGCGTTCCTTGAAGGCCTGGAACTGCTCGCGCCCCTCCTTGCGCCGCTTTTCGGCCGGATCGAAACCGGCCATCTCGGCATGCACTTGTTCCCATTCCCCTTCCCGGTTGACCAGGATCTGGATGATGTCCTGGACGATGTTGACCTGAAAGTGGAGTTCCTCGGTCAGGATCGAGATGCAGCGCTGGCGCGCCCGCATGCCCCGGCGGAAGGTGCTGCGGGTCTGAAGGGAATTGCTTTGCCCGAGGTGGGCCTCGAAGGCTGCCTGGGCGGCCTCCTGGAGGGATTTGAGGGTCTGGAGGTGTCCCTCCAGCCGCTGCTCGAGATCCTGCTTGGTCAGTTCGAACCCCGCACCCCCGTCGATGTCGCTGGTGCCGTCCACGGAGCCTTCCGCAGCGGCCTGTTTCTTCAGCCGCCGGTTGAAGTGGATCACTCCGAAGGAGGAATTGGCCTGGGCGGAGGGATTGACCTTCAGGGTGCGGTCGAAGGCCAGTTCGCCCTTTTTGACCTGCTGGAGGACCTGCAGGACCAGATCGAGGGCCAGCCCCGATTCCAGGGCCAGGCGGCGGAAAAGCTTGCGCGAGACTTCGGTCCGCTTGGCCAGGGAGATCTCTTCCTGGCGGGTCAGGAGCGGAATCTCGCCCATCTGGGTGAGGTACATCCGCACCGGGTCGTCGATCCGCTCGAGGACCGGAGCCGTGGCGTGCGGGCCGTGGATCTTCCCGGACGGCGAAGTCAGCGGCCGGGAGGAGACCGGTGTCGGGGCGGTGACGGGCGGAAAATCGACCGCCTCCTCGGCCGATTCGGCCACTCGGACCCCGGACTGCTCGAGCTGGTCCAGGACCTCGTGGAGGGTGTCGACGTCGAGGGTGGGCAGGGAACTCTGGATGTCGTCGAAAGGCAGCGTGCCTGTGACCTTGCCCTTCTTGATGAGCTGATCGACGACGTTCTGAGTCCTCTTCTCCAGGGTCTGCGTAGTCATGAGCGGTTTATTACGGCGAAGGAAGGGGCGGGAAAGGGGATTTCGGGTCAGCGCGGATCCGGGGTGGAATGGATGCGTACCGGTCTCTGGAAACGGGCCAGTTCCTCGTCGCTGGGAACCGACCGTCCATCCCGGGCTTCACGCGCGGCTTTCTCCCGGTTTCCCGGCAGGGAAGCCAGGGCGGTTTCCAGGACCCTCTGGGGTTCCGGAAGGGACGTGAAGCGCAAAGAATCGATCCAAGACCAGGCCGGATCCCCCGAAAACCCGCTCAAGACCGCCTCCAGGTCGCAGGCGTCTCCTTTCTCTCGGCGATCCTGGATCCATTTCAAGACCCGTCTGGCGGCGGGATCCTGGACCTCGACCCTCTCCAGCTCCCCCCGGTGACGGGGAAAGAGGCTCGGATCGGTCAGCAGGGCGGCAATCAGCAGGCGTTCGTTGGCTTCCAGGGCCTTCGATGCGGAGGCCCCCGGTGCGTGGGATGGAAGGGCAGGCGCCAGAGCGGAGCCTGCCGGAATGTTGGCAACCCGCCGTCCCCGGCCGGCGAGACGGCGCAGACTATCTTCGGTGACCCCGAGGCCGTCGCAGGCCTTCCGGACCCAGAAATCCCCCAGCGCGGGGTCCGGAGTCAGCCCGATCCAGGCAGCCATTTCCCCGGCTGCCCGGGCCCGGACCCCGGGAACCTGGAAATCGGAGCGGCGGGTCCAGGTCTCGAGGCGCCATTCAATTATATCCCGGGCTCGGGCCACTTCAGCCCGGATTTCGGCCCCCCGCCCGGCGGCGACCAGATCGGCCGGATCCTTCCCTTCCGGGAGTTCCGCCACGCGGACATCCACCCCCTCGGAAACGAAGATCCGCGCCCCCCGCACGGCCGCCTCGCGCCCGGCCGGGTCGGGGTCGAGGAGGAGCACCAAGGGGCGCCGGAACCTCCGCAGACGGCGGGCGTGATCCCCCGTGAGCGCCGTTCCCAGGGCGGCCACGGCCGTGGTCAGACCGGCCTGGTGGAGAAGGATCACGTCGAGATACCCCTCGCAAAGGAGGATCGGGGCCTCCGGGGCCTCCCCGAGGGCCCGGGAAAGCCGGTCCAGGCCGTAGAGCAGGCGCCGTTTGGGAAAGAGCGGGCCGTCAGGGGAATTGACGTACTTGCCCATCTTGCGTTCCTCGGCGGAAGAACCGGGAAGAAAGCGGCCCCCGAATCCAACCGTGCGCCCGGCGGCATCCGCGATGGGAAAGATCAGCCGGTCCCAGAACCGGTCCCGAAGCGCGCCCCCCCCCTCGGGGCGCAGAACGAGTCCGGCCTCCGTGAGCACTTCCTCGGAGAACCCCGCCCTGCCCAGGGCCCGGGCGAGCCAGCCTCGTTCCCGGGGCGCCCAGCCCAGTCCGAACGATTCCACGCTCGCGGGAGTGAGCCCGCGCCCGGCGAGATAGCGGGCGGCCGGCCCCTGGGGTTCCTTGCGCAGGGCTTCGCGATAGAGACTGCGCGCCCGGGAAAGAGCCTCCCGCATCGATTTCCGAAGATCGGGACGGCCCTCCTCCCGCTTTCCGAAACGAGGCAGTTCCACTCCGGCCTCGTCCGCAAGCAGACGCAGGGCCTCGCCAAAGCTGAGCCCTTCGGCCTCCTGGAGGAAGGTGAAGACGTCGCCCGCCTTCCCACAGCCGAAACATTTGAAGAAACCCCGCTCCGGGGTGACGTTGAAGGAGGCGGTCTTTTCGGGGTGGAAGGGGCACAGACCCAGGTAGCGCGCCCCGCGACGTTCCAGCCGCACCCGCCGGCCGATCAGCTCCTCGATCGCCACCCGGGCCTTGATCTCCTCGATGATCGTGCGCAGTTCCATCTTCAAGCTCCCTCCGGCCTTCCCCCAGGTGGGGACGGGGGACCGGAGGGGAAACCTTGCGACAACAGAGCCTCCAAGGCAAGCCGCCAGACCTCGGGTTCCAGATCTTCCGGGCGCGCCTTCTCCGGCACGCCGGCTTCCCGCAGGGCCCGGCACGCCTCAGGGGCGGTTTCCGCCAGCCGGGGGAGGAGTTTCTTGCGCCGCTGGCGGAAAGCCTGCCGGAGCCAGCCTGCCAGGAGACGGTCCTGGGCCGGGGAGAGCCCGTCCCGGCGGGGCTCCAGCCGCAGGAAGGCGGAGTCCACCTGGGGCCGGGGCCAGAAGGCCTCCGGAGGGACCCGGCGGCCCAGGCCCACCCGAAAGGAGAGAGCCAGGCGGATGGAGAGCGGCCCCCGCTGGGCCCTCCCGTGTCCCGCGGCCATCTTCTCCGCCAGCTCCCGCTGCAGGAGCAGCAGGGCCCCCGCCAGGGGCCGGCCCGGCAAACGCCCCAGGAAAGGCCCCGAGATGAGGTAGGGCAGGTTGGCCACGATGCGGGGAGGAGGCCCGGCACTCCACCAGGATTCCACCTGCGGATGGAGACGCTCCCCGGCCGCCAGGACGTCCCCTTCCACCAGCACGGGGACCGGCCCGCCTCTTCCGGCGGACTCCGCAGAGGCCGACCACTTGTCCCGAAGAAGAGCGCAAAGGCCGTGGTCCACTTCGACCGCCAGGACCCGGGCCCCCGCGGCCCGAAGCCGTTCGGTGAGCAGCCCGGTCCCCGGCCCCACCTCGAGGACCCGCTCTCCGGCCTGGACCCCGGCATCCCGGGGGATGGCCTCCAGGAGACCGGGATCGAGAAGGAAACGCTGGCCGAGCCTGGACAGCGGCGCAAGTCCCCGGTCCGCAAGCAGTTGTTGCAGTTCGGCCCGCTTCAATCCCGGCCGCGCCGCAGGGCCTCGCAGAAATCCGGCCAGACCCCCTGATCTTCCAGCCGGCGGCAGAGTTCGGCCCGCAGATCGCGGGGCCAGAGCGAGAAGGCCTCGCGCAGGGCATCCCGGTCGGCAGAGTTTCCGTGGACCCAGATGGGAAGCACGTATTCGCGAAGCCAGGGGGCCGCTGCGGCTACGCAGCGGAACCCGACGTCTTCCGCCCGGTCGCGGGGATCCATGAGACGCACGCTTCCGATGCGGACGGCCTCCTCCCAGCTTGCGAAGGATCCCCCGCTGACCGCCCCCAGATGAGAGGGCAGGGAGGGGGGATGGGAACCGGGAGGGCTGTCGGAAACCCATTCCCAGACGTTCCCCGCCAGGTCGTAACCGCCCCAGAGGGAACGGCCGCTGCCAAAAACGCCCACGGGAAGGGGGCGGGCGAGCCCCAGCCGCAGGGTGTTGGCGGCGTGCTCGTAGAACTTGGTCTTGCCCCAGGGAAAGTTGGAGAGGTTCTCCGGGTTTCCCGAAGAGGCCAGGAAGCGCCACTCCGCCAGAGTGGGCAGGCGCATGCCCCGCGATGCCGCGAAGGCTTCGGCCTCGTCCCGGTCGACCCAGGTCATCGGCAGGTCGGCCTCCGGAGAAGACTGGGGGGCGTTCTCCCGCCCGGCCAGGTACTCGCCGCGGGTCACTTCGAACCCGTCCCACACCAGGAACCCGCCCCCCGGGTCGGGAGAGGGGGCCAGCCGGAGACCGTCCAGGAGACGCGCACCCGGGGAGGCTTCCCCGGCCGGGGGGGCACAGGCGGCGGCCATCAAGAACGGGAGCAGGCGGCCCAGCCGCTTCCCGAACGGGGACCGCGGCCCGCTAGCGGGAATCGGGTTCCGGCGTCTTCCCCGATTCTGAACGGACGACAATCTCCACCCGCCGGTTGCGCGCCTTGCCCTCGGCACTGTCATTGGGAACCAGGGGCCGCCATTCGCCGAAACCGACCGCCGAAACCCGTTCGGCAGGAAGACCGGAATCGATGAGCAGGGCTGCCACACCCACGGCACGCTCCGAGCTGAGCTGGAGGTTTCCGTGGGGGAAGTCCTCGGCATGGACCCGGATGGGATCGCTGTCGGTATGCCCTTCGACCCGGACCAGCCCTCCCATGCGCATCAGTTCGCCGGACAGGGCTTCCAGCACCTTGCGGCCTTCGGGGCTCACCTCGGCGCTTCCCGAGGCGAAGAGCAGCCGGTCGGTGATGCGGATCACGGGGCCGTCGGGGCCTTCCACGTACTCCACTCCCCCCGCAGTGTTCTGCCCCAGCTTGCGGATCGTGGCTCGCAGTTCCTCGGAGGCGCGCTCCAGATCGGCGGAGGCCTCCCGGGCACCCTTGGCGCGGACCTCCTGGACTTCGACTTCCAGTCTGGAGACCTTCTTCCGAAGAGCGGTGTTTTCCGCTTCCAGATCGGCGGTGTAGGCCTTCAAATCCTGGAAGGCGGTCTCCCAGCGCTCTTCCGGGCCCGCCTCGGGCTTCTTGATGCGGGGTCCCGAACAGGAGACGGCCGGGACAAGGAGCCCCAGCAGCGCGGCCCGCAGGAGAACGGTCTTGGAGGAGAGGGGGGTCAAGGCCGCCTGCCTAGCCGCTGAAGGTGTTGACCAGGGGATCGGTCAGGCCATTGGAGCGGGCCGCGGCCATCGCGAAGAGAAAGGCCAGCCCGTAGACGAGGAAGACGGTGGTGATGATGGCCAGAGCACGGACGCCGGGGGTCTCTTCACCCTCCTCCAGCGCCGTTGCGCCCCGCGCAGCGGCGGTGCGCGCCGACCGGCGCACGGGAACCGGCGCCGATGCGGGCGCCGGGGCTTCTTCCTCCATCTCCACTTCCTCGAGCTCTTCGTCGAGCAGGGTGTCCTCCTCGCTGAGCTGGGTGGTGACCATTCCCTGGTCGTCCTCGTCCTCAGCGGACTCTGAGAAGAGAACCTCCTCGACTTCGAGGACTTCGCCGGCGTCCTCCTCGCCCACG
>CAZQAP010000147.1:0-7691 GCA_964591365.1 uncultured Planctomycetales bacterium
TCTCTGTCTCTGGCTGATCGGCGGGCTCGGCTTCCTGGTGCCGGCCTCGGTGCTCGCCTTCCTGCGGCGCCGCGGCCGTCTTCCGCTCGACCTCAACGCGCGCATGATCCTGACCGCCAGCGCGGTCCTCATTCCTCTGGGTGCGCTCCTCTTCTGGGTTTCCGAGGCCTTCGGCGGACTCCTGGAGGGGAAGAACGCGGGCGAGCAGATGCTGCTCTCCTTCTTCCAGGGGAACACCTGCCGCACGGCCGGATTCTCGCTGCTCGACCTGGGCCAGGCGCGGCGGATCACCCTGGGGCTCCTGATACCGCTCATGCTGATCGGCGGGGCGCCGGGGGGGACCGCCGGCGGCGCCAAGGTTACCTCGGTCTGGATCTTCTTCGCGACGATCTGGACGCGCATCAAGGGCCTGGAAACCGTGCGCATCGGGCGGCGGCGCATTCCGCGCGAGGTCATCCGCCGCTCGGTGATCATCTGCGTGCTCATCTTCCTCATCCACGGCCTGGTCACCCTGCTCCTGACCGCGCTCGAGGATCCGGCCGGCTTCCGTTTCGAGGATCTGGCCTTCGAGGCGGCCAGCGCGCTGGGGACGGTGGGATTGAGCACCGGCATCACCGCCCGGCTCGGCGAGGCCTCCCAGATCGTGCTGATCCTGACCATGCTGGTGGGCCGCCTGGGGCCGATCACCGTGGTACACACCCTGGTCCGCCGCCCGGCGGAGAAGCCGATCAGCTATCCCCCCGCCGAGGTCCACGTCGGCTGAGGGACCTGGGCTTGGACAAGCTCTCGGCCACGATCGGGAAGGGCCCCGGTTAGAATCGGCCCCCCGCTTGCGGAGTCCCCCCTTTCGTGAAGAACGTCCTCGTCCTTGGGCTTGGAAAATTCGGCAGCCGGATCGTGCAGGAGCTTGCGCCCCGCAAGGGCGTGCGCCTTTTCGCCTTCGACCAGAGCGAAGAGGCCCTGCGCCGGGTGGTTGAACTCGTCCACACCGGCGCCAGCGGAGACCTGAACCATCCCGAGGTGCTGGAGGGCTTCCTGGAGGAGCAGAAGCGGATCGACGTCGCGGTGATCAGCCTGGGACGCGCGAGCAATCCTTCGATCCTGGCCGCCATCCAGCTCCTCGACCGCAAGGTGCAGCACATCATCATCAAGGCGATCGACCCCGGGCACCGCCGCGTGCTGCAGGCCATCCATTCCAGCCGGCGGGTGGAGGGGGGCCGCTTCCAGGTGCTGATACCGGAAGTGGACGCCGCCGTGCGGGTGTCGCGCCGGATCGGTTCGGACTTCATCGAAACCGAATTCCCCATGGCGGACGGATATGGAATCATGGAGGTGAACTGCCCGGTATCGCTTGCGGGCAAGAGCCTGCGCGAACTGAACCTTCGTCAGAAATACCACATCACGGTTGTGGGGCATCATCTTCCCGCCGACATGAGCGAGCCGGGCACGAGCATGAAGCTGGCCACGCCGGATGAACGGCTGCCCCAAGGTTCGCTCTTGACCATCCTCGGAAAGGACGAGGACTTGCAGCACTTCGTCCGCAAGTTCGAGGGCTGAACCGGCTTCAATACCCGCCCTGAACCTCCTCCGAGGGCTTCGTCTACGTCCCGGGCCCGCGGAGGTTTCCCTTTTTCCCGCAACCCGGACCTCTTTCGCGGAGTCGGAAAAGGGTCACACTCCCCCGGTTCGGCCGCAGGCAGGAATGGAGGCATAGGGAACCATGAAGACCCGCTCATTCACGCCGAAACGAGCCAGCGCTCGCGCCTTCCAGGCCCGTCTCTGGCTCGCCTTCCAGCCCGAAGACCGCCGCATCGCGCCGGGCGAACTTCCCGGGGAAGCCTGCCTTTGGGGGCTCACCCTCTTCAACGGGGGTCCGGCCCTGCAGGACGTGACCCTGGAGTGGACACCCACGGGGGGCCGCATTCCCCGTCAGAACAAGCTGGGCACCATCCCCGAACGGGGAACCGGACACCTCTTCCTGGACGGACCCTCCGAAGAACCCGGCCACGGCCTCTACCGCATCTGGGCCAAAGGGCTGGGGGATGCCCCGGTCTTCTTCGAACTCGACTTCCAGGGTTTCACGCATCTGGCCTGGGTGCCCGAACGGGTGGCAAGCCAGCCGGTGCTGCCGGTTGCACCCGGGGCGAGCTGGCATCCCAGTGAATACGTGCAGATCCTTGAGCAGTGCTCGCTCTTGAGCGGACGGCCGGACCTTCTGCCGGTGACCCGGGCCGTGACGCGCTGGGCCGACCTTCTCCTTCGTTCGGTGCGTGGGGTGCCCTCGGCCGGAGCGGCGCGGGAGATCGCCTGGGCGACGCTGCAGGCGGTCTTCGGAGCGCGGGAGCAGGATCTCGGCGAGGAAGCCGTGCAGGCGGTCCTGCGCCGGATCAGTTCCCGCCTGCGCCGCCTGGCGCGCACGCATGCCGGGCCGGAGATCGCGGGAAGGGACCTGGTCACCGGCCGACTCTTTTTGGCCCTGACCCCGGGGCCGCGGCCGCGCCTGTTCCTCTTGAACCTCGGCGAAGAGGCTCTGGCCGACCTGCGCGTGAAGATCGACCGCTTCTGCTGGTCGTGCGGCCCCCAGCTCTTCGCCCCCATCGAGCACCGGCTGGGAACCCTGGCGGCCCACAGCGCCACCGAGGTGGCGGTCTTCGATGCCCGCGACCGCGGCAGCCTCGAGGTCAGCGTCGGCACCGGGCCGGCCCCCTGGGCCCGCAACCGCGTGCTGCACACCTGCTTCCCGGAAGTGGCCCTGCGGGGGCGGGACGCCACCACCCCGCTCCCCCTCCTGGGAGGCCGCCGGGCCCAGGTGCGGGCCGTGGAAGCCGGCCACGAGGACCTGGCGGCATGAAGACTGCGGGTCCCGCCGGCGCCCTTCCGGGCACGACCTATTCCGAGGCGTCCTTCGCCGTGTCCTCCGGATCGCCCCCTTCTTCCTCCAGGGGGACTCCGAGACCGTCCGCGAGGCGGTTCACGAAGGCGAAGTACGCCGTCACCTCGGCCATTTCCAGAACGTCGGTGTCGGAGAAGCCCGCCTGCTTGAGTGCTTCCACGTCCTTCCTCTCCACTTCGGAGGGCGTGAGGGTGAGCTTCTCCGCGTAGGCCAGCATCGCCTCGCGCCGCGGGTCGAGCCCGGCCGTGCGCCAGTCTGCCGCAATGCGCCCGAGCAACGCATCGTCGCGGAGCAGCCGGCGCAGACCGCGCCGGTGATGCGTGATTCAGTAGTGGCAGCCGTTGAGCCGGCTGACGACCAGGGCGATCATCTCGCGCTCGAGCTTGGGGAGCGTCGCCGTCCCCTGCATGACGGTCTTGTAGAGTCCGAGGTGCGCCTCGAGCGCCCGCGGATGCAGGGAATGGATCTGGAGGATGTGGTCGAAGGGCCCCTGGTCCGGATCCCAGAGGCGCCCGTAGATCTCCGCAAGCCTCCCCTCCGCCTCCTCGAACCCGAGCATGCGGATCCAGGCCGCGCCCTGGGCGGCCTTCGCCGGCGGTTTCCCCTCCGGATCCACCCGGCTCATGGTAATCCCCGCGGGTTGTCGGAACACCCGGACGGAGCCCGGGCCTGCCGAACCTCTACGGGTCGATGGTGAGCGGCACCTCGACCGAGGAGACGCTCAAGCGGCGGTTGGTGTCGCGAGTGACCGCGGCCAGATGGAAGGTGCGGCCGATCTGCTTGATCAGGGCGCCGGGAGGCGGGCTGTAGACCACCTGCGCGTCGCCCAGGGGATCGAGCCTCCCGAAGGCGGGCGTGAAGAAGGCGGGCGCCCTCTGCTCCAGCGAGCGCCGGAACCAGCGGTCCTTGCTCAAGGGAATCCGGACCCCTTGCACGGTCGTGGGCCCGGTCCCCAGCGAGAGGAGCAGCCCGTAGCGGAACCCCGACTCGCTGTCGGGGAAGTCGAGGTCGAAATGAACGGTTCCTCCCGCCGAGGCGGAGATGCGGGTGGCATCGGCCTCGAGTCCGGGTAGGAAGCCAAAGATATCGACTGTACCCAGGTCAGATTGTGCAGAGAAGGCTCCGACAACAATTTCGGAATTGCCGTCGCCATCGAGGTCCTTCCCAAGGAGGAGGGAACTCCCGAACTGATCACCATCCGCATCCCCCGTAAAACGATGGATCAGGTGAAAATCGTCTCCGGAAAAAAGGTAGGCGGCCCCCGGCCGGCCCCTTCCATCCGCGGCACCGTTCCTTGCTCCGATGAGTAGATCGAGTGTCCCATTGCCATTCGCATCCCCAACAGGGGAAATCCCGGTACAACCAAAAAATTCTTCTGAATCGGATCCCGCAAGTTGGGCAAGAGGGTTCCCGGAAGCTCCGTCGAAAATATCCACAAGATCTGGGCCGCTTGCGGAAGGGACAATGACATAACATGCCCATTCGGACAGACCATCGGCATTCAGATCTCCAATCACCTTGATGTTCAGTCCAAAAGTGGATCCCGAAGGCGAGGGGCCCTCGAATTTGCGCAGGATGGTCCCATCCTTCCCCGAGATTAGAAGCACCACGCCAACGCCACTCCCCCCATTCCCCGTAGAGGCGCTCGGGACTCCCACCAGAACATCCGGCCATCCGTCTCCATTCAGATCACCAGGGCCGGCCACAGAGCGGCCGAAACGGTCCTCTATTACGGAACTGGAAAGGATTCGCAGGACGGACCCGTCCGAACCGCGCAGAAGAAAGACCCGGCCAGGATACGGGGGAGGAAAAGGGCTGGAACCGAGGTTGGCTCCCACGGCAACATCCGGCAGTCCATCCCCGTCCAGGTCGCCGATCCCGGCAACGGACAGCCCGAGCTCTTCCCCCTCCTCGGTGCCTTCCATCTTCCAAAGGAGAGCACCGTCCGCCCCGGAAAAGAGGAACACTTCGCCTGCATAATTGTTGCCTGGTGCCGGTGCGGGTGGGACGCGACTCGCATAGGCCCCGACCAGAAGATCATCAATTCCATCCCCGTTGACGTCGCCTGGATTGGCCAGGCCCAAGCCGAAGGCCGTATCCCGATTCCCTCCAGGAACGGCGTCCAGGCGACGGATGACCGACCTATCCGCCCCAGACAAGAGGAAAACCGCACCCGGCCCAACCCTGGAACCACCAGGAAAACCGGGTGCGGCGATGGCCAGATCCTCCACCCCGTCGCCGTTGAGGTCTCCCGCGAAGGCAAGTTGGACTCCGAAACCTGTTCTTTGTGCCGCCCCAAGGGTTTGGTCGTCCAATTGCCAAACGCCGCCAATGTCCTGGGCGTGCAGGAATGGAGTTCCCAAAAGAAGACCCAGAAAGAAACCAGTGAGTGTTTTCATCTTGCGGTCCTCAATCGTTGGCTTGCTTTTCGAAGGCCCCGATGTCCTTCCCCGCCATCGAAGGAGCATTGGGAATGTTGGGATCGTCGTACAGTCTCGCGGCGCCCCGGAAGTCCACGGTATCCGAGGGGACCGTATTGTCGATCCCCTGGTCAAGGACTTCGGGCTGCGAGGGGAAGACAAGACCAAGATCCTGCCAGGGCTGAAGGTCCAGGACATTCTTGGGGTCGATGACGTCGTTGTTGGGGCTTGCGGCAAAACCATCGTAAACAGACATCTGGGCAGAGGTAAGGCCCTCGTCTCCGAGGACACAATTCATCGTGCTGGCCGCCATCAAGCAGAAGAGATCGTTTGACCCCGATGGACATTGGCTGGGAGGCAAAGGGAAAAAGGCAGCATCGACGACCTTCCCTGAACCAAGGTCGCGTCCATTGCCATCGAAGATGCAGTTGTGGGCATCCGAGGCAGAATCCCACAAGCGGCCGGGATCTGACATGTCCGTCGCCTTGTCCCAAAGACTTACGGAATAAGGGGTTGGATTTTCGGAAATAGTCAACTGCGCAAGCTGGATCCGGATCCTGTCGAAGATGTTCTCGGAAATCACGGTAAGAGGGTTGATGTCCCTTTGGGTCGAAATATCCTGGGAGTTCTTTCCCGCATTCCCAGCAAAAACGCAGTTCGAGACCCCAAGGGTATGGTTTCTCAAAAGTTGCGTCATCCCGAAATCAAACCGGAGGCCGCAGGTTCCGTTGCCCGAAAAACGGGACCTGCGGAAGGTGGCATGCAATTCGACACTCTCCTGGTCCGAAAAGAACCCATGCCCCTGGCCGTTGAAAGGCGGGCCCATGGGAGCATTCTTGCCGTTGTCCCGGAACTGGCAATCGTCGAATTCCACGTTTTGGAATTGATCGTCCTGGGTGAAGTCGCTGAGTCCGATGAGGTGGACGCCATGAACTTTGTTGTCCGTGAACCTTGAATTCATGAAGTTCACGGCATTCCAGTCGGCGGTTTCATGGATGATGAGCATCATTCCGGAACGCGAGAAGGGCGGGCCCGTGGGCGGATCCATCATGGGCGGCTGGTTTCCGTTGTTCTGGATCCGGTTTCCATTCCCGAAAATGGAAATCAGCGCGCTGCTTGTGGCAAGGCCGTAGATTCCCGCACCATTGGCGTCTTGGATGGTCGAATTGTTGATCGTCACCGTACCGGTTGCATTCATTTTGTAGACGAACTTCAACCCTGCACGGTCGATCTCCAGGGTTGGAGGGGGTGGAATCTGTACGATATCGGAGCGGCCCTGGATGACGACGCTTTCCAGCGTCAGGTCAGCCGTGGTCCCACTCTGCTGGGCGTTCAGGTTGATGGCATTGGCGGTCAGGTTCTGGCCTTGCGGAAGAACAACGTCCTGTTGCAAGGTGACATCCATGTTTGCCGTGGAGCCGGTGACCTGAAGATCAACAAGAGGCTGGTCGGCCGCGAAGGTTCCACTTGAACCCAGAATCCGGCTGCGCTGCAAGGTGCCCATCACCGAATCGCTGTTTTGCGGTTCCAGAACCAGAAAGCCTGTCCGGCGCCCATCCAATCGAACGCCGTCCATACTGAAGACAGAAGAAAAAGTGCCGGTATTACTTTCAAGACTGATTCCCACCTCGAAATCCTGGATCACAATTCCCTGGTTTTGATCCGGAACGGTCATCGGATTCGTATCGAAGTGACCCTGGAACTTGGTTGGAAAGGCGGAGTTCCCTCCCTGGATCTTAAAACAGGTCAGCCCGGCTCCCGAACCCGTTGGCCTGAAAGTGGCGCGGCGTACCTGGTTGACTCCGCTCGGAACGAATTCCAGGGTGACCCCGTCGGGCAAGATGATTGGGAAGACCTCCTGCTTCGAGGTCGGCTGGCTTGGATCGTTGGTGTAGTCGGAATTATTTCTTCCCAGGATCTTGATGATGTCTCCAGGATTCAAAGAAGTCTGGGAAATTGCAAAGCTAAGCGAGTGGTAGGGGTTTCCCTGACTTCCGTCGCCTGTATTCTGGTTGCCAACGTCGACCCAGATCGTCTGCGGCTGCTGCCAGGCCGCCAGGGCGTCAACGGGCCCCAGGGAAACGGCAATCAGGGCCAGGAAGGAAGGAAGGCTTGGTTTCACGGGGTTCTCCTTGGTGGATTCCGGTTCATTTTCCAGGCCCAGGGGGATAGGCCGTCCGCCCCGGATGCCCCGGGGTCGATGGAATACCAGCAAAAACCGTGCCAGGGGTTTCGTGCCTGGGAAGCGGCTCCAGGGCGGTCCCCACCCTTCGCGGTGTGCGAATCCGCGCACGCGTGCGGAAGAGAACCCGGCCAACGCGGGTCAGGAGATCACTTCGTACTTGCGGCCGATCTTGACGAAGGCGGCCACGGCCTTG
>CAZQAP010000148.1:0-7626 GCA_964591365.1 uncultured Planctomycetales bacterium
CCTCCTCGGAAACCCCCGAAAAAGCCATTCTGCACACAAAACCCGGAAGCGCCGATTTTTTTTCCTCTCCGCGCTCTCCGCGTCTCCGCGGTTATTTTTTTTCTGGTTTTCCTGCGGACCGGGGTGGGTCGATCCTGACCCTGCGTTCGGCCGGTTTCGGGGACTTCAGTCCGAAGTCTGCCGCGCGAAGACCTGGATGCGATCGTTGCCGAAGTCGACCACGTAGAGAAGGCCCTGCCCATCCACGGCCAGATCGGTGGGGCGCAGGAGCCGGCCCGGGGCGGAGCCCTGCTCCCCGACTGCCGTGAGGAAGTCGCCCTCCGCGGTGAAGACCTGGATGCGGTGGTTCTCGAAATCCGCGGCGAAGACGCGTCCGCCCGGGCCGGCGGCCACGCCCGTCGCGGTGCGGAACCAGCCGTTGCCGCCTCCGGCGAGGTTGGAGGCCCAGGGCCCGCCCCACTTGCGCAGGAATCGGCCCGCGGAGTCGAAGACCTGGATGCGGTCGTTGTAGGCGTCGGCGACCACGATCGCGCCGTCCTCCAGGACGGCCACGTCGGTGGGGTAGTTGAAGCGGCCGGCGCCGATCCCCTTCTCCCCGGTGGTTCCGAGCTGGCGCAGGAAACTCCCGTCCGCCGCGAGTTCCTGCACCCGCTGGTTGTAGAAATCGGCCACCCAGAGGTTGCCCTCCGGGTCCACCGCCACGCCGGCGGGGGCATCGAAGGCGCCCGGGCCGTCGCCGCCGGTCCCCACGACCTGCAGCGACTCCCCGGCGGGGGAGAAGACCTGGATGCGGTCGTTGCCGTATTCGGCCACGAAGAGGCGCCCGCCGCGGAAGGCGAGGTGCATGGGGCGGTCGAGCCGGCCCGCCGCGGCGCCTTCGTCGCCGAACTCCCGCAGGAAGCGCCCTTCGCGGTCGAAGACCTGGATGCGGTCGTTGCCCGCGTCGCTCACGAAGACCTCCGTGTCCGAGAGGGCGATCCCGATCGGCTCGTGGAACTGTCCGGGCTCGGAACCGGAAGCGCCCCAGGCGCGCAGGAAGCGGTAGCCGGGGATCGCGGGGGCGGGGAACCAGCTCGCCCGGGCCCACAGGCCCAGAAGGAGCAGGATTCCAAGAAGGAGCAGGACGCGCCGGGAGCGAAGGCGGGGCATCAGAAGTTGAGCCGGATTCCGAAGTAGACGGCGTAATCATCTTCCAGTCCGCGGCCGTTCCGGTTCTGGATCACCGGAACCTGGACGGCCATCTCCACCACCCAGCGCAGGGTGATGTACTGGAAGCCGGGCGTCAGCGACCAGCCCGATCCGCCCGAGTCGGGGTCGTTGCGGCCCAGGATGCTGTTGCGGGCATTCCAGGAGAGGTTGCTTTCCAGCACTCCGTAGAGGAAGGCGGGAACCCCCTCGCCCAGTTCCCTGGGGAGCAGGCGGCGCTTGAGGGACATGTCGAGGCGCGCCTCGTCGCCGAACTCGAACCCGTTCGCGCGCGTGTTGGCCTTGTAGCGGGCGGTGGCGTCGAACTGCCAGTCGAAGGTCTGCCAGGTGAAGACCACGCCGCCCAGGGGATCCCAGGAGCCGGAGCCGAGCTGCAGCGGCTGGGGCAGGCGCCCCAGGCGGTCGCGCTGGTCGTCGCGGCCGGTGGGGGTTTCCACCCCGAGAAGCGGCGCGACACGGATGGTTTCCCCCGGTTTGTCCCACTGAAGCGCGCTGTAGCGGGCGAAGAGGGTCGCATCGCCGGGACCGGAGGCGTTGCGGGACACCCGGCCCGCCGGCGTGGTCAGCTCGAGACGCTTTGCGAGGAGCGGCAGGACGCCGAAGAGGGCCAGGCGTTCGGTCACTCCGTAGGCCGCCACCGTGGCGCTGCCGCCCACCGAGAGTTCACGGTTCATCGGGCCCGGGTCGCCGCTCGCCCGCCGGTAGAAGCTCAGTTCCCGGACGAGGAGTTCGCCGTCGTGGATGGGCAGCGCGGTGTTGGTGGTGACCTGGGCGCCGGCGGAAGCCGCCAGCAGCCCGAAGAGGAGCAGGGAAACCGGAAACCGGATCACCGGCCGGACCGGGCGGGATCAGGGGCCGGTTCCAGCCCGGCTTCCTTCAGGATCGCCGGAAGGAGGCCGTTCTTTGGAGTGGCCCCGAGGATCTCCACCCGCAGGCGTCCCGCTTCGAGATCGAGGTCCAGCCGGTAGAAGCCGGGGATCCGGGCGGCCAGGGTCTTGCGCAAACGGGCAGCACATTCCTCACAGTCGTCGCTCCGGATCCCGAAAGAGAGGCTGTGCACGGCTTCCACCTTCTCCACGGCGAGGTCCGGCCGCGGACCGCCTTCGGCGAGGGTGCCGGTGACTGCCAGGAGCGGGTTTTCTTCACCAGCCTTCGCGACCGGGTTTCCGGCCGGCTGGCGGAGCAGGAAGGTGCGCTCTTCCCCGCGCGAACGAAGTAGGAGCTGTTTCCCTTCCCGCTGGAGGCTGCCCACGACGGTGATGCCGATCTCCTTGGGCGTGAAGCCGGCCTTCTTCACCGCCTCGCGGATGGCGGCCACGGTGGGCGGGGCCTCCTCCTTCAGGGTGAGGCGCGCAATGCCCGTCTTCAGCTCCACCTTCACCCCACGGATCCCTTCCAGGTTTTTCAGTTTCTTCTCCAGTCCGTAGGCGCAGAAGGGGCAGGCCATGCCGTCGACCGTCACGGTCATGCGCGGAACTTCAGCGGAAGCGGGCAGGGCCGCGGCGGCCAGGACCGCCGCGAGGAGCAGGAGGTTGAAGGGTTTCATGCTTTGGGTTCCATGGCGTCCAGGATGGGGCATTCGGTGGTGGCGCCCCGGCTGGAGCAGCGGGCCACGAGATCGAAAAGGGCTTCGCGGATGGCCCGAAGAGCCTGGATCTTCTCCTCGACCTCGCGGATCTTTGCCGTGGCCTTCTTGCGGACCCTTTCGCAGGAGGAACCCGGCCGGGCTCGAAGCGAAAGGAGTTCCTTGATCTCCTCGAGGGTGAAGCCCAGCTCCTGGGCGCGCTTGACGAAGCGGATCCGCCGGACGGCGTCCTCGGAGTAGAGCCGGTAGTTGGAGGCCGAACGGGAGGGCCGCGGGAGCAGCCCGCGTTTTTCGTAGTAGCGCAGGGTCTCCCCGTGGACCTGGGCCCGCCGGGCCGCCTCGCTTCGCGTCAGGGTCTTCATGTCCGTTCCCCCTTATACGGCTTGTACCAAGGTACAAGGTCAAGTTTTTTTCCGGGGGGTATACTTCCCGCAATGGGCCGCCTCGCCCCGCTGGCTGCTGCTGTTCTGATCCTGGGATCCCAGGGGCTCAGCTCGACGGCCGTTTTTTGTGTTGAAGAGGGCGGAGACGTCTCCCTTGAGCTTCTTTCCGGATCCTGCTGCCGGAGGTACTCCTTGGGGGAAGAGGACCCCAACCGGCCCCGTGTCTTTTCAGATTCGGACTGCGGCCCCTGCGGTCCCTGCCGGGACCTTCCCTTCCTCCTTCCCGTCGACCGGCGAGGGAGCCAGAACTCCCATCCTGGCGTTTTTGGCCCGGGCACGGCTCCGGTTCCTTTTCCGGATTCCTGCGCGAAGCCTGGTTTCGGCCCATTCTTTTTTTTCTGCTCCCGGCCCCCTTCCTTTTCGCTGGCGTCCCCTTCGAGTTTGAGGGTGGCTGCCACCGTGGTCTTTCTCTGCTGAAGCTCCCGCCTTCCGTTAGGTGATCTTCCCGGCCGGGTGGTCTTCGCCCGGCAGGGGTTCCGTGGAAGGATTCCGGCCCGGAAGGGCGGAGGAGTTGCGTGGAGAAACCTCCCAAGCACAGAAACAAGCAGGCTCAAACAAGACGGTCCCCAATCATCCCGGCTGGCCGGGCCCTGGCCCTGGCGGGATTGGCCGGCCTTTCAGGCTGTGCTTCCTATCGGCCGCAACCCCTGGAACCCCTGGAGATTCTCGCCGGCCTCCGGGCGGTGAGCCTGGAGTCGGTCCGGGAAACTCCTGCGCCCGAGGGCTCGGATTCCGGGTTCCATCCGGAGGACGGGCTGGATCGCACCGAGGCCGTTTCCCTGGCCCTGGCCTTGAACCCCGGGCTTCGCGCCCTTCGCGCGGAGGCCGGAGTGGCGGCCGCACAGCTCGTGGAGGCGGGTCTTTTTCCCGATCCGGCTTTGGGTTGGGATGCGGTGGACTGGCTGGTCGGCAGGACCGGGGATGACGCCCTGACCGGTTTCTCCCTTCGTTTTCCTCTTCCTGCCCCGGGGGTCATCCCCGCAAGGGAGGGGATTGCGCGGGGCCGGGTTGCGGAAGTCCATTGGCTCATCCTGGATCGCGAATGGCGGCTCAAACGCCAGGTGGATCTCGCCTTTCTGGGGGTCCTCGCGGCCCAGGCGCGGCTGGCCCTGAACGGCAGGCTGAACGAGATCGCCAGGAAGACGCACGACTTCTTTGCGCGCGGCCGGGCGGTGGGAGCGGCAACCGCCCTTCAGGAAAACCTGGCCCGCCTGGATCTTGCCCAGGTGGAACGGGCCGGGCGGCGGCTGGAACTGGAAGTCCGAAGATCCCGTCAGAACTTGAACTCGCTTCTCGGCCTCCCTCCGGAGACAGAATTCGAACTCCAGGCACCAGAGGATCCTTTTTCCGTATCCGCTTCCCTTCCCTCCCCCTCGGAAGTGACCGGGCAGGCGGTGGAACAGCGGCCCGACCTCAAGGAGCTTTTGGCCGTCTACCGCCAGGCTGAGGAGAACCTGCGGCTCCAAATCGCCCGCCAATGGCCGCTTTTGGCCCTGGGAACCGGCCTGGACCTGGTCCTTCCCCTTTTCTCCCGATTCAACCAGCCCGCCATCCGCACGGCCCGGGAGGCCCGGGAACGAATCGCCCGCCAAGTCGAAGCAGAGATCCACCGGCTTCGCAAGGAAGTCCACGAAGCGGTGATTCAGCAGGAAATCGCGCAGAGCCAGGTGGGTTTCTTTCGACGGGAGATCGAGCCCCAGTTGGAGGAGAGCCTGCGGCTTGCCGAGGAAGCCTTGCGGCAGGGAGAAGCCACTCTGGTGGAGATCCTCACCGCGCAACGCCAGGTCCTGGATGCGCGCCAGCAGTTCCTTGAAGCCAGGATCGAAAACGCCCGAGCCCGCACCGTCGTGGCCTGGGTTTCCGGTCAGAACCAGATCAGCAAGCAACCGTGAAAAAAGCCACCCGCCTGAAGTCTTTTCTCGTCCTGCCGGCGCTCTTCTGGGGCTGCTCCGGGAAGACCGGGGCGCCGGAGGGATCCGTTCCCGATACCGTCGGGACCCGGGAGAGTGGAACTTCGCCTTTCCTGGATCTGAGCCCCCAGCAAGTCGCCTCGGCTGGAATCCGGACCGTGGCGGCCGGGCCGGGCCGCTTCGAAACAACCCTGGAGCTTTCGGCCATTGTCGGCCAGAATCTGGACACCCAGGCGCATGTCAATCCGAGGGTGCCCGGAATCGTGGTCCGGATCCAGGGCCATCTTGGGCAGAAGGTCGCGGCCGGGGACCCTCTCTGCGAAATCGACAGCGTGGAACTGGGCCGGGCGGGGAGCGATTTCCAGAAGACGGACAAGATCCTGAAAAACTCCCAGGCTGCCCTGGATCAAGAGCGTTCCCTTCTGGACCGGGGGGTGGCCATCGCCAGGAAGATCTTCGAACGCGAGAAGGATCTGGCACAGAAGGAGATCACCACCCTCCGTTTCTTCTACGACGCGGAGAAAGCTCTCCAGGAAGCCCAATTGCGGCGGGACAGCCGGATCCTGGAACTCCAGCGCCGCATCGATCAGGACCGGGTGGACTTCGCCACCGCCCGGACCCGCCTTCTGATCCTGGGCATGAAGCCCGAAGAATACCTTGTTCCCGGAGAAAAGGATGCGGGCACCGAGGGGCGTTATCTCATCCGTGCACCCCGCGGGGGGGTCATCGTTTCCCGGGACGCGACCGAAGGGGAATTCGTGGATTCGCAGATGACCCTGTTCGACATCCAGGATCTGGAAACGGTCTGGGTCCAGGCTTCGGCCTATGAACAGGATCTCGCCAAGGTGGCTGTCGGGTCGCAGGCCCGGGTCCTCCTGAACGCCCTTCCCGCCAACCCATTCAACGGGAAGGTGGACTTCATCGACTACCACGTCGACCCGGATACACGTTCTGCCGCGGTCCGGATCGTGGTGAAGAACGATCCCCTCGAAGAATGGAAGGAACCCTTTCCCATTCGTCCCGGGATGTTCGGAAGGGTGGAGATCCTCACGGGTTCCCGGAAGGTGGCGGTCTTGATCCCCGAGAGCGCCATCGTGCATGAAGGGGATCGAGAGTCGGTCTTCGTCCGCCTGGAGCCGGGAAGGTTCGAAAAAAGGATCGTGCGGACTTCTCCGGGGAGCGGCGGGGTCGTGGAGGTCCTTGGGGGACTGGATCCAGGGGAGGATGTCGTCGTCCAGGGCACTTTCGCCCTCAAATCCTTCGCCCGCAAGGGCGAGATCGGCGAGGGAGATTGAGGCGCGGGCGATGATTCAACGGATCACTGACTTTTCCCTGGACAACCGGTTCCTGGTCATCGTCCTGTGGCTTCTGGTCACCGGGATCGGGATCGCTTCCTTGGGTCAGCTTCCCATCGATGCGGTCCCCGACGTGACCAATATCCAGGTGCAGATCCTGACCAATTCCCCCGGCCTGGCTCCGGAGGAGGTGGAAAAGTTCATCACCTTCCCGGTCGAAATCTCCATGAGCGGCGTTCCTCGCGTGGAGGAGATCCGTTCCGTCTCCAAATTCGGCCTTTCCAACGTGACCGTGGTTTTCGAAGAGGGGACCGACATCTACTGGGCCCGCCAGCAGATTTCGGAACGGCTGGTTTCCGCGCGGGAGGAGATCCCCTCGGGCTATGGCACTCCGGAGATGGGCCCGATCTCCACCGGCCTGGGAGAGATCTATCAGTTCGAAGTCCGGGGCGAGGGGTATTCCCCCATGGAACTTCGCACCCTGCTGGACTGGACCATCAACTACCGGCTTCGTTCGGTCCCCGGGGTCGTCGAAGTCAACGCCTTCGGAGGAGAACTCAAGACCTACCAGGTCACTCTCGATCCGGAGCGGCTCGTCGCCTACGGCCTGTCCCTGGGAGAGGTTTTTCAGGCCCTGGAGCACAACAATCGCAACGTTGGCGGCGGTTACATCGTCCACGGAGGCGACCAGTACCTGATTCGCGGGGAAGGACTTGTCGGGAGCCTCGATGATCTCGGAAACATCGTTGTTTCCCACGACCGGCAGGGGACGCCTGTTTACGTGAAGAATCTTGGCCGGGTGGAACTGGCCCCCATGATCCGCCAGGGAGCGGTGACCCGGGACGGGAGAGGGGAGGCGGTGGTCGGAGTCGTCATGATGTTGATGGGGGCGAACTCAAGGACCGTTTCCGAAGCCGTCCACCAGAAGATCCTCGACATCCAAAAGACCCTGCCGGCGGGGGTCGTCATCGACACCTTCTACAACCGGACATCCCTGGTGGAGCGGACCATCCACACCGTGGGAAAAAACCTGATCGAGGGCGGACTGCTGGTCATCCTGATCCTGCTTCTTCTGCTGGGAGACCTGCGGGCAGGCCTGGTTGTCGCTTCCGCAATCCCCCTGTCCATGCTGGTGGCCTTCACCGTCATGCGCTGGGCGGGCCTGTCGGGTCACCTGATTTCCCTGG
>CAZQAP010000149.1:0-7599 GCA_964591365.1 uncultured Planctomycetales bacterium
AGGTCTCCCTCAAGACCTCCTCGGGAGTCGTCAGGCCGGCGCGGATTTTCCGCAGTCCGTCGTCCCGCAGTGTGATCATCCCCTCCGCCACCGCCTGTCCCTTGATTCGAGTCACGGTCGCGTTCTCGAGGATCAACTCGCGGATCATGGTAGAGACCGGCATCACCTCGTAGATCCCGATGCGGCCCGCGTAGCCCGTTTCGTTACACTCCGCACACCCCGCGCCGCGGTAGATCGTCGTCCCTCCGATCTCCGCCGGCGTGAGTCCCACACCCCGGAGCGCCTCCGGGTGGTACTCGGCCTTCTCCCGGCAGTCGGGACAGATCTTCCGCACGAGCCGCTGCGCCACGATCGAGCGGCAGGCCGTCGAGACGAGGAAGGGCTCGATCCCCATGTGGATCAGGCGAACGACCGCGCTCGCCGCGTCGTTCGTGTGCACGGTGCTGAGAACCAGATGGCCCGTTAAGGCGGCCTTGATCGCCACCTGAGCGGTTTCCTGATCCCGGATCTCGCCGACCATGATGATGTTGGGATCCTGGCGGAGGAACGACCGGAGGGCCCGGGCGTCACGGGTCTGCCTCGGGTCAGGGCATGCGGGGAAGGGGAAGGAGAGCGGGCGGCTAATCGCCTCCGGACTCTCCCGTGGGGATTTTCCCTCTTTCGAACATCTTCTTCAAGTCTTCGTACTTGTAGTCCGACTCGTCGTTGAGGGCCGGCAACAGGGTATCCAGGCTGATGTCCCGGGCGCCCACGAAGGTCACCTGGCGGGAGTTGGGGGCCCCGCCCCGGGCCTCGTAGACGGCCAGATGCTCCGTCTTCTGGTCCAGGACGTAGAGCAGGGACACCCCGGTCTGGTACTCGCCGGTGGCGGCCACGTAACGGGTTCCGGCGTCGGCGGTCTGGGCCTGGACGGCTTCCGGGGCCAGCAGACGGGAAAAAAGGGCGCCGAAAAGGCCTGCCGCCAGCAGGAGGAGGAAGGAAGGTCGTTGGGACATGGGGTCAAGGGTTCGGAGTTTGCGGAGCGAGAAGGCCTGCCAGAATCCCCTCCAGGTCGCAGATCCCTTCCCAGGCACCCGGCCTGCCGACCAGGGCGCGGGAAACCCCGAGCGCCCTCAGGCGGCCCAGGGCCTGGGCCAGATCCAGGTCGGAGGGGAACCAGGGCAGATCCTCGGCCAGGCCGGCCGGGCGCTCCCCGCCGCGGGAGGCCACCAGGATAGGGGCTCGAAGGAGCCCGGGGAGGCGGCCGGACCGTTCGATCAGGGCCAGCCCCGAGGGGGAGGCCGCAAGGGTCGTGAGGGCCTGCTCCCGCCCGCAGTTCGGGGCCAGGATCGGGACCTCGGAAAGGAAGGGCCGCAGCCCCCGGCCGCGGGCCTGCAAGGCCCGCCAGGCCGCCACCAGGACGCGGTCCCGTTCCACACCGCTGCGGGGGCTGCGGTAGAGGAGAGCGGCGAACTGGTGGCGGGCGAGTGCGCGTTCGTCGCGCGGAGCGACCCACTTCAAGCCGGCCACAAGGGGAAGGGTCAGAGGTGCGAACAGGACCCGGGAGAAGGAGAGGAGCGGGGCCAGAAGAAGGGTCCGGTGCAGGGGGTCGCGAAGCACCCACTGTTTGGGGCCCACCTCGGCAAAGACAAAAACCAAGGGGGTGAGGACCAGGGTTGCGAACAGACCCGTCTGCTCGACGCCCGCGGCCGCAAGCAGACGGACTCCCGAATGGGAAACAAGGAAGTTGGCGAGGTTGTTCCCCACCAGGAGGGTGCAGAGAAAGCCCGCCGGGCGGCGAGCGGAATGCTCGAGGAACGCGGCCCGCCGGGATGTCGGCGCGAGGGTCCGCAAGACCAGCGGGTTGAAGGAATAGAGGCCGATCTCCGCACCCGCGAAGACCGCACTGGCTGCGAGGGCCAGGAGAAGAATCAGGAGAAGATCCATGCGCCGCAGCCAGCTACTCGGTTCCAGCGCGGGGATGGGTGGCGGGGGTTCCGTCATTCAATGGGGAGATGCGGACCTCGAGTTCCACCGGCCGGGCCCCCTCGCAGCGGATGACGCGCACATCGATGCCGCCGTAGAAACCCCCAAGGCCTACGCGGTCCCCCACCCGCGGAACGCGGCCAAGCCTTTCCTGGACCAGTCCCCCGAGCGTGTCGAGGCGCACGTCCACGTCGCCGGGGTCGCCAAAGCGCTCGCGGAAGACGTGCAGAGGAAGGGAGGCGTCGACCTGGAAGGCCCGGTCTCCCAGAGGGACGATCGCGGCAAGCCGGCCGGAGGGTTCCTGGGGCAGCCGGTCCAACAGGGTGTCGGCCCAGCAGCCGCGTTCCAGGATCCCAGCAGAATGTCCGTATTCGTCCACCAGGGAGACAAAGGGCAGGCCACTGTCGCGCAGAAGCCGGACGCCGGCGGAAAGAGGAGCCAGTTCCGGAAGAATGGGAACGGGCAGCGACGCTTCGCCTGCCGTGCGACCGCGAGGGTTGCGGGTCAGGTCCAGGGCGGCGACGATCTCCCCGTCCCCATCGACGACCGGGGACCAGGCCAGGCCCTCCGCGCGAATCCGGGCGCAGGCTTCCTCGAGCGGCTGGTCCCAGGAAAGCCGCAGGGTCTCGGGAAGCGGCCGGCGCACTGCGCCCGCCCGCAGGTGACCGAGTTCCAGAAGGTGCTGAAGCAGATCCTTTTCTTCCCCCGAAAGGATCTCCTTTCCCGGGTCCTCGAGGAGGAGATCGGCCTGAACAGGATCCAGCGGATCGGAAGGCGCCTGCTGGAACGGCTTGCGGGAGCCGAAACGGCGCAGAACGGGGCGCAGGGTGCGATGGAGGAACCAGACCGGGGGCAGAAGAAAGGGGGCCGTGCGGGAGGCGAATCGGTGCGAGGCCACCTTCGGAAGGATTTCCCCCAGGAGGATCATCCCCAGCAGCCCTCCCGTGGACCATGCCACGGCCGCCCCGGTGGAAAGAGGGAGAACCGCGGTGGCAAGCACCGCGAAGAACGCCAGGTTGGCGAGGAGGTTGCCCAGCAGGATCACCGTCAAGGCTCCGGAAGGATCCCGCAAAAGAGCGGGGGCAATTCCTTTCCTGGCACGCGACTGATCCGGGGCCAGAGTGAAAAGGGCGGCTTCCGCCCCGGAGAAGACCGCCGAAGCGCCCAGGAGAAGAAAAAGAACGGGGAGCGGCGGGGTCATGCCCCTCCATGCCGCCTCCCCGCCGGAGCGCGGGGTTCCGGCAGGCGGATGATCACTTCCAGGCCGCCGCCCGAGCGGTTGCGGGCCTCGATGCTCCCTTCGAGCTGGCGAATGGTGGCAAAAGCCAGCGCAAGACCAAGGCCGGTGCCTTGTCCCACGTCCTTGCCGCTGGTGAAAGGTTCGAAAAGGTGCGGCAGAATGGCCTCGGAAGCCCCGGGCCCGTTGTCGGCAATGGTGATCCGGACCCCGCCGCCGGATTCCGCGCGGGCCCGCAGGAGAATCTTCCCGGGGATGGGCGGATCCGCCTCATCCAGGGCGTCCAGCGCATTCTGGACCACGTTGAGAAGCACGGGAAAGAGATCTCCGCGCGCGCCGTTGACCTGCAGCGGCTCCTCGGGAAGATCGAGTTCCAGACGATGGACGGAAAGCCGGCTTGCCAGAAAGAGGGGCAGATCGCGGATCACTTCCTGGACGATGCAGCGGCCCTCTTCAACCCGCGCAGGAGCCAGTTGAAGCAGACGCCGGACCAGGGATCCGATCCGGTCGAGGGCGTCCTTCATCAAGACCGCGTAACGCTGGCTCTGAGGGCTGTTGACCTCCAGACGAAGCCGCTCGAGCCCCTGAAGGACCCCGGCCAGGGGGCTGTTGATCTCGTGGGCCAGGCCGGCGGCCAGCGTTCCCAGGGCAGCCAGGCGGTCCTGCCGCGCGGCCCGGCGCTCGGCCTCGCCCGCGCGCCGGGTCGCGGCCGCGACCTCGCGGCGCAGTTCCTGTTGAAAGCCGTCCAGACGGGTCCGCATGTCGCGGAAGGCGGCGACAAGCTCCTCCATTTCCGAACTCCCGGTCCGTTCGGGAAGGGGCACGCTGCGATGGCGGCCGAAAGCCTGGGCCGCGGCCGCAAGCCTCTCGACGGGGGCCACCAGCGAGCGGTGGACCAGCAGATAGAGCAGTGCGGCACCCAGGATGGTGGACGCGCCCGCTGCAAGCAGAACCCGCTGGGAGAGGGAAGGAGGGTCGGGGAGCGAGGGGAGCTGGACGAAGACGCCGCCCCAGATCCGCCGGTCGGGGGTGATGAGGGGCAGGGCGAGCCCGCCCGCCACGGGGATCTTCTCCACCCGGCGGGTGGCGGCGGCGATTCCCTGGACGACCTCCTGAAGGGGGAAGTCGGGACGCCGGTTCTTCAGTCCCAGGGGATTGAGGACGACCCCGGCGGGATGGATTTCCTGCATGGATCCCACCGGAACGACGCGGGTGTCGAGGATCAAGGCATCCGAGAATTCGTGCCACAGGGGCCAGTCGATCATCTTGGCGAGGTCGCCGGCCCGTTCGGGTTCGAAGCGCTTGGAGAAGAGTTCTTCGGCCAGGGCCTTCCGTTCATTCTGGCGGCGCTGGGCGGAGGCCTGGCGCTGTACGTCGTCCCCGGCGACCCAGAGGGCCAGGGAACCCAGCACCACCGCATTGACCAGGGCCAGGATGAGGGTCAGCCGGGTTTTCAGGGAGACGACCATCACCCCAGGACAGGGCCAGCGGGCGGCGGCCCGCCCGGCGCGCGGAGGTCAGACCGGCTTTCCAAACTGCTCGATGAGCTTGAAGAGGGGCAGGAACATGGCCAGCGCGATGGTGCCCACGAGGACGGCCATGACGATCAGCATGAACGGTTCGAGGAGGCGCAGGAGCACGTCCAGGCTGCGGTTGTAGTTCTGCTCGTAGTTGGCCCCGAGCCGGAGGCACATGTTGTCGAGGGCCCCGGTCTGTTCGCCCACTTCCACCATGGAAACCACCACGTCGTCGAAGCGTTCGGTTGCGGCCAGGGATGCCGCGATGGACTCGCCTTCCCGGACCTGCTCGCGGACGTCCTCCATCGCCTCGCGATAGAGTTCGTTGCTCAAGGCGCCGCGGGTGATCTCGAATCCCCGCAGGTGGGGAACCCCGCTGGCCACCAGGGTTCCGAAGGTGGCGGAGAAGCGGGCGATCTGGGCGGTCCGAACGAGCGAACCCAGCAGGGGAAGGCGCAGGATCGTGCGGTGGTTCCAGCGGCGAAAACCGAAGGCCCGCAGATAGAGGGTCTGGTAGAGGACGCCGAACAGGACCGGAAGGCCGAGCACCAGGAACCACCAGTGCTGCATGAAGGCGCTCACGTCCATGAGGATCCGCGTTGCCAGGGGGATTTCGAGATCCATGTCGGTGAAGAGGGCGGAGAACTTCGGGATCACGAAGATGGTGAGAATGGAGATGACCAGGACCGCCACGAGGAACACCACCAGCGGATAGGCCAGGGCGCCCCGGGTCCGGTCCCGCAGCCCCTGGGACCGTTCCAGGAAATCGGCCAGGCGGGCCAGGACCTGGTCGAGCACCCCGCCGGCCTCCCCCGCCCGGGCCATGTTGATGTAGAGTTCGTCGAAGACCTCGGGGTGGTGGGCGAAGGCGTCGGAAAGCGGGTTGCCCTCCTCGACCATGTCCGCGGCGTCGAGGATGGAGTCCCGGAACCGGCCGGAGGGCCACTGGTTCGAGAGGATGCGAAGGTTGCGCAGTACGGGGAGGCCCGCTTCGGTCAAGGTGGCCAGAAGACGGGTGAAACGGACCAGATGCTTGAGCGGGACCCGGCGCCGCATCCGCCGGGTGGAGGCGCCGCCGGCCCGCGTGCCGGCGGAGGGGGGCCGGCCGGGGGTGGAAGGCTGGCGGGAAGCGGCGGGAATCCGCCGTTGGATGCGGACGGCCACCTATTCCCCCTCGCCCGCCGTTTCGCGCAGCACTTCTTCGAGGGTGGTTTTCCCCTGCCGGACGAGTTCCAGTCCGCGTTCGCGCAAGGTGACCATCCTGCGGCGGCGGGCCGCCTGCCGCAAGGCGATTGTGCTGGGATCGTGGAGGAACTGTTCGCGGATGTCTTCGTCCATTTCGAGGATCTCGAAGATCGCCGTCCTTCCGGAATAGCCGGTGAAGTGGCAGGCGTCGCAGCCTTTTCCCCTCAGAAAACGGGCATCCGAGGGGACCTGCGCCCGGTCGAGCAGGGACCGGGCGGGGGTGTAGGGAGCTGCGCACGACTTGCAGACGCAGCGGACCAGGCGCTGGGCCACCACAGCTTCCAGGGTGGCCGCCAGGAGGAACGGTTCGACCCCCAGATCGACCAGACGGGTGATGGTGGAGGGGGCATCGTTGGTGTGCAGGGTGCTCAGGACGAGGTGACCCGTCAGGGAGGCTTCCACCGCGATGCGGGCCGTCTCCGGATCCCGGATCTCCCCCACCAGGATGATGTCGGGATCCTGGCGCAGCATGGTCCGGAGAACCCGGGAATAGTCGACCCCGATGGATTCCTGGACCGGGATCTGCACGATGCCTTCCAGGTCGTACTCGACCGGGTCTTCCACCGTGAGGAGCTTCTTCTCCTCCCGGTTGGCCAGGCTCATGAGGGAATAGAGAGTGGTCGTCTTTCCCGAGCCGGTCGGCCCGGTGACCAGCACGATTCCATGGGGCAGGGAGATGAACTGTTCGAGCTGCTGCCTGTCGCTCACCTGGAGCCCCAGCCGGGAGAGATCCAGCTGGAGGTTTTCCCGGTCCAGGATGCGCAGGACCACGCTCTCCCCGCCTTGGATGGGAACGGTGGAGACGCGGATGTCCACCGAACGCCCGTCGGCAAGGTATTCGATGCGGCCGTCCTGGGGCATGCGCGTCTCACTGATGTCCAGATTGGCCAGGACTTTGATCCGGGAAATCAAAGCGGTGGCGAGATGGGCGGGAGGAGGATCGATTTCATAAAGCACACCATCCACGCGAAACCGGATCCGGAACTCTCCCTGGAAGGGCTCGAAGTGGATGTCGGCCGCCCGGTCGCGGACGGCCCGGAGGAGGATGGAGTCGAGCAGGCGGACGATGGGAGCCGCTTCGCTGGCCTCCTCGACCGCGGCCTTCCGGGCCTTCTCCTGGGTCCGGTAGGCGTTCTGCACGGCCCGTCCAAGCTCCTCCGGATCCGCAAGGGAGATTTCAACCGGCATTCCTGTCAGGCCCTCCAGGTCACCCAGAAGGGGAAGGGTGTCCGGGTCGGCCATGGCAACCCGCAAGCGGCCATTCTTCCTTTCCAGGGGAAGGACCACGAAAGCCTTCGCGGTCGCGGGGTCGATCATCGCCAGGACCTGGGGATCGGGGTGGAGATCTTCGGCCGAAACCCAGGGGATTCCTTTCTGGATGGCCAGGGCGCGAGCCAAATCTCCAGAAGTCACCAGAGAACGTTCAAGCAGGATGGCACCCAGCCGGCCGCCACTGCGGCGCTGTTCGGCCAAGGCGGCCTGGAGGGGGCCTTGGCGCAAAACCCCGAGTTCAATCAGGATCTGGCCAACTTTGGTGGTCATGAGAAGGGGAACTACGGGTAACTCATTCCCTCCAGGATCGTCTTCCCAGGGAACGGGCACCCATCCTACTCCCGGCCCCGCCCTGCACACCGG
>CAZQAP010000150.1:0-2169 GCA_964591365.1 uncultured Planctomycetales bacterium
GGGGCGAGTTCCCGCTGGGCCGCCAGAAGGCGGTGGTTGCGGTCGCGCTTGACGGAGGCGGGCACGTCGTCCGTGAGGGCCATGGCCGCGGTCCCGGGCCGCGGGGAATACTGGAAGACGTAGGAATGCAGGAACTGGAACTCCTCCAGGGCTTCCAGGCTCGCGGCGAAATCGGCTTCGGTCTCGCCCGGAAACCCGACGATCCAGTCGCTGACGAGTTCAAGATCGGGCATGTGCTCCCGCAGGAGATCGATGCGCCGCCGGTAGAGATCCAGGGTGTAACCGCGCTTCATGCGCCGCAGGACGGAATCGCTGCCCGACTGAAGGGGAATGGGGAGCAGCCGCAGGAACTGGGGCGAGCGGGCCATGGCCCGGACCAGTTCACCGTCGCAATAGGCGGGGTGCAGGGTGATCAAGGCAACCCGTTCGAGGCCGTCGATCTCCGCCAGCGCGTCGAGCAGGCTGCCCAGCCGCGGACGGCCCGCCACCGGTCCGAGGTCGGCCCCGTAGGCGTCGATGGTCTGGCCCAGGAGCGTGATCTCCGCCACCCCCCGGTCCGCAAGTTCGCGGCACTCGGCGACGATCTCTTCCAAAGGCCGGCTTTCCACCCGTCCGCGGGTGTGCGGCACGATGCAGAAGGTGCAGTGGAGGTCGCAGCCGCGCATCACCGCCACCTGGGCGCGGTGCCCGCCGGTCCGCCCCAGAAGGTCCCGAACCGGGGCGTCGACGCGGCCCCCGCCGGCCCCGAGTTCGCAGACCCGCTCTTCCCCGCCCACGACCCGGGCGACCAGGCTGGGCAGTTCGGGGAAACGCCGGGTTCCGCAGACGAGGTCCACCTGGGGTTCCGATTCGAAGAGCCGGCGTCCTTCCCGCTCCGCCATGCAGCCCACCACCCCCACCACCAGCGAGGGATCCTCCTTTTTGCGGCGGCGAAGTTCCGCCAGGAGCGAGTGCACCCGCGTTTCGGCGTGCTGGCGAACCGAGCAGGTGTGGAACAGCAGCACGCCGGCCCGATCGGGCTCCGCCTCCTCCTGATATCCCCTCCGCAGGAAGGCCGCCCGGATCAGTTCGGCGTCGTAGAAATTCATCTGACAACCGAAAACCCGCAGGTGGAACCTGCGGGTGCGAGCCGTTCCGGAAGGACCCGGAGAAGGCCCGCGGTCAATCATTGGAAACCGTCCGAAGTTCCTCGATCACGCAGCCGGGGCCGGGAGTGAAGTCCTCCTGATCGAGGTCGAGGCCGTATTTCTCCTCGATCTCGGCCTTGGTCATCCGGTGGGTGGCCCCGTCGGCGGTCATGTAGATCACCGCGGTGCGGTGGGTCATGTGGGCGTCGGCCAGGATGGTCGTCTTCCCAGGGCTCTTCTTGAGCTGCCGCAGGATCTCCCGGTCGCCGGCGGGATCGAAGCCGGCATAGGAAGTGGAACCCGGTCCGAACGAGTCCCAATCGTCCAGGTACTCCTCGATGGAAAGCCCCTCGACCCCGTTGAAGGCCATGACGTCCTTGGCGGTCTCCCCGGGGCAGAAGAACATGCGGGCGTTGCTGGCCGTGTGTTCCACGATGTCGTCCTTCCATAGCCGCAGGAAGAACTTCTGCCCCGTGTCGCTTGGGTAGGCGCCGTTGTGGTCGGTCTGGTAGGCGACAAGGTTCCGGTAGACCCGGGCCATGTTCTGCTCGCAGGCGGTGAGGTTGGCCCGGTCGATCCACTGCGGGACGTTGATCACCAGGTAGGTGCTCAAGATCCCGATGATCGAGATGACCACCATCAATTCGAGGAGGGTGAACCCTCCGCGCGTCCCGCGCCTTTTCCCCCGGCCCGTTTTCATGCCTTCCCGTTCATGTGCCCTGGGAGTAGTCCGTCGCGTAGGCGGCCTGCTCGGGAGTGAGCCGGTCGATGGAAAGCCCCATGGATTCGAGCTTGATTCCCGCGATTTCCTGGTCCAGTTCTTCGGGTAGTTCGTGGACCCCCTTCGATAACGTCTTTCCCTTGCGGGTCAGGAGCAGCATCGCCTGGAACTGGTTGGCGAACGACATGTCCATGACCTCGGAAGGGTGCCCTTCCGCCGAGGCCAGGTTCACCAGCCGGCCGCGGGCCAGGACGAAGACCCGGCGGCCGTCCTTGAGGGTGTATTCCTCGCAGTTGGGGCGGATCTCCCGCTTGGAGACGG
>CAZQAP010000150.1:2269-7496 GCA_964591365.1 uncultured Planctomycetales bacterium
CCGTCCTTGAGGGTGTATTCCTCGCAGTTGGGGCGGATCTCCCGCTTGGAGACGGCCAGGGCCTCGAGATCGCCCAGATTGATCTCGCAGTCGTAGTGCCCGGTGTTGCAGAGGATGGCGCCGTCCTTCATGACCTCGAAATGGCGCCGCACGAGGACGTCCTTCATCCCGGTCGCGGTGATGAAGATGTCCCCTTCCCGGGCGGCCTGGTCCATGGTCAGGACCCGGCAGCCTTCGAGGGTCGATTTCAGCGCGGCGGTGGGTTTGACCTCGGTGACGATCACGTTGGCTCCCATCCCCTGGGCGCGCATGGCGCAGCCCTTCCCGCAGTGCCCGTAGCCGGCGACCACGAAATTCTTGCCCGCCAGAAGCACGGAGGTGGCCCGCAGGATCCCGTCCAGGCTCGACTGGCCCGTGCCGTAGACGTTGTCGAAATCCCACTTGGTCTCGGCGTCGTTCACCGCGATCACGGGATAGGAGAGCTTGCCGTCCGCGGCCATGGCGCGCAGGCGATGGATCCCGGTGGTGGTCTCCTCGGAACCGCCCAGGATGCCTTCCATGAGTTCGGGGTGGTGGCTGTGGACCCGGAAGATCAGGTCGGCGCCGTCATCGAGCGTCAGCGTGGGACGGAAGTCGAGGGTGCGGTCGATGGACCAGTAGAACTCCTCCACGTTCTGGCCGTACCAGGCGAAGATCTTGACGCCGTCCTCGGCCAGGGCGGCGGCCACCGCATCGTTCGTGCTCAAGGGGTTGCAGCCCGACCAGGCGACTTCCGCGCCCGCGGCGGCCAGGGTCTGCACCAGGACGGCGGTCTCCTTGGTCACGTGCAGGCATCCGGCGATGCGCTGTCCCTGGAGCGGGCGCTCCTTCTGGAAGCGGTCGCGCAGGGCCATCAGGACCGGCATGCGGCTTTCGGCCCAGTCGATGAGGAGACGCCCTTCCTCGGCAAGAGCGGGGTCGGCCACCTTGAAGGGGGGCGCGCTGGCAGTCGGTGTTTCCAAGTTTCGATTCCGGATGGTGTGCGGTCAGGGGGGACCCGGGGCCGGAGGGCCCCGGGAAGGGGAGGATTCTAGCCCGGATGATTCAGCCCCGCAGGGCTTCCTCGACGGCCGGGGCGAGATGCTTCAGCTCTTTCTGCAGGTCCAGCTTCTCCCACGGAAAGAGATCCCTGCCGAAGTGGCCGAAGGCGGCCGTTTTGCGGTAGGTCCATTCCCCGGCCTGGGTGTACCCGGCGGGATGCCGCAGGCCGAGCCGGCCCATCATCCAGTCGGGGGTGAAGGGTTTGTGGCCCTGGAAGGGTTCCAGGGATCGAAGCCGGAGGACGATCTGGTCCTCCGGGATGCGGCCGGTTCCGAAGGTGTCGACCCGGATGGAGACCGGTTCGGCCATGCCGATGGCGTAGGCGAGCTGAACCTCGCAGCGGCGCGCCCAGCCGGCCTGGACCAGGTTCTTGGCGACCCATCGGGCGGCATAGGCGCCGGAGCGATCCACCTTGGTGGGATCCTTGCCCGAGAAGGCCCCGCCTCCGTGGCGGGCGAAACCCCCGTAGGTGTCGACGATGATCTTGCGGCCTGTCAGGCCGGCATCGCCGTGCGGCCCGCCCACCACGAACTTGCCGGTGGGATTGATCAGGAAGCTGGTCCGATCGTCGATCATCTCCGCCGGCAGGGTCGCCCGGATGAGATCGCGTTCCACGGTCTTGCGGATCTCGTCGATGCCCACGCCCGGCGCGGTCTGGGTGGAGAGGACCACGGTGTCGAAACGGACCGGCTCGTCCTCCTGGTACTCCAGCGTGACCTGGGATTTGGCGTCCGGGCGAAGCCAGGGAATGGCTCCTTGATGAAGCAGCCCGGCATGCTGCTCCATGAGCCGATGGGCCCAGAAGATCGGCGCGGGAAGAAGGGAATCGGTCTCCCGGCAGGCGTAGCCGAACATCAGCCCCTGGTCCCCCGCACCAGTCCCCTCGTGATCGGCCGACTCCTGCACACCCTGGGCGATGTCGGGCGACTGCTTGTGGATGCAGGTCGAAACCCCGCAGGAGTCGGCGTCGAATCCCTCGCCGGCGTTGGTATAGCCGATCTCGCGGACCACCTCCCGCACGAGATCGATCACATCCACCCAGGTCTCGGTGGTGATCTCGCCCCCCACCACCACGGTCCCCGTGGTGACGAAGGTTTCGCAGGCAACCCTGGAGTTCGGATCCTCCCTGAGGCAGGCGTCCAGAACGGCGTCGCTTATCTGGTCGGCCACCTTGTCGGGGTGGCCGGGGGAGACGGATTCCGAGGTGAAGAGTTTCCTTTCCATGAGTTTTCGCAGGCCGGGATCGGGGTGCCAGGACTCCCGGGGCCGTTTCAGGTTTCGTCAACCAAGCAGACCGGCCCGGGCCAGGGCATCCAGAGTGGCCTGCGCTGCCCCCTGCTGTTCCGACAGGGCCTGCAAAGCCGCCCGGGAGCAGGTTTCGGCAGCCGCCGGATCCCGCAGCCAATCGGCCATCAACTCTAACAGAGCAGCGGGGGTCTCTGCACGCAGGATCCCCCCGGCCTGGAGCAGGAGTTCCACCTCCTCGCTGAAATTCTCCGTGTGGGGGCCGACCGCCACCGGACAGCCCAGGGCCGCCGGCTCGAGGACGTTCTGGCCGCCATGGGGAACCAGGGACCCGCCCACGAAAGCCGCCTTCGCGGAACGGTAGACCATCTCGAGCTCGCCCAGGGTGTCGACCAGGAGGATCGAGCCATCCGGAAGGGGCTCCCTCCCGGTGAGGCGGCTGCGGCGAAGGACGGGCCGCCCGGGACAGGCCCTGCGGACTTCCCCCTCCAGCTTCCCCACCCGCCGAGGATGGCGCGGAGCCACCAGCCAGAGGAGCGCCTCCAGTTCGGGGAACCGTCTGGCGGCTTTCAACAGATCCAGTTCCTCGGGAGGGTGGGTGGAGCCAAAAGCCAGGGCCGTGCGGCCGCCGATCCAGGCCGGCCAGGGGGATTGGCGGTACTCCTCGTCCTGCTTCCTGGAGGGGAGCACGTCGTACTTCAGATTCCCCGTGACCTCGACGCGCCGGGGCGAGACGGGAAGGCTGCGAAACCGGCGGGCGTAGCGTTCGTTCTGGGCGCCATAGAGCCGGATGCGGTCGAACTGGGGCAGGAAACGGTGGACCTTGAGATAGCCGTTGGCCGAGCGCTCGGTGATGCGGCCGTTGACGATGGCCACGGGTATGCCGGCCCGTTCGCATTCCCGCAGGAAATTGGGCCAGATCTCCAATTCCATGAGAATCACCCCCGTGGGCTGGATCCGTTTCAGGAACCGGCGGCAGGCCCAGGCCAGATCGATCGGATAAGTCACGACGTCCCGGTCAGGAAAGGTCCGGACGGCCACTTCACGGCCCCCGATGGTGGTCGAAGAGATCACGACGCGGGTCCGGGAATGGGCGCGCAGGATCGCATCGACCAGCGGGCGGGCGGCCCGGATCTCGCCCACCGACACGCCGTGAAGCAGAAGGCAGGGCCCTTCCCCCGCGAGAAACCGTCCCCCGCCCAGGCGGCCCTCCAGTCCGCGGCGGAAGGATGGGGAGACCAGGGCACGCAGCCCGACCCAGGTGAGCAGCACGAGTCCGGCCAGGTGGAGGCTGACGTCGTAGAGCAGATAGATGGCCCCGCGGCGATCCGTTCGTGCGGGCTTCAGGCGCTCTTCCCGTGGCACTGCTTGTACTTCTTGCCGGACCCGCAGGGGCAGGGGGCGTTGCGGGCGACCTTGGGCTTCCTGGGGGCGGCATTCCCCGCGCCCCGCGGCTGGCTGGCGTTCTCGAGGGTCTGGCGGGTCCGACGGTAGCCGCCTAAGGGATCCGCCCCGCCGGAAGTCCTCGAAGCGCCTTCGTATCCAACCGCGACGGCCGGGCTGGGGCGCCGGACAGACGAGGCCGGACCGGACGGACCCGCCTCGGGGTGGGCAGCCCGCTGGCCGGCGTAGGCCCGCCCCAGCCGGGTTTCATCTTCGCGCCGGATCTGGACTCGCAGGATGTAGTTGGTCACCTCGTCGGCGATCGAAAAGAGGAGTTCCTCGAAGCGCTCCAGGCCCTCCCGCTTGTATTCATTCTTGGGATCGATCTGGGCATAGGACCGCAGCCCGATGCCCGATTTCAGGGCATCCATGGTGTAGAGGTGGTCCTTCCATTTGGAATCGACGGCATTGAGCATCAGGAACCGCTCAAGCTGTGTCATCGATTCCTCCCCCAGCTCCTGGACCCGGTTTTCATAGGCCCGGTGGGCGTCCTCGACCAGCGGGCCGCCCAGGGTTTCGGGAGTGAGCCCCTGCAAGGCTTCCGCGCCGCCGGTGAAACCCCATTTGCGGTGCGCCCAGCGGGCAAGGGCTTCATAGTCCGGGAGAACGTCCCGGCCGTCCCCTCCATAGGTGCCCACCGCATCGTTGATCACTTCCACGAACATATCGAGGATCCGTTCCCGCAGGCCGTCCGACTCCAGGGCCGCCTGCCGATGCTCGTAGATGAGCTTGCGCTGCTTGTCCATCACCTCGTCGTATTCGAGGAGGTTCTTGCGGATTTCGAAGTTGCGGGACTCGACCTTCTTCTGGGCACGCTGGATGGCCCGGGAGACCATCGTGGACTCCACCGGTTCGCCCTCCCCCATCCCGGCCTTGGCCAGGAAGTTCTTGACCCAGTCGCGGTAGAAAATCCGCAGGAGATCGTCGTCGAGGCTTAGAAAGAAACGGGAATACCCGGGATCGCCCTGCCGGCCGGAGCGCCCGCGGAGCTGGTTGTCGATCCGCCGCGCTTCGTGCCGTTCGGTCCCCAGGACGTAGAGCCCGCCCGCTGCGAGGATGTCCTGCTTGTCCTTCTCGATCTTCGCGAGCCGCTCTTCCCGCAAATCTCGGATCTTCTCCGCGTCCCGGGGATCCTCGGGATCCAAGCCGTTCTTCTGGATTTCGGATGCAAGCAGGTTTTCGAGGTTTCCGCCCAGGACGATGTCGGTTCCCCGCCCGGCCATGTTGGTGGCCACGGTTACGGCGCCCTTGCTGCCGGCCTGGGCCACGATTTCAGCCTCCCGTTCGTGGAACTTGGCGTTGAGAACGGTGTGTTGCACACCCCGCCGGTTCAGCATCCCGGAAAGGCGTTCCGATTTTTCGATGCTCGTCGTCCCGACCAGGATCGGCTGCCCGGACTTGTGGGCCCGCTCGATCTCGTCGGAAATGGCCTTCCACTTGTCCTTCTCGGTCAGGTAGA
>CAZQAP010000151.1:0-3615 GCA_964591365.1 uncultured Planctomycetales bacterium
CTTCCGTTTTCCTCCCCCTTGTCCAGGGATTCCCCACCGTCGCGGGGGTCCCGCCCCTCCCCGGTCCTAAAGCCCGGAAGCGCCGAGAAGTCTTGCGGCCGGGTCAGGCCGGAAGACCGGTCAGCTTGCCGAGCACCCGGCCGAGGAAGGCATCCGCGTCGGGAGCGGCCGAGTCGGGGCTCACGGCCGTGGCGTGGGTCCAGGCCAGCGGTTCGCCGAGAAGATCCCGGAGACCGCTCTCCTGGAGTTCCCCCAGCACCCGCCCGGCGAAATGTTCGGTCCCGGCGGGACCGGTGTGGGGCAGCAGCGCCAGGAAGGTGTGGCTGTCGTAACGGCCGATGACGTCGATGTCGCGCGTGTCGAGCAGGATCTTCCCGGCGACCTCCAGCAGCGTGTTGCCGTCCGCCTCGCCCTCGAAAGAGAAGCCCACCAGGCCGAGGGGATAACGGAAACGCCAGGAGCGCTTGAACTCCTCATCGAGGCGGTGCTGCCAGAAGGCGCCGGAATAGAGGCCCGTCTCGGGGTCGGTGATCAGCCGGAGGAAGCGTTCCCGGTCGCTGATCTCCCCCTCTCCGCGGAAGAGACTCTCGATCTGCAGCGCCAGCTCCTCGGTGGGGGCAGGATCGGACGCAAGGGGCCGCGGGGCCCCGAAGGGGGAGGCCAGGAGTTCAGCCAGGGCATCCGGGTCGAAGGGCAGGCTGACGGCACCCTGGGCCCCCACGAATCGGGCCAGGGCATCCGCGTCGGCCGCCTCGCCCCAGGTCAGCAGGAAGAGCAGGGTCCCGGGGCTTTCCCGCAGGAAGCCGAGGGTCCATTCGTGGACGCTCTGGGGGGAGACCAGGACGGGATCCAGCACAAGGAGGCCGGGAAAGCTCCCCCGAAGGGCTTCCAAGGCGGCCAGGTTCTCCGCCTCCTGGACGGGACCGACCGATCCGGAAACGGTTTCGACCGCACTCCGGATGCGGGCGGCGAGATCGGAGTTGGCGGTGGCGATGCAGAGCGGGCGTCGGGAATTCATGCGGAATCGAGGGAATCAGGGAATTCAGCGTTGGAATGGACCTTTTGGACGTCGTCGTTGTCTTCAAGGGCATCCATGAGCGTGATCACTTTCGCCCCCGTGGCGGCGTCCACCGCCACGGTGGTCTTCGGAATGTAACCAAGGGCGGAGGAAACAAGCACATAGCCATTCTCCTCGAGAGCCTTCTTGAGGTCCAGGAAGCTGGCCGGCTCGGCGGTGATTCCGAAGAACTCCTTTTCGTCGGTGGTCACGTCGTCGGCGCCGTGTTCCAGGGCGAAGAGCATCAATTCATCCTCGTCGACGCCCTCCTTCTTGACGGCGAAGGTGGCCTTGCGCTCGAAATTCCAGGCCACCGACCCGGTCGCTCCGAGCGATCCCCCGCGGCGATCCAGGATCTTGCGAACGTCGGGCGCGGTGCGGTTGCGGTTTTCGGTCAGGGCTTCGATCAGGAGGGCCACGCCACCGGGGGCATAGGCTTCGTAGAGAAGCTCCTCGAAGTGGACGTCCCCCAGATCGCCGGAGCCCTTGCGGACCGCCTTTTCGATCGAGTCCTTGGGCATGTTGTCCGACTTGGCGCCCTCGATGGCATAACGCAGCCGGAGGTTCATGTCCGGATCCCCGCCCCCCTCGCGGGCCGCCGACATGATCAGCTTGGCCCACTTGCTGAAAACCTTCCCGCGCTTGGAGTCCATCTTGGACTTCGTGCGCTGGATGTTGGCCCAGTGGGAATGGCCTGACATGGGTCTCGGACCCGATTCTAGGGATTCCCTCCGCCCGATTCCTCCCCCCCGCGGCCGCGTCCGGCCCGGAGAGAGGTCAGCGCTTGCTCCACTGGAAGGAACGGCGGGCGCCCCGGCGGCCGTACTTCTTGCGCTCGACCTGGCGGGGATCCCGGGAGAGGTGGCCGGCATCGCGCAGGGCCTCGTGGGCATCGGGATAGAGCGCTTCCAGCGCGCGGCCGAGCCCCATGCGGATGGCTCCCGCCTGGCCGGTGGGCCCGCCCCCGTTGCAGTTCACGAAGACATCGACCTTCTTTTCGACCTGAAGGGTCTTCAGGGGGGCGGTGATGTGGTGCCGGTCCATCTCACGGGTGAAGAATTCGTTCCCGTCCTTTCCGTTGACCTGGAACTGCCCGTCCCCCGGCCGGATCCGCACCCGCGCCACGGCGGTCTTGCGCCGGCCGGTTCCCCAGTGGAAAAGTTTCGCGCCAGGTTCGACCAGCCGGCCGGTGGGATCGATCTGGGGGATCTCCTCCTCGGCCTCGCCCAGGGCGGGAATCTGGGAGGCCTCTCCCCCTTCCGTGGGGCCTTCCGAGGGGGCCCCGGCGGTCACGACCGCCGCGGTTTCCAAGGCGTCCGGAGTCTCCGGGGTCGAAGCGGGGGTTTCCTGGATTTCAGACATTCTTTTCGTCGAAGTTCATCGGCTCCGGTTTCTGGGCGGCATGCGGGTGTTCGGGGCCGGCATAGACCTTCAGCTTGCGCAGCATGTCGCGCCCCAGCCGGTTCTTGGGAAGCATGCGGCGGACGGCCTCCCGCAGGATCCGCTCGGGATGCTTGCGCAGCACGTCCTGGTAGGTTTCTTCCCGGCGGCCCCCGGGATACCCGGTCACGTGGACGTAGGTCTTCTGCTCCGCTTTGCGGCCGGTCACCCGGACCTTTTCGCAGTTGATGACGACCACTCCGTCTCCAGTATCGACATGGGAAGACCATTGGGGCCGGTCTTTACCCATCAGGGCGACCGCGATCTCCCGCGCCATGCGGCCCAGGATGCGGCCCTCGGCATCGACCAGACGCCAGCCGCGTTCGATGGCGGCGGCCTTGAGGTGGGACGTGCGGGGCCTCATGCGGGATCTGGGGCTTGGATGGGGTTCCTGGGGCCGGTTCCCCGGGAAGGCCGGGCCGACCCGGCACAAATGGGCGGAAAAGTCTAGGGCCTTGAGGGGGGCAGCGTCAAGGGAGCGGCTCTCGGAACAGGGTGCCGCCCTTGCCAACCGACCAGCGGACCCCGGCGGTCCCCTCGGGTTCCCCGCGGGCCCAGTATCGCAGAAACCCCAGCCATCCGGCCTCCGCAGCGGAACCTCCGGACTGCTCCGGACGCAACGGGCGGTGTTCGAGCCAGGCCAACGGGACGCCCGGCTCTTCCCCCTGAGGGTTCCCTTCCCGCACCACGGCCCAGGGGCGCGAGGCGACCACCCGCACGAGCCCCTGTTCCTTCTCGGCGTGCAGGGAAGAAAAAGGCGCGGGAAGAAGTGCGCCCCGCAGGGGATCCCAGAGCCCCGCCCCGGCCGGATGGACCTCGAGCGTCGAAATCGGGCCCGGGGTCCCGTCCGGCGCGGGATCCTGGCGGTAGACGACCTTGACCCCCGGGGGCCCGCGGAAGAACCAGACCCCGAAGCCGGCCAGAAGCAGCAGGCCGAAGAGGGCCGGGCGGCGCGCGCGCAGGGAGATGAAGAGCACGCTCCCGCCCTGGACCAGAATCAGGGCGGCCAGCAGGGTGACGGCCTGCCCGCGCCGGGGGGAATCCCCCAGGGGAGGCGGAGCGAGGGCGGACGGGAGGCGGAAGCGGAGATCGGACCGGCGGGCCCCCGCGGGCAGGAG
>CAZQAP010000151.1:3715-7477 GCA_964591365.1 uncultured Planctomycetales bacterium
TCTCCTTCCGCCCGGGCCGTCCGGGCGCTCCGGCCTCCACGATCCAGGCCAGGATCACGGCGCGGGCCGGGGTGAGCGGCGCAATGCCCGCGCAAAGCCCATAGGGGATCAAGGCACCGAGCCGGACCAGGCGGCAGGCGGGCTTCACCGGCTCGCCGGCAGGGCCAGCGGGCGGCCCCGGTCGTCCAGGATCCGCAGAAGGGGACGGTCGAGCAGTACGCGTCCCACGCCGCGAAGCCCCGGCCAGGCGCGCAGCACCGCAGCCAGCCGCCGGGCCTTGACCTCGAGCGGCAGGCCCAGCGGATCGCGGGCCGCTTCGGGGCGTCCCCAGAAGATCTCCGCACCGCCGGAGGTCACGAAGGAGAGCGGCGGGGGAATGCGGGCTTCGAGCGGGAAACCCTCCTCGCGTTCGATGCGCATGAGATCGAGGCCCGTTTCCTTGCGCAGCGCATAGAACTCGTCGCGGGCGACCAGGGCGGCGCGGACCAGCGGGTCGGCCAGCCTGCCACCGGGCGGAGGCAGCTCGAAGCCGGGAGTCAGGGGGACGGCGGGAACGGAAAGGAGCCACTTCCCGGGGTAGCCCTCGGGCAGCAGAACCCCGCCGTCACTCACCACGCCCACCGTGCGGCCCTCGCGCTGCACGCGAAAAGTGACCTGGCGCGGACGGAAAACCGCGCGCAGGCCTTCGGGAAGCTGGAGTTCCACCTGCACCGTGGCGGGATCGACCCAGCTCACCCCGAGAAGGAGCTCGCGCGCCAGGGCCGGTGCGCGGGGATCGAGCAGCGAGATCTCGGGGCCGCGGGCGAGCACCTCGGCCATCTCCCGGCGCCAGGGATCGGGCAGGGCGACCGGCAGGCGTTCGACCCGGAAATCGGAGAGCCGGCGCCGCAGGCCCGCGGAGGCTTCGGGGTCGGGAGCGCAGCCGGTACCGAGCCCGAGGGCGCCCGCGGCCAGTCCCAAGAGGAAGATCCGGCCGGCAAGGGGAATCCGTCCGCTCGTCACAGAACCCCGTTCTAGCTTGACCGGCTCACCGCTTCCACCCAGGATGGCGGCTCATGGAATCGGGCCGACCCGCCGAAACCCGCGGCCCGAGGCCCGCCGGGACCTCGAAACCTTCGGCTCCTGCGGGACCCGCGGAGTTCAAGGGCTTCACCCTGGCTCCCTTCCAGCGCCGGGCCGCGGCGGCGCTCGACACCGGCCGGGACGTCGTGGTGGCGGCCCCCACCGGGGCGGGCAAGACCCTGGTGGCGGAATACGCCATCCACCGCGCGCTGGCCGGCGGCCGCCGCGCGCTCTACACCGCCCCCATAAAGGCCCTGAGCAACCAGAAGTTCCGCGACTTCCGGGCCGACCCCGCCATCGCGGACGCGGGGCTGATGACGGGCGACGTGACGCTGCACCCCGAGGGGCGCGTGCTCGTCATGACGACCGAGATCCTGCGCAACACCCTCTTCGAGGATCCGGCCCGCATCCACGACGTCGGTGCGGTGGTCTTCGACGAGGTCCACTACATGGACGACCCCGAGCGCGGTTCGGTGTGGGAGGAGACGCTCCTCTTCCTGCCGCCGGGGATCACCATCGTGGCACTCTCGGCCACCATCGCGAACCTGGGCCAGTTCGCGGCCTGGCTCTCCAAGGTGCGCGGCAGGCCCGTCGAGGTGATCGAGGAGGTCGAGCGCCCCGTGCCGCTGAAGCACTACCTCTACCACCCCAAGGCGGGCATCTTTCCCCCCAGCCGCCTCAAGCCGGTGCGCCGCCGATTCGAGGAGCACGCCAAGGACCGCAGCTACCGCCTGCGCGACGACGGCCCGCTGCTCAAGGCCATGCTGGCCCGCGGCCAGGTGCCGATCCTCTACTTCTGCTTCTCGCGGCGGCTGTGCGAACGAAAAGCCGTCAAAGCGCGGCGCCTGCGGCTTCTTTCTCCCAAGGAGGAGCAGCGCGTCGAGGAACTCTGGCGGGCGGGCCGCGAGGAGTTCGGCTTCGAACTGCGCGGGTCGCTGGCGGCCCTCAAGGAGGGCAGCCTGCGCGGGGTCGGCGCCCACCACGCCGGGATGCTGCCGCTCCACAAGGAGATGGTCGAGCGGCTCTTCACCGCGGGGCTCCTCAAGCTGCTTTTCACCACGGAGACCTTCGCCCTGGGGATCAACATGCCGGCCCGGGCGGTGGTCTTCGACTCGCTCACCAAGTTCGACGGGGTCGACTTCGACTACCTGCTCACGCGCGAGTACTTGCAGATGGCCGGGCGCGCCGGGCGCCTGGGCATGGACGCCGAGGGGCTCGTCTACGCGGTGCTCGAGTACGAGGACGTGCTTCACGCGCCCGTCCACCGCATCCAGGCCGGCAAGGTGGAGCCGATCCGCAGCCGCTTCGACCTCGACTACGCCACCCTGGTGCACCTGCACGAGGCGGCCGGCAACGAGGCCGCCATCGCGGCCTGGGAGCGCTCCTTCGCCGCCTACCAGGCCCGCGAGCACTCGCGCCAGCGGGAAGAGAAGAACCGCCGCAGCGCGCGCCGGCTGCTCGAGAAGCGCTTCGGTTTCCTGGAACGGATGGGCTACATCGCCGGCGAGCGCGAGGTGCGCGCGCGCGGCAAGGTCTGCCTGGGGCTCTACGGCTACGAGATCGAACTGACCGAACTCCTCTTCGAGGGCGTCTTCGAGGACGCCGACCCTTCCGCCCTTTGCGGTCTGGTGGCCGCCGTCCTCTACGAAAGCCGCCGGCGCGAGGACTTCTGGCGCAACGCGCTGCGGCCCATGCGCGGGCTCCTGCGCCGCGCCCAGAGCGTCCTCGAGGCGGCCATCGGTGCGGAACACAAAGCCGGGCTGGCCCCCAGCCTCAAGCCCCTCGACGAAGCCATGACGCCCGCCATCCACGCCTACGCCGAGGGGCGCGACTTCGAGGAGATCGAGCGCTACACGAGCGCCGCGCCGGGGGACTTCGTGCGCGCCGCGCGCATGACGGTGCAGTACCTGCGCCACCTGCGCAAGGTGGCGCTCGGCAGCCATCCCGACCTGGCCGCGCGCCTGGACGAGGCGATCGTCCGGCTCTGGCGCGGCCCGGTGGACGTGCGCGCCGAACTCGGCCTGCGCGCTGACGAGGAACCCGAATAGACTGGGGGAAAGGATCATGGCCGGACAGCTTCGACCCGGAGAACCCGCGCCCCCGCTCTGCCTGGAGCGGGCCGGGGGGGGCCGTTTCGAACCGGCCGAATTCGTGGAACGGCGTTGGCTCCTCTCCTTCCACCGCTACGCGACCTGACCGACCTGCGTGGTCACGGTGCGGCGGTTCGCCGACCAGTACGAGGAATTCCGGAAACGGAAGGTGGAACTGGTGCAGGTCTTCCACTCGCCGGTGGAGGCGCTGGCCGATTTCGTGCACGGGGATCACGCGGTCCCCTTTCCCGTGCTGGGCGATCCCGCCAAGCGGGCCTACGCCGCCTGGGGCGTGGGCGGCGGGCTCCTCTCGCTCTTGCGGCCTTCCGCCTGGAAGCGCTCGCGCGCCGCGGCCCGCCAGGGGCACAAGCCGCGCTGGCGCGACATGCTGCGCGACGGGATCGGGGTGGCGCCGGCCGACTTCCTGATCGGCCCGGGGGGCCGCCTGGAACGGGTGCACTACGGCCGCGACTTCACCGACTCGCTCCAGCCCGACGCGGTTCTCGCGGACTGGCTGGGCTGAAGGACTACAGGGGCTTCCGGGTTTCGTGTGCGTTGGGAGCTCTCCGGGGAGACCCGGACCAGGGAGGGGGAGGCTGAACCCGCAGCG
>CAZQAP010000152.1:0-7470 GCA_964591365.1 uncultured Planctomycetales bacterium
TAGTCTGGCCTAGGACACCAGGTTTTCATCCTGGCGACAGGGGTTCAAATCCCCTTGGGGTCACCAGGGCCTTCCGTCCGGCGGGTTTCCGTCGGGCGGAACCTTGTCCCCCCCGGCGGTTTTTTCCTCTTCTTCCCCGGCCTTCCCTTGTCCGGGCTGGTTTCCTCGCCCCCCAGAGGGTGCGCCTGCTGGTAGAGACGCCGGAGGTGCTGCAGAGAGACGTGGGTGTAGATCTGGGTCGAACCCAGGCTGCGGTGGCCCAGGAGTTCCTGCAGGGTTCGGAGATCGGCTCCGCGCCGCAGCATGTGGGTGGCGAAGGAATGCCGCAGGGTGTGCGGGCTGCACGAACGGGAGATCCCCGCGCGGAGAAGGCAGCCGGTCAGGATGCGGCGCAGGGAACGGTCCGAAAGACGGGTGTTGCGCTGGTTGAGAAAGAGCGGCCCGCGGTTGCGACCCTTCAATTTCTTTTCCCCAAGATATGCCCGCAGCGCCTCGACCGCCGGCCGGCCGAGCATGCCAAGCCGTTCCTTGCGGCCCTTGCCCCGCAAGAGGGCCACGCCCCGGCGCAGGTCGAGGTCGGATTCGTCCAGGCCGACGATTTCCGAGGCCCGTCCGCCGGTGGAGTAGAGCACCTCGAGGATCGCGCGGTCGCGGAGGCCGTGCGCATCTTCCCGGCGCGGGGCGGCCAGCAGGGCCTCCACGTCCTCCTCCTCCAGGAAGTGCGGCAGGCGGCGCCGCGGTCGCGGAGTCCGGAGGGCAGCGGCCGGGTTGGAAGGAATCTTTCCGGTCTCCTCCATCCAGCCGAAGAAGCCGCGCAGGGAGGAGAGATGCCGGGCCAGACTGGACCCGGCCAGCCCCTCTTCGGACAGACGCCCCACGTGCAGCCGCAGCCGGGGGGTCGTGATCCGGGCGGGCGCGGGGAGGGGGCGGCCGCCCTCGCGCAGGAAGGCCAGAAAGCGCTCGAGATCCCGCCCGTAGTTCCGCACGGTGTGCGGGCTGGCCTGCCGCACCTCCCGCAGATGGCGCAGGTATCCGGTGCGGGCCGATTCCAGCGCCGAAACCATGAAGCGGCCATCATAATCCCGGGATGGATCGATTCCGGCTCCGGTGTCTCCGGGAGGCCGAGCTTCCTCCCCCGGATCGGGTGCTGGCCGCCCTCCCGCAGGATTGTCATCCCGTCCTGCTGGACTCCTCCGACGGCTGCGGGGGAAGCCTGCTGGCCTGGTCGCCCGACCGGGTTCTCCAGGGGCGTGTGCAGCCGGGCCCGCTCTCCGGCGGCCGGGGGCCGGCGGCCCGCTGGAGGGTTGCGCGGCCCGATCCGGGCCTCCTTCTTGAGCGCGCCACGCGGAGCGAGGTCTGGCTGCGGGATGCATCCTTCCCCTTTCCTGCGGCCGGCTGGATCGGTTATTTCGGATTCGAGTGCGGTCACGCCTTGGAGCCGTATCCCTGGACCCCTTCTGCGCCCTGCGGCTGGCCCGATTTCCATCTGGCCCGCTACCGGCGGGGGCTTCATTTCGGAACCCGCGGCCGCGCGCATCTGATCTGGGCCGAACCGCTCGGGGATCCCGCCGGTGCGCGGGCGGAACGGGCCGCCGTCGAAGCCGAATTCCGATCCCTGCTCCGGCGGAGCCGGATCCCGGCCTCCCCTTCCCCCGGCCTTCCCGGGCTTCCTCGCCCTCTCGCTTCCGCCCGCCGCTTCAAGGAGGGCGTCGTCCGGCTGCGGGAATGGATCCGCACCGGCGAACTTTTCCAGGCCAACCTGTCCCATCTGCTGGCCGGGCCGGCGGCGCCGGATCCGCGCGGCCTCTACTCCCGGCTGCGGCGGGCGCAGCCGACCGCCATGAGCGCCTACTGGGAATCGCCTGCCGGCTCGCTGCTCTCCCTCTCTCCGGAAACCTTTCTCACCGTCCGGGGGGAGGAACTGGTCACCCGGCCGATCAAGGGGACCGCCCGCAGGACGAGAGGCGCCGCGGAAAACAGCCGTGCCGTCGCCGCGCTCGAATCCTCCGCCAAGGAGCGCGCCGAACTGACCATGATCGTCGACATGGCGCGCCACGACCTGGGCCGGGTCGCGCTCCCCGGCCGGGTGGAAGTGCTTTCTCCGGGCGAGGTGGAAACCTTCCCCTCGCTCTTCCACCGCACAGCCACCGTCCGGGCTGCCTGGAATCCCGAGCGGGGCCTGGCGGCGCTTCTGCGGGCCGTCTTTCCCCCCGCTTCGGTCACGGGCGCTCCCAAGGTGCGGGCCTTGCAGGCCATTGCCGAGCTGGAAGGGATCGGGCGGGGCCCCTATTGCGGTATTTTCGGGATCTGGGAACCGGGAATCCGGCCGCAGGGCTCGTTTTCCGTTCTCATCCGGACCGCCCTCCAGGCGCGCGGGAGGTTTTTCCTGCAAGTGGGGGCGGGCATCGTCTGGGATTCCGTTGCAGAGAGGGAATGGGAGGAAACTCTTCTCAAGGCCCGTTTCCTGGAGGCTGCGCTCGAATCTCCGCCGCCACCCCTGGCGGAATGTCCGCACCCGGAGGGCTTCGCATGAAGGCCGCCCCCCGCGATCCGGTCGAGATCCTGCTGGTGGACGGCCGCCTCAAGAATCCGCATGAAGATGCCCTGCGGGCGGATCTTCCGGGGGTCCTGCGCGGGGAAGGGATCTTCGAATCGTTCCTGGCGGTCGAGGGGCGGGAGCCGGTCTTCCTGCGCGCGCACGCCGAAAGGCTGGAACAGAGCGCGCGGCTGCTCGGGATGGACCTGGGAGGCCGCGGGCTTGTAGAGGAATGGGCCGTGGTCGCCCCCCACTTGCAGGGCCGGACCCTGCGTGTGCGCTACACCGTTTTCCGCGGCCTTGGAGACGGGCTGACCCGCATGTGGAGTGCCGGCCGCCCCGCCCCGGCCCCCCGGGAAGCCGTCCTGCAGATCTCCCGCTTCCGGCGCGACCCCTGCGATCCGCTTGCGGGGGCCAAGACCATTTCGCGGGCCGCTCTGCAGGCCGCCCGCCGGGAGGCCCGCCAGGCGGGGGCCTGGGAGGCGTTGCTCCCCACTCTGGAAGGAGACTTCTGCGAATGCACCAGCGCCAACCTGTTCCTGCGTCTGGGACGGGAACTGCGCACTCCGCCGCTGGCACGAGGCCTCCTGGCCGGGGTCACCCGGGCGGCGATCCTGGCGGGATGCGGCCGGGAGGGGCTCCAGGGCCGGGAAAAACCCGTTCATGCTTCGGATCTTGTGGCATGCGACGAAATCTACATCACGAATGCGGTGATCGGGGTCATTCCCGTGCGTAAAATCCTGGAGCTTCGGGACGATCTTCCCGGCCAGGACGGCGAGTTCCTTCCCCGGCTTCGGGCCGCCTACCGTGCCGAGTGCCGGGCCCTCCGTCCTGCGAATCGAAACCCGCACAAAGACTGACATGATCCTGCCCCTGTTCTTGAGCCTGCACCTCCTGGGCGCCCCCGCCGCCGCCCCCGCCCCCGCGGCCGTCCCAGGGCCGCAGAAAGTCCAACAGGACGATTTCGAGGAGACCGTCAAGGAGTACAAGGCCATCCTTCGCGGCCGCGGGAGGGAGGGCGAGGCCATCGCCATCCTGGACGGTTTCGTGAAGCGCGCCCGGGGTCTTCAGGAGAAGGAAGCGGATCTCTCCGAGCAGCTCGACCTGAAAGAGGGCCGGCCGGGCGACCTCAAGAAGGAAATCAAGGATCTCAAGAAACAACAGCTGCGGCTTGCCGATCTCGTGGGTCTGGCTTTCACCCGCAGGCGCGTCACCGAACCTCACATGCGGCTGTGGCGTGCGGCGGTCTATGCCTGGGGCCAGATGAAGCAGTATGGACCCAAGGGCCTCTGGAAGGTCTTTGGCGACAAGCGCTTCAACAAAGACGTGGAGTTCCGCTCCCTGATCGTGAAACAGATCGGGGAGACGCACGATTATTCCCAGGCCTCGAAGATGATCGACATGCTCGATTACAAGGATGAGATCGTCATCGCCGCCACCGGCGAGGCACTCGCGCAGTGGGGGGCGGCGCCGGGGGTCATCCGCCGGAAGATCGTGGAACGGGCGGTGGTCATCCTGGATGCCGATTACAACGCCGCCACGAACATCAACGACACCACCGCCAACCGCATCTACCGGACCATTCACGAACCTCTCATCCGGGCCCTTTCCGCCCTGACGGGCCAGTCGTTCCGCGAACCGCTGGCCTGGACCCGGTGGTGGAACAAGAACAAGAAGAACCCCGAGGCCTGGAAGGATCCCTCGTGACCGGCCGGGTCCGGGGCGGAAAGGGGCCTTGGCGGGGGCTGGCCTGGCTGGCCCCGCTTTTGTGGGCCGCCTGCGGCCGGGAGGAGGCGCCCGCTTTCCTCTCCCCGGCTCCGGAGACCCGCGTGGCCTGGGTCGGCAGCAACGGCAGCGGTCTGGAGGTGCTGGCGGAACCGCTGACATCCCATCCAGGTGCCGGCCCCTTGAAGGAGGACCGCTTCCTGCACAAGATCCTGGGGATCGATCCCGACCGGCCGCTCCTGCGTCTGCACCTTCTGGGGGATGCGGGAGAACTGGAATCTCCCGGACGGGTCACCGGGCCGGAAGGGGCCTTGTTCGAAGCCCTGCCCGGGAACCGGGCCCAGGAATCCCCCCGAGCCCGGCTCTTCCGCCTCGGAGTGGCCCAGGGAGGGCCCTGGCCCGATCCCGTCCCCGGCAGCCGCCTGCACCGGAGCTTCCTCCTGGCAGGCCAGAAGAACAGGCTCCTTCAGCAGGAGGGGCCCCTTTTCTGGGAACGGGACGGGGTCACCCTCAAACTGGAAGCCAGGTCCTGGACCGGTCGCGCCCGCCAGGATTTCCTGGAAGGCCCCCAGGGAGGCAGGGAGAATGGGAAAAGCCAGGATGACGCGAATGGTGAGGCGGAATCCCAGCGTCGCAAGAAGGAACAATGACCCAATCCCCCCAAGAACAACCGATCCCGTCCCCCTCCACCGGATTGGCCCGGAATCCTGAGCCTCCGGTCGGCTCGCTTCTGCGCTTGCGGGATGTCCAGTCCCTCAACCGCGCCTTCCGGCGGCTTTCCGATGTCCAGGAAGGTCTGCTGGAGCACCTTGAGAAGCTGGAACTGGACCGCAAACGGCCTTCCCGGCGCTTCGCCCCGCTGCTCTACGGCGCTTTCCTCTTCCTTGGGATTGGCATGGGGCTTTTCAGCCTGGCCTGGTGGCAGAAACTCCAGAATGCGAAACCCGTTCCCCAGCCGCCCGTGGTCCAGGTTCCTGCCCCCGAGGTCACCATCCAGGCCCCCGAGGGGGCCGTCACCCAGGCGATGATGAATCGATTCCTCGAGGAGCTGGACGCCATCCGCAGCCAGCGCAAAGAGGATCTCCAGACCATCGCCCGGCTGCGCGAGCAGCTCTTCCAGGGTCAGGAAGCAACCTTGCAGGCCTTGCGCGGGGTGGGGGCCTTCGCCACCGAACTGGCCGGCAAGGGGGCTCCGCCGGCTTCCTCGTCCTCGCCCTCTTCCTCTTCTTCCCCTTCCCAGCCCGCGGAGGCCGCGGCCACGGACGGGTCCCCCGGCCCGTCCGATGCAGCTCTTCAACCGGAGGATCCCCCGTCCGCTCCCAAGCTCGAAAATGCCCGCCCGCCCGACACCTGGCTGGGGGTCACCAACGGGCTCCTGGCCATGGACGGTTACAACAGGCTGCGGTTCCAGAGCGCCGAACGGGTTCCGGGCAAGCCGGAACTCCGCAACGCCACCGTGCTGGAGTGGGGTACCGACGGGCTTGTCGCCGGGGCCTTGCGGGCCGCGCGGGTCGAGTTCGATCTTCACCGCATGACCCACACCCTGGTGGTCCGTTTCCTGGATGGCTACCGCACGCGCGGCGGGGTGCGGCGGCCCTTTGCCAAGGAAGGCGTTCGCATGGAGTTTCCGGGAGCCAACGTCGATGCCTGGCTGGAACACTTTCCCGAACTCGCGGCGAGTTCCGAGGCCGTCGCGGTCCCGCCCTCTTCCAAGGCTTCTTCCGGCGCGCCTCCCGTTCTCGACCTGGAAGGCGCCCGCAAGGCCCTGGACGAACTCCTCTCCCAGCGCCGCACCTATGGGTATTACCGCCTCGCGTCCCTGGGAGGGCTGGAGAACGGCCGCTTCAACCTCGTTCAGATCAACTGGTTCGACGGCTCCAGCCGGTTGTTGAAGACCTGGGAAGCCGATTCGCTCGAGGTCCTTCTGCAGCCCCCCGACAGCGTGGAACTGCTCCTCCAGAAGGGCGCCATCCTGGAAGGCGGGGTGCGGCACCCCTTCTACCAGGACCGCTTCCGGCTGATCCTGCCGCGCCAGGATCTGGATCAGTGGCGCGCGGCGGGCCTGCCGTTGACCGACCGCGCTCCCAACTAGCCATTCGCGCAGGTTCGGGAAGGGTGGCACGCCGCGGGGAGCAGGGAACCGAGTCCGCGCCCGAGGTCTTTTCGGTCTCGGCCGCCCTGGAGCAGGTCCAGGACCTGCTCGAGGAACTCGGCGATCTCTGGATCGCCGGCGAGGTCTTCGAGTACCGCGGCCCGCACTCCTCCGGCCACACCTACTTCAAGCTGCGCGACGAGGAGGCCACTCTGGACGTGAAGCTCTGGCGCAGCGTCGCTCCGCGCGCCTTGCGCTGCCCGCTCGAGGAGGGGCGCAAGGTGCGCGTGCACGGGCGCTTCGACGTCTGGCCGCGGCGCGGGAGCCTCTCCTTCATCCTCGACCGGGTGGAGGATCTCGGAGCGGGCGACCTCGCCCGGCGTTTCGAGGAACTCCGCCGGCGCCTGAAGAAGGAGGGGCTCTTCGAGGCGCAGCGCAAGCGCGCGCTCCCCGGGCGGCCTGCGCGGGTGGGGCTTCTCACCGCCTTCCCTTCCGCCGCCGCCGCCGATGTCCTGCGCACCTGGGAGGAGGGGCGCGCTCCCTTCCGCATCTGGCTGCGCCCGTGCCGCGTGCAGGGCGAGGGGGCCGCCGAGGATCTCGTGCGCGGGCTGACCGAAATGGCCCGCGCGCGGCCCGACGTCGTGCTCCTCACCCGCGGCGGCGGATCGCTGGAGGATCTCTGGGCCTTCAACGAGGAGCCGGTGGTGCGGGCCGTGGCGGCTTCCCCGGTTGCGGTCCTCTGCGCGGTGGGCCACGAAAGCGACGTCACCCTGGCCGATTTCGCCGCCGACGAACGCGCCAAGACGCCCACCGCCGGAGCCGCGCTGCTGGCGGCCGGCTGGCGCGAGGTGCGCGCCGAGGTGGCCGGGCTGGGCGAGGAGCTGGCCGGCGCCGCCGGCGCGCTTCTTTCCCGCGGCCGGCTGCGGCTCGAGCGCTGCGGCCGGCGGCTCCAGGAGCAGCGGCCCGACCGGCGGCTGGCGCGGCTTCGCAACCGCCTCAACGAGGCCGACCGGCGGCTTCTCGCCGCCGCGCGGCTCCCCGCCGGGCGCGCCCGGCGGCGGCTTGTCCGCGTCCTGCACCGCCTGCACGCGGCCTCGCCCGCCCGGCGCGGGGCGCT
>CAZQAP010000153.1:0-7299 GCA_964591365.1 uncultured Planctomycetales bacterium
GGCTGCGGCCGGTCCCCCACGAGGCCTTCTACTACAACTCGGGCTACTTCTACTTCTTCGGCCACTTCTACGCCGCAACGGTCCTGGGCCTTCTTCCCGAGAAGGAACGCCGCCGCCTCGCGCCGCGCCTCTGGGAAGAGGTGCTCAAGACCCAGGCTCCCGACGGCAGCATGTGGGACTTCTACATGAACGACTTCGGCAAGCCCTACGGCGTCGCCTTCGGGGTGCTGGCGCTGCAGCGCTCGCTCAAAGCGGTCTCCCCCTGACCGGCATCCACCCGCGGGCGGGAACGGAAAGCCCTGCCGGGTTCAGGGATCCTCGGGGCCGTCGAGGTAGCCGAGTTCCTTCAGGGTGTGCAGCGACTCCTTGGGAGGCAGGAAGGAGGTGTCCTCGGCCCGGGGCAGCGCGGCGCGCATGCGTCCGAACAGGGCCTTGGTCCGCGAAAGGAGTTCGGAGCCGCTGGTGGAGAGGTCGTTGCGCTCGGCGGGGTCCTTGGCCAGGTCGTAAAGCCGGACGGCCCCGTCCGATCCGGGATCGGCGCGCATCCAGAACATGGCCTCCGGCGTGCGGATCCCGAATTTGCGCAGATCGAGGGCCGGGCCGCCCTTGCGCTTAAGGAGCAGGCTGTCGTTCCAGGCCTCCACATAGAAGCCTTCGCGAAAGAAGGTGCGCGGGGGGAGGGGGCCCGTTCCCCGGGCCACGGGCAGCAGGCTCACCCCCTGGGGTTCTCCCGGCGGCGCCACGCCGGCCAGGGCCGCCAGAGTGGGCGCCACGTCCACCTGATCCACGAAATCGCCGACCCGCCGCCCTCCCCCCTGGCCGCCGGGAAGATGGAACACGGCGGGGATGTGGAGCGTGGCCTCCGACAGGCTGATGGCGTGCTTGTTGGCGTGGCCGTGCTCCCCGAAACACTCGCCGTGGTCGGCGATCAGGAACACCGCCGTGTCGGCCAGCCCCGGGTCGCTTCCCTCGAGATTCTGGAGGAGCCTGCCCAGGGCATCGTCGAGTTCCAGCACCTCGCCGCGGTAGAGCGGCATGGCGGTCCCGCATTTCTCCAGATCGAGGGGCGCCGGCCGGGCCGTGGAGGCGGTTTCGAGGGCCCGGCTGCGGAAAGGCTCCCGGGGTTCGTACGGGGCGTGGCCGTCATAGAAATGCACCCACAGGAAGAAGGGGCCGCGGGCGTCCTCGAGCCAGTCCCGCACCCGTTCCAGGACCACCGGAGCGGAAAGCTGGGTGCGGACCAGGCTGCCCCCCCCGCGGAACAGGTTCACCACCCAGCGGACCAGACTGAAGCGCGCCGGCCCCAGCTTGAGCAGGTCGCGCACCCGCGTGTTGGCCAGCCGGTCGTCGAAGACCCGGAAACCGTGATCGAATCCGTAGGTCGCTTCCAGAGGGGAGGCAGCCACGAAAGCGGCCGTGTCGTAGCCGGCCCGGGACAGGACTTCCGGGAGGGTGGTCACCCCGGCGGCAAGCCGCGAGGTCAGGTTGGTGCGGATCCCGTGGCTCAAGGGCATAACGCCGGTCAGCATGGAGGCATGGCTGGGGGCGGTCAGGGGGGCCACGGCGAACATGTTGTCGAAGACCACGCTCCGTTCGGCGAAGGCGTCCAGATGGGGCGTCTCGATTCCAGTGCCCCCGTAGAGCGGCAGCACGTCGGCCCGCACCGTATCCCAGGTGACCAGCACGAGGTTGGGACGTCCGGCCGCGGAAGGGGCGTTCTTCCGCTCCCAGCGCACGGGGCCGGGGGCTCCGAACAGCCACGCCAGCGTTGCGACCAGGCCCGCCAGGACGATCCCCTTCCCCCAGCGCAGCGCCGGGCGCTGGAAGGCGGGCCGGGTGAACGGGGGCGCGGCCACCAAGACCAGGCCGGCAAGGAGGAACAGGGCGGGGAGGAGCGGCGCACTGCGCACTTCCGCACGATTGAGGAATACATCCAGGACTCCCAGAAGGAAGAAGAACCCCACGGGGAGGATCCATCCCCGCGACCGGGAATCCTCTGCGCGAAAAAGCCCTCCCGCCAGCGCACCGATCCCGAGTCCGAGGATTCCATAAGCCGCCATGGGCAGAAGAAAGAAGAGCGCCGGGCGCAGAACGCCGTCCAGCTCGGAAAAGCGGCCCGAAAATGCACAGCCGATTTCCAGCAGCGCCAGCGCCAGGCCGCAGCGCAGCCCCAGGGCGGTCCAGGGACGGGAGTTCACGGGAGCAGGGGTCGGGAAGGGGCCGTTTCGGCCCGCATGCCCCGGGGGGAACCCGGCGCGACCCGGATTTCCCATGGGGTAGCCTTCATTTTGACCCCCGACCCTCATGCGCGCGACTGGTTTCCTGATTCTGCTCCTGGTCTCCCAAGCCTGTGCCGGGCCCTCCTGGACCACTTTGGAATCGGCCCGGGTGCGCTGTCACGTGGAGTCCGCGCTCCCCGCGGAACTCCCCGCCCGCCTGGCCGCCTGGGTCCGGGAGGATCTCGAGGCCCTGGGCGCCCTGCTCGGGGAGCTTCCGCCCCCCCGGCCGTTGGACCTCTTCTGCACCAGCCGCGCGGGGTGCCGCGGCCGCCTGGCGGTGGACCGGGGAGAGACCGGCCGGCATCTCCGGCTTGCCGAACCCGCCTGCCGCATCGATTTGCTGCGAGAGGCGGATCCTTCCGCCCTGCGCTCCAACCTGCGCCACGAACTGACCCACCATCTGCTGGAAGAGGCCGGCCTTCCGCCCTGGCTCGACGAAGGACTTGCCGAGTGGGCCGCGTTCTCCCTGTCCGTGCTCCCGGCCAGGGAAGATTGTCACAACCTGCTTCATGCCGGCCCGCCCCTGGCGGCCTGGGGCCTGCGCGGAGGTATCCGGCTTCCGGACGGCGCACGCCTCCGGTTCCGGCCCGACACCGGCCTCCCCGGTCCCGCCGCGGTCGTGCGGGCGGACGCCTGGGACGACCCGATCGTCTTCCACGAAGGCCGTACCGGGCGCCCGCCCGAGTTCCACGCCGTAGCGCACCTTCTGGTCCGTCTTCTCATGGAGAAAGCGGGACCCGCGGCCCCGCAGGCCTATGGCCGGCGCCTGCTTCAAGGGGAGGACGCCTGGATCGCCTACCGGGAACTCACAGGCCTTGCGGACCGGGAGTCCGCCCTGGAGGCCCTGTCGGCCGTCCTCGAAAAAGCGGTGGCGGCATTCCCCCAAGGCCTGAAGGCGGCCGGCCCGCTGGAACCGGGGCTCTTCCTCCTCGAACCGCCGCCCCCCTGAAAAGCCGCCCTGCGGCTCTCGCCCTTATCCTGGTGTCCATGGACGCCTCCCGCACGCACCAAGTCACCCAGCTTCTGCGCGACGTCGAAGGAGGCAATGCCGCCGCCTTGGAGAAGGTCTTTCCCCTGGTCTACGACGATCTTCGCGGCCTGGCGGCCCGCTATCTGGTGCGGGAGCGCCCTGGGCACACCCTGCAGCCGACGGCCCTGGTTCACGAATCGTTCGTGCGGCTGGTGGACCAGAAAGCGGCCAGCGTGAAGGACCGCGCGCACTTCTTCGCCCTGGCCGCCCAGGCCATGCGCCGAATCCTGGTGGAACACGCACGCCGCCGCAAGGCCAAGAAACGGGGCGGAGGACGGATCCGTTTCTCCCTGGACGGGCTCCCCGAACAGCCCGAGGCACGCGATGAACTCCTTTCCTCGCTGGACGGGGCCTTGAATGACCTGGCGGTCCTCGATGAACGCCAGGCCCGCATCGTCGAGCTGCGTTTCTTCGGAGGATTCACCATCGAGGAGGTCTCGGAAATCCTCTCTCTTTCCCACGCCACGGTCGAGAGGGACTGGAAAGTGGCCAAGGCCTGGCTCTTGCGGGAATTGCAAAACGCGGAAAGCGATGACCGCTGAACGCTGGGAGCAGGTCAAGAAACTGTTCGATGCCGCCCACAGGCGGCCGCCCGAAGAACGGAGCGCTTTTCTGCTTTCGGCGTGCGGAGAAGACGCGGCCCTTCGCAGGGAAGTCGAAACTCTGATCCAGGCCTACGACGAGGCCCCCAGTTTTCTGGAGGCCCCCGCCGCGGATAATTTTTCCGCTTCAGAGGATGCGGACCCGGATGACCCCGCCCGGGCCTTCGTGGGCCGCACCGTCGGGGCCTGGCGCCTGGAACGCCTGCTCGCCTCGGGCGGCATGGGGGCGGTCTTTCTGGCCTCGCGCGCGGACCAGGCCTTCGAAAAACAGGTGGCGGTCAAGTTCCTGCGGGGCGGGTTCGACAGCGGGGAGGCGCGCCGGCGGTTCCTGACCGAGCGCCAGACCCTGGCCAGCTTGAACCATCCCAACATCGCTTCGCTGCTCGACGGCGGCACGACCCCGGAAGGACAGCCCTTCCTGGTCATGGAATACGTGAAAGGGCTGCCCCTGGACCGTTACTGCGACGAACACCGGCTCAGCACGCGTGCCCGCCTGGACATTTTCCGTTCGGTCTGTTCCGCGGTCCAGTATGCCCACCAGAAGCTGATCATCCACCGGGATCTCAAGCCGGCGAACATCCTGGTGAGCCCGGACGGAATCCCGAAACTGCTCGACTTCGGGATCGCCAAGATCCTCGATCCGGAATTCGCCGGCCCCGCGGTGGGAGCCACGCTGGGGCCGCTCTCCTTGATGACCCCGGAATACGCCAGTCCCGAACAGGTCCGCGGGGAAGCGGTCTCCACCGCCACCGACGTCTACTCCCTGGGAGTGATCCTCTACCAGCTTTTGACCGGCCACCGGCCCTACCGTTTCAAGAATCGCAGCCGCACCGAAATCGAGCGCGTCGTAGGAAGCGAGAATCCCCCCCGGCCGAGCACTGTGGTCGTGCGGCCCAGGGAGGAGACCACGCGGGATGGAACCACCCGGGTGACCCGCACTCCCGAGTCCATCAGCCGCGCCCGCGGCCAGGAACCCGTGCAGCTTCGCGCGCACCTCTCGGGCGACCTGGACGCCATCGTGCTGCAGGCCCTGCGCAAGGAACCGGAACGCCGCTACCCATCCGTCAGCGATTTCTCCGAGGACCTGCGGCGCTACCTCGAGGGGCTTCCGGTCACGGCCCGCCCGGACACGGTGGCCTACCGGACCTCGCGCTTCATCCGCCGTCACAAGCTGGGCGTCGGAGCCGCGACCCTGGTCTTCCTCTCCCTGATCGGGGGCATCCTGGCGACGGCCCGGCAGGCGCGCATTGCGGCAGCGGAAGCCTCCCGTGCGCGCAAGGAGGCCCAGACGGCGAAACGCACGGTGGAGTTCATGCTCAAGGGTTACGAGGTCGCCGATCCGTTCGAAAACCCGGGCGAAACCGTCACCGCCCGCGAACTCCTGGAACAGCAGGCGGGCCAGATCGACAAGGATGCGGAGCTGGCCAAGGAGCCCGAAATCCGGGCCCGGCTGATGGAAGGGATCGGGCGCGCTTTCCTGGGCCTGCACCTGGATGAGCGGGGCACGGACATGCTGGCGAGGGCCCGGGACTTGATGACGGACCGGCCCGGGAAAAACGAGCTGTCCCTGGCCGACACTCTCCACTGGCTGGGAATCGGCCTGCGGCGAATGGGAGATTACACGGGTTCCCTGGCGGCCCACGAGAAAGCCCTTGCCATCCGCACGCGCCTGCTCGGGCCCGACGCCCTGGACACCCTGGCTTCCCGCAATGCGCGCACCCTCACCCTCTACCAATCCGGAGACCTTGAGGGGGCCCGGAAGGAATACCAGGACCTCCTGGACCGGGAGAGCACCCTGCTGGAAGACCTGCCATCCGGGGATCCGGGGGTCTCCCAGCTCCACGAGAAGATCGCCATGACCCTCAACAACCTGGGGGGGATCGCCTTCGCCGATGGAGAGCCCGGGCAGGCCGAGGATTACATCCGCAAGGCGCTTGCCATCCAGAAATCCGTCTACGGTCCGGAACACCCCAAGGTCGCCACCAATCTGAACAACCTGGGCATGATCCAGCAGGCCGCAGGGGATCTTGATGGAGCCGAGAAAAGCCACCGGGAAGCGCTTGAAATGCGCCGCAAGCTGCTGGGCCCGGACCACCCCCACGTTGCCGGAAGCCTCAACAATCTGGCCGGGGTCCTCTACGACAAGGGAGAGACGGAGGAGGCCGGCCGGCTCTATGAACAGGCCCTGGAGATCGTCCGGCCGCGCCTGGGAGATGAGCATCCCACCGTCCTGCGGCTGGAAACCAATCTGGCGACCGTTCTTGAAAGCGAAGGGGACTACGACCGCGCCGAGACCCTGCTGAAGAGCATTCTCGCCAAACAGCGCGCCCGGCTGTCTCCCAGCGATCCCGCCCTGGCGGAATTGCTGGATCTCCTCGGCGGGCTTTTTCTGGACGATCGCGAGGATCCGAAGAGCGCCGAGCCGCTCCTGAGGGAAAGCCTGGGGATCTACCGCGGGGAAGACCCTCCGGACGATTGGAGCCTGGCGCGCATGGAGGTTCTTCTCGGCACGGCTCTGGCCCGCCTGCAACGCTTCGATGAGGCCGAAGGGCTGCTCCTCTCCGGTTTCAAGACGCTCAAGACCCTGGAACCGGAATCCGGGGAAAGCGTTCAGGCAGCCTCCCTGCGCCTGGCCGAACTCTATGACGCCTGGGGCCGCCCGCAGGAAGCGGAACGCTTCCGCAAGCCGGGGAAATAAATCCCGGGTGGGGCTCCCGCCCTGAAGGACAAGACCTGGGGCCCCAGGATTTCGTGTGGGTTCTCGGGGCTTCCGGAATCCGTCGGGAGGGTCGGAGGGGTCTGCCCGGTGCCGGGGAACCATGGGAGACGAGGATCTCCGAAGAAAGAAGAACGATGAACCGCGGAGACGCGGAGACGCGGAGAAGAAAAGAACAAGCAAAGAAGACCGACGAAGGCGGAATACCGGTCCTCTTCTTGTCTTTTTCTTCTCCGCGTACCCCGCGCTCTCCGACTCCTCCGCGGTTGATCTCTTGTTTTTCCCGCTTTCAGGAGAATGGCTGGCAGGAGAAGCGGAAACCGGTCGTGGGGAGGGGAGGAAAATCCGCCGGAGACCCGGGTCCTGACCGGGAAGAGAGGAACCCACACGAAATCCTGAAGCCCCCTTTTTTCTTGGAAGACCCCTCCGCTCCGCCCGGCGGCTCCTGGGCCCCCCTTCCAACCCAGAGGAGAACCTCCTCGAAAACCCCCGAAAATGCCATTCTGCACACAAAACCCGGAAGCGCCGAAAAAACCAAGAGGAGAAAACCCGCGAAGGCGGAATGCCGGTCCTCTTCTTGTCTTTTTCTTCTCCGCGTACTCCGCGCTCTCCGCCTCCTCCGCGGTTGATCTCTTGTTCTTCCCGCTTTCAGGAGAATGGCTGGCAAGAGAA